>CAYZHJ010000042.1:15527-21709 GCA_964478305.1 uncultured Ectothiorhodospiraceae bacterium
GCCTGCAAACCGCCGGCCGGTGGGCCCGCCGCCGTCGCCCCTACAGTGTTGCTTTCCCACACGCGGGCTTGTGGGGCCCCCTGCGTCGGCCCGACCTACGATCCGCCATTTGTGGACCAGGCACTTTCCCCGCCCTTCGCAACCCCGTACGCTACACGGTTCACGCAATCAGGAAGCCGGGCGACAATGACAGGGGACCACGATTTTCTCGATTCCTTTCATTCGGTCGACGCCGATGGCGCGGTCCGGATCTCGGCCGAGCAGGCCAGCCGGTTCGCCAAGGAGGTCGCCGGTGACTACAACCCGCTGCACGATGCCGGCGCCCGGCGATTCTGCGTGCCCGGCGACCTGCTGTTCGCGCTGGTTCTGAGGCGCTACGGCCTGTCGGCGCGAATGACCTTCGGCTTTCGCGGCATGGTCGATGCCGACGAGCCGATCCACTGTCCCGACACCGAGGCGTCGAGCTTCGTCCTGACCGATGCCGCAGGGGGCGTGTTCATGGAGGTCGCTCGTGCCGGCGAAATCACCCGGGACGAGCACGGGATCGAGACCTTCATCCGCCAGTACACCGCCTTTTCCGGTCGCACCTTCCCGCACTACCTGATCCCGCTGATGGCGGAGAAGCGCGTCATGTTCCACCCGGAACGGCCGATGGTGATCTACGACAGCATGGGTTTCGAACTGACCACGCCCGTACTCGCCCGGCCGACACTCGAGCTCGACGATTCCACGCTGGAGGTCAACGGCCGGCGCGGGGAAGCGGTGATGCAGTTCACGATCGCGGATGGCGGACAGTCGGTCGGTTCCGGCTGGAAGAAGCTGCTGATAAGCGGCGTGCGCGAGTACGACGAGGTCGCCATGCAGGACTTCGTCGAGCGGTTCAATCGTCATCGGGAGGCCTGGCTGGCCGAGCATGCCGAAGCGGCGGCTGGTGACGGCAAGGGCTGAAACCTGCGACCGCCGGTTGCGGTTGCCGATGGGTTCGCGGGCAAGCCCGCTCCAACACTCGAAACGAAACATGTTGGAGCGGGCTTGCCCGCGAAATGGCCGGGCGGCCCTCGCGGACGGTGGCTTATCCCCCGCCATCCGATCCACCATGATGATGAAGTCCTTGTTCCGGGGAAGTTCGGGGAACCTGACAGCGTGCGGCTCTTTCTCCTTGGCATGTTCTTCCTTGTCTGCATTGTCACCGGTCCGACACTGGTCGTGATGCTGGTTCTGCCGGAACTGCCGCAGTTGTTCGGGCTCGCCCCGGCCGAGCCGGTCGCCGGCTGGCAGGCGCTGGCGGTGGTCGCGCTCGGCATTCCGCTGGTGTTCGCCGCGCTCTATGTCTCCGGCCTGTTGTGGCTGGCCTGCGCCTGCCGCCTGTTCCGCCGTGAAGAGGTCGAGCGCATCGCCCGTGCGGGGCCCAGCACCCGACTGGAGCAGTGGCTGCTGGAGTGGCTCTGCGACTGAGCGGTCTCGCCGGCTCGACGTTCCGAGGTGGTGCACGAGTGACTCCGGCGACACCGGCGGGATCGCTTCCTGCTCCGGTGTGTTTCCAGGCGCCGTTCCGGGGATTGGCGGATCGCGGCTTGACCACCGTCAAGCAACGGCCGCACGCCCGCTGTCATGATGCAGTCGAGGCAACGGGACCGGGAGGCGGTCTCACTCGCTACATCCCTGGAGCAAGACAATGTCCACCATCACGAACCAGCGTCGGGCCCTGGCTGCTCACCTGTGCGCACTGGTGTTGCTCGCGGTTCTGCCCGCGGCGCAGGCGGCCGACTACAAGCCCGATGTCACCTTCACGCTCGAAACCGGCATCGGCGAGGGCAGGATGATCTTCACCGGCGTCGGCGGAGGGATCGACGGCGTGGTCAATCCGACCCTGCGGGTCGAGCCCGGCCAGGTCGTGCAGGTGAACCTGGTCAATGGCGACGGTGCACTGCACGACGTGGTGTCGCCGGAGTTCGACGCGAAGTCGGACCAGGTTTCGGGCAAGGGCTCGAGTTCGGTGATGGTGTTCCGAGCAGACAAGACCGGCGAGTTCGTCTATTACTGCTCGGTGCCCGGTCACCGCGCCGCCGGCATGGAGGGCATGATCCAGGTGGGCGTGCAGGCGGCCGAGAAGGAAACCCTGCCCAGCATCGTGCGCGATCCGGCCGATCTGCCGAAGCCGGTCGGCAAGCGCGGTCCGCGCGAACTCGATTTCACGCTCGAGACGGTCGAGAAGAAGGCCCGCCTGGCCGACGGTACCAGCTACCGTTTCTGGACCTTCAACGAGACCATACCCGGCCCGATGCTGCGGGCCCGTGTCGGTGACACGGTGCACGTCACGCTGAAGAATCCGGAGTCGAGCACCATGACCCACTCGGTCGACTTCCATGCCGTGACCGGTCCCGGCGGCGGCGCCGAGCTGACCCAGGTGCCGCCCGGCGGAGAGGCGAGCTTCACCTTCAAGGCGCTGCAGCCCGGTGTCTACGTCTACCACTGCGCGACGCCGATGGTGGCGCATCACATCAGCAACGGCATGTACGGTCTTGCGGTGATCGAGCCCGAGGGCGGGCTGCCGGAGGTCGATCGCGAGTTCTACATCATGCAGGGCGAGCTCTATACCGCCGAGCGCTACGGCAAGCGCGGCAGCGCCGAGTTCAGTGTCGACAAGCTGATCGACGAGCGTGCCGAATACTACACCTTCAACGGCGCGGTCGGCGCGCTGACCACCGACAAGCCGCTCAAGGCAAGGGTGGGCGAGGACGTGCGCATGTTCTTCGGCGTTGGCGGCCCCAATGCGACTTCCTCGTTCCATGTCATCGGCGAGATCTTCGACCGGGTTCATGACCAGGGCGCGATCACCAATGAGCCGCTGGAGAACGTGCAGACCACGACCGTGGCGCCCGGCGGCGCGACCATGGTCGAGTTCGGCCTCGACGTGCCCGGCCGCTACATCCTGGTCGACCACGCGCTGTCACGCATGGAAAAGGGACTGGCCGGTTTTCTTCACGCCGAGGGCGAGGAGAACCCGGAGATCTTCCGCGAAGGACGCTGAGTGTCGGTCGGGGGAGACCTCCACCTCCCCCATCCCCCTTGGCCGCGGCAACCAGCTTGCCGCGGCCTTTCTTCATCCCGTTCGGATTGACTGACTGCACGGCGCGATGCATCTTGCAGCGCTGCCATCTGCCATCGGAGCCCTCCTGTGTTGTACCGCCTTGTTCGTCCGCTGTCCCGCGTTCTCGTGTCTGCCGCGCTGGTGTTCACCGCTCCGGCATGGTCCGGCGATGCCGGCCCGGGTTCGTTGCGGATCGAGCAGCCCTGGTCGCGAGCGACTACCCCGGGTGCGCCGGTCGGGGTCGGTTACCTGGAGATCGTCAACGGGGGGGACGAGGACGACCGGCTGGTCGGCGCCGAATCCCCGATTGCCGCGCGCGTCATGGTGCATCGTTCGGTCGAGGAAGACGGCGTCACGCGCATGGAGCACCAGGAGGACGGTGTGCTGATCCCCGCCGGCGCAAGTCTCGCGTTCGCGCCCGGCGGCTATCACCTGATGCTCATGCAGCTCGATCGACGCCTGGAGAAGGGCGATTCCGTGCCGCTGACTCTGCGCTTCGAGCGCGCCGGCGCGATCGAGACCGAGCTGGAGGTGCGCGGTCTGACCGCGGGTGTGGAATAGAAGCTCGCTGCGCTCGCAGCCCTCACCCCAACCCCTCTCCCGAAGGGAGAGGGGCTGAAGGCAGTGCTGATTCAAACCAAGCGATTCTCTTCCGAGAGGAGAAGAGCCAGTGACGGCACTGCATCAAACGAAAGGTCCCCTCTCCCCACAGGGAAGAGGGGCTGAAGGCAGTGCTGATTCAAACGAAGCGATTCTCTTCCGAGAGGAGAAGAACCAGTGACGGCACTGCATCAAACGAAGGGTCCCCTCTCCCCTCAGGGGAGAGGGACAGGGTGAGGGGCCGCGAAGCGGATCGATTCCTTGACGCACGTTTGATGGATGCACGGCGTTGAACCGAGCTCAGCCCAACTTCCCCACCACGATGTCGAATCGCGCCCGCTGCTCGGCATCGTCATCCTCGGCGGGCTCGAACTCGACCAGCAGGCTCGAGCGTGCCTCGCCGGCATTCCGCAGGATCCAGTCGCGTTCATTGAGCGGATGCCCGGCTATGTACATCTGGGTGACCAGCTCATCCATGCCGGGCGCCACCACCCGGAAATGGATGTGCGGCGTGCGTCCCGGATAGCGCACCGGCCGGATCGTGCGAAAGCGGTACTGCCCGTCCGTGCCGGTGGTGAACGTGCCGAACCCCTGGAAGTTCGGATCGCGGTCCTTCTTCGGCGAGCGCGGGTGGTGATAGCGGCCGTTGGCATCGCACTGCCAGATCTCCACGCGGGCGTCGTCGATCGGCTGGCCCGACGGGTCGACGACGCGGCCGGTGAGATCGGTGATCACGCCGGCGGCCAGCCCGTCACGGCCGTCGACACGGACCAGGTCATTGTCGGAATCGAGCGGCGGCTTTTGCGGGTAGAACGGGCCGAGGGTCTGCCGCGGCGTCGGCACGAGCGCGGCCCATCCCGGCGCGGCGCCGAGCGCCAGCGCGCTCGCGCTGCCGAACAGGAGGTACCTGCGCCTGCGGTCGATCGGCCTGCTCATCGCCATTCCGTTACTGCGTTCGACCACCGATCCGGCAAGGGATTCCCCCCGGACCGCGACTGCTATCATGCCGCAATGGCAGGGGGGAGCACGAGATGCAGGCCGGGCTGACCATCATCGGCGGTGGGCTGGCCGGCAGCGAGGCGGCCTGGCAGGCAGCCGGGCGCGGCGTGCGGGTCGACCTGTTCGAGATGCGCCCGGCGCGGAACACCGAGGCGCATGTCGGCGGCGACCTGGCCGAGCTGGTCTGTTCCAACTCGCTCGGCTCCGACGTGGTCGACCGGCCGTCGGGCCTGCTCAAGGCCGAGCTGCGGCGCATGGGCTCGCTGCTGCTGGAGTGCGCCGACGCCACTGCCGTGCCCGCCGGCAGCGCCCTGGCGGTCGACCGCGAGGCCTTCGCCGCGCACGTCACCGAACGGCTCGAGGCGCACCCGAACATCCGCATCCTGCGCGAGGAGGTCACGACGCTGCCCGAGGGTCCGACGGTGATCGCCTCGGGTCCACTGACCTCGCCGGCACTGTCCGCGACACTCGCGGGCCTTTCCGGCGAGGAACACCTGTACTTCTTCGATGCCATCTCGCCGATCGTCGCCGCCGACTCGGTCGACATGGACATCGCCTTCCGCCAGTCGCGCTGGGACCACGGCGACGAGGCGGCGGGCGACTACATCAACTGTCCGATGACGCGCGACGAGTACGAGGCCTTCGTCGACGCACTGCTGGCCGCCGAACGCATTCCGCTGCGCAGCTTCGAGCAGGCGATCGAGGCAGGCGTGAAGGCCGGCGTGCACCGCTTCTTCGAGGGCTGCCTGCCGATCGAGATCATCGCCGCGCGCGGCCGCGAGTCGCTCGCCCACGGTCCGCTGCGGCCGGTCGGCCTGACCGATCCGCGCAGCGGCCGCCGGCCGCATGCCTGCGTGCAGCTGCGGCGGGACAATCTCGCCGGCACGCTGTACAACCTGGTCGGCTTCCAGACCAACCTGAAGTTCGCCGAGCAGAAGCGGGTGTTCGCCCTGATCCCCGGGCTGGAGCACGCACAATGGGAACGCTTCGGCCAGATGCACCGCAACACGTTCCTGTCCGCTCCCCGCCTGCTGGAACCGACGCTGCAGTTTCGCGCAAGACCGGAACTGTTCTGCGCGGGCCAGCTCACGGGCATCGAGGGTTATGCCGGCAACATCGCCTCGGGCCTGCTGGCCGGCTGGAACGCGGCCCGGATCCTGCACGATGAAGAGCCGCTCGTACTGCCGCCGGAGACGATGCTCGGCGCGCTCTGCCACTACGTTACCCACGCCGACGTTGCCGACTTCCAGCCGATGAAATCGAACATGGGCCTGCTGCCGCCCCTGCCGCCGCCCGAGGGGCGGCGCAGGAAACGGAACAAGCGGGAGCGGCAGGCGATGCATGCCGAACGCGCGCTGGCTTCGCTGGACGACTTTCTGGAAGGCGTTGCTCCGTTGGTACAGAGCGTCCGGAAAGCAATGTAGGTTGGGGCGGCGCAAGGGGGCCAAAGAAATGGGGGTAAAAGCATTAATTGGGTTTTTTGGGGGGCGTA
>CAYZHJ010000043.1:0-21381 GCA_964478305.1 uncultured Ectothiorhodospiraceae bacterium
CGGCTTGTTGAAGCTGGACCAGGTCAGGACCTTGCCGGAATACGCGGTGACGTTGCCGTTGGTGTCGTAGCTCAGGAGGTCGCCGCCGGCCTCGGTGAGACGGCCGGGGTTGGCCGGGTCGTCGTAGGCGTAGGTGCCGACGCGGGTATCCGAGACCCGGTTGCCCAAGGCGTCGTAGGACCAGGTGTAGCTACTGGTCTGGGTTCCCTCATCGAAGGGGTCGAGCGAAACGTCGGCCTGCGTCAACCGGTCATTGGCATCGTAGGCATAGTCCTGTGTGATACGCGTGACCTGGTTGTCACGCCGCGTGACGTTGTTGCTTCGATCATACTGGTACGCAAGGTCCTGGCGAAGAATAATCCCGGCGTCGCCCATGACTTCTGTACGAATCCCGGCAAGCTGGCCCGAAGCGCTTTCGTAGTCGCGGTGCGTGACCAGACCGTTGCCGTAGTGGAGCTTGTTGATGCGCCCCTCGGCGTCAGCCGACTCGGCACACCAGAACACCTCGTAGTATTCGGTCGAACTGCACTCACTCGCGGTCGATCCCTGCGGCACCGACTCGGCGAGAGCCGGATCCTCGCCCGGTTCCGGCACATCGGCTTCATCGGCCGCCGCGCGTGCCATTGCCAGCGCATTCTGGGCCAGCGCCAGTTCCTGGTCCCGAAGATCGATCGGGTCATCGGGCCCAACCTGCTCGGCACGCGCGAGGTGTTCCTCGGCGGCCTCAAGCCAGGCCTCGGCCGCGGCGCGGGCGGCCGCGGACTCGGGATCCTGCCCCTCGGGATATTCGCCATCGGGGCCATAGCGAACTCGCAGCGTTTCCGCATCGACCGTGCTCTCCGTCTCCAGTTGATCGAGCTCGGCCTGCGCGTCGAGTACCGCCTGGTCGAGATTGGCGGCCAGGCCGCGCAGCTCGTCGGCGGCATCGTCCAGCCTCGCGGCCATGACCGAATCGCCGGAAGCGGCATAGTCGTTGGCCATGCGTTCGTAGAGAGATGCGTGGCTCGTGAAATCAGCAGCCTTTGCTTCGTACCGGGCTATCATCCGGGCCAATCGCTCGGCCTCGACGAGTGCACCGTCGATCTCGGAGGACATGGTGTCACGCGGGGCAAGCTTGCGGACAAGATAGCCCTGCTGGTTGTAGTCGTTGTAGACCGTGAACCCTTCCGGGTAGACCGTCGAATCGACCCGACCTTTGTCATCGTAGGTCGTGGCAACCGGGTAAGTCTCGATTTCATCGCCGAGATGCCAGGTGATCCTGCGCTCCGGACGGCCCTTGTCGTCATACTCGATGGTCTTCCGATAATCGAGCTCGGGGCCGGTCACTCCCACCAGCTTGCCGATGGCGGCGCCATAACCACCATCCACGCTGCCGCAATCCGTATCACCGTCATAACACCAGCGAGTGACGCCCTCGGGCTCGTCCCGACGTATCTTCCGGCCGAGCGCATCGTAATCTACATGCACCGTCTGGCCCTTGGCATCGGTCTGGGCAATCAACTCGCCAAAACTGTTGTAAACGTACGACCAGGTACCCATGTCAGGTGCAGTCATCCCGACCTTGCGACCCCGGACGTCATAGACGAAGGTAGTGCTGCGGCCGAGCGGGTCGATGGTTTCCACCAGGTCGCCGACGGCGTTGTACGCATAGGTGACCGATTCACCCATGGCATCGGTGGCCTTCACGAGCTGGTCACGCGCATTGCGTTCCTTGATAGTCGTCCGGCCTTCGGCATCCGTTACATGGGTCTCGTAACCCGAGTAACTGGTGACGATCGAGCCACGGCCACCGCCCGCGGCATCGCCCAGCGGGAAACTCCGCTCAATAACCCGACCGCGCGCGTCATAACTGAATTCAATCCAGTGAAGGGTTTCGCCGAGATAGTGGGGACGTGCAGAACGCGCAACCGCTCCGCGGGCGTTGTACTCCTTGAACTCGATCACCGTCCGTCCATCCAGCCCGGGCTTCGTGGTACCCAGCTCTCGTCCGAGACGGTCATACCAGGTGGTCACGCTCGGCTGCCCCGTCTCCGCTTCGGTAATGTGGTAGACAGACTGCGCGATCTCCGGATGACCGCCCCATTGCCGATTGATCGTGGCTTCGGTGCCATCGGGCAGAATCGTGCGGGTCCTTCGGCCGAGCGGATCGTGTTCGAATCCGGTTGGCAGTCCGTTCGGGCCTTCCTGGCTGTCCAGCGCTCCGTCGGACAGCCGATAGTTGCGCAGTTCACTGTGGCCCATCGCATTGGTGATCGTGACCTTGCGCAGCCCGCTCGCGAGGTCGATCTCGGTGGTCCGGCTGGTGACTCGATCGGGCCAGTCCTGGAGGTGCACTGGGAGGCCTGCCGCATTCGGGGAGGTCCCGGACACGGTCGTCACGGCCTTGTTGCCCCAGCGATCGAGATCGTAGCTCGTGGTCTGCTCCAGGCCGGCTCCCTCACCCGGCTGCACGGTTTCGCTGATCAGGATGCCGGTGGCCGGGTCATACTCGAACGCCGAGCGCCGGACCATGCTGCTGCCGTCCGGATGCTCGTGCGTGACCTGGCTCGTCAGCAGACGGCCGGTTTCGGGGGTTGACTGGTCCCAGGTGTTGTCAGTGATCTGACGCCAGGTCCGACCGTGGATGTGGTCTTCGGTGGAGACGGAGACCCGGCCAACGTTGCCCCAGGCATCGTAACCACTGTTCTCGGTCGTCACGGTGGCCAGGTGCGTGCCGTCCAGCTCGTACTTGTTCTTGATACTGCGCTGCAGGAACGGGAAGTGGACACCATCCGGCTGGTTGTCCGCGAACTGGTATTCGTTGGTCACCTCCCGGATGAGCTCGCCATCGACCCTGGCGCGTGTACGCTCCACCATGCCGACCAGCCGGGGATCAGTGTTGTGCATGTCGGTCACGGTTTCACGGTTCGCCGCTGGATCGGCCTCGATCGTCCGGCCAAACCCGAGCACTCCATGCCCCTTCTGGTGTACGCGCAGATCGTGGTACTCGTGCTCCGTGCTGCGCCAGCCACCGATACCGTTTCGCCGACTCGAACGGGTCGCGATGACGAACCCATTCTGAAGGCTTCGTTGCGGATATGACCAGGCACCATTCGAAGCCGGCGTGTATGCGTCGCTCAACCCTGCGAGCTCGTACTCGACCGTGTACTGCTCAAGATCACCCTCGGTAATCGAAGTCACGCGATCCGCAATCGAGTCCGATGGATCATTGTTCGAATCCCGCATCAGCCAGCTACTACGGTCTCCATGCGCATGCAGCACCAGCTCCGAAACGGCATCGCCGTCGTAGTCCATGATATAGGCCGCCCGCTTCTCGGCTCCCCACGAGGACTGGTTCATGCCCCAGGCCTCGCTCACATCATGGCGACGGACACGGTTGCCTTCCGATACAAGCAACAGGCTGCCCTGTCCATCCACCCCCTGAAGGAGCAGGTCATCCATTCCATCGCCGTTGAAATCGTTCGGCATGGCGACACGGTTGTCTCCATTCCAGGCCGACCCGCTCATCCCCCACAGATCCGTAATGTTCATGCGATTCTGGAAGGACTTTCCATTGGAAAGAAGAAGGAAGGTACTACTGCCATTGGTGCCCTTGCGCTGCATCAGGAGGTCCTGATTGCCGTCCCCGTTGAAATCCAGCGCAATCGCATTCCTGCGATTCGGATACCAGCTCCCCTCACCCATGCCCCAGTGGTTGCTGACATTGTCGTGGTTGAATGACTTGCCGTCGGGAGCCGGCGTCAGAAGGTACGAGGATCCACCCTGGTGACGAACCAGCAGTTCCGTTACCTGATCCCCGTCCGTATCGAGCGGCGTTATTGATACGTCCGAATCATTGAGGAACGATGGCTCCGGATTGAGAATCGATTCCTGGCTGCCGAGACCATGAGATGCCCAGCCACTCCCCGTGTAGCGGAACAGGCGCGACGGAGCTTCCGCCCAGTCATCAGTCGCATTCGCCCCTTCGCAGGTATTGCCTCCGCTCGGACAGTACCGTTCAGGCAGAGACAGGAGGGCCTGCCGTCCATCACCGTTGGTGTCCAGCGCAATCAACTTCCCTTCGGGAGATGAATTACCGGTCACCCCGGTATCGTTGAACTCGCTGCCATCCCAGTCAACCACTATTGCGCGTGACTTGCGGTCACGGCAGGTGACTCCTCTTCCACACGAGTACTCGGGCCCCATGTACGGGATGCCGAATATGGCAAGCTCCTGGCGGCCATCGCCATCGAAATCGACGGGCCGAATGATTGGGTCCGGTGTGCCGGCAAACTCCTCGCCAATGGCATTCGTGTTAAACCAGTCATTTGCGTCCTGGGCAGAGAACGAGCCACCGTTGTTTGTCAGCAGCTTGATCGAATTCAGCTCCAGTACGTCGGAACCACCTGGACAACAAGGTTCCCTGCTATACACGCCTCCTTGAGGAATCAGCAGGATATCGGTATCACCGTCACCGTCGTAATCGAAGAACACGGGATCCTTGTTCCTTGAATTCCAGTTGTCATCAATGCGGGTGCGATTCGTGAACAGGCTGGAAACCTCGCGATCGGGATCCTGCCAGTCGATCGTGGTGGCGGGCAGGCAATCCTCGGCCTCGGCCGTGGTGCCGCACAGCTGGATCGAAGTCAGTAGCGAGCGTTTGGAGGATTCGCTTGTCCT
Organism: uncultured Ectothiorhodospiraceae bacterium; assembly: GCA_964478305.1. Classification (GTDB taxonomy): domain Bacteria; phylum Pseudomonadota; class Gammaproteobacteria; order XJ16; family Halofilaceae; genus Halofilum. Next base: position 4,660 of record CAYZHJ010000043.1, read on the forward strand.
GTAGGTGAAACCGTAACGACGGACACGCTGGCCATTACTCTCGGTTCGAATTCCCTCCAGACGACGGGAAACCGCTCTCTCCATGCCGGCCACGTAGCCAGTGGAAACGTCGGGCCGTGGCTCGTCCTCCCACTCGAAGACGACCCGGTGCACGAAATCCCCTGCACCGGGATTGACTTCCGAGTATTCGATGGAAGTCGGGCGGTGCCCATGGTCGGTATTCTCGTAATTGACGAGCATCACGTTGCCCGCCGCATCGACGACGCGACGAAGAGACCAGGTCAGAACGGCACCGGAACCGTCGGTTACCCGCGAATCGGCACTATCACCGAAATACAGGGTTTCACCGGCCTTGGTTGTGACCTTGAAGGATTGAGGCCCGCCCCCGGCTTGCCCCCGCGACTCGACCCGGACGAAGGAGGCGATGCGGGTCCGATAGATCGTGCCGTCATCGCCGTAGGCGCCGTCCACGGCCACCAGACGCTTGCCCTTGAGACAGAAGCGGTCATTGCCATTCAACTGCACCGCACGACTTCGGCCATCCAGCGCAATGTTGCGGCTGCACCGGGTAATGTTGTCGATACCGGCGATCTGCCAGCCCACCCCGAGGGCACCATTCCCGCCGTTGCTGTCGTAGGTCAGGGAAAGTTGCGGCTCCAGGCCACCGAATGCCGGTGGAACCTCGAGGGGAATGCTGTAATTCACGGAACCGCTGACGTTGAAATCACCGCCGAGGGAACCGACCAGGTTGCCGCTCGACGCCTGTCCATCGGCCGATCCATCGCCCGACTCTCCACTACTGCCTGCCACCGAACCACTGGCGACACTCTCGGCCGACGACAAGCGGGAGATGCCGACAAGGTTGCCGTCCTCGTCGTAGAACGCCAGGGCTTCCTCGCCATCGACCGAGATCGACGCGTAGTACACGGCGCCCGCGTCCCGGGCATCCTGAGGGCAGATCGGATCGGCACCACAGTATCCGAGGTACTGCAATTGGTGGGGCTCGAAATGCTCGACGACTTCATCCGCCAGAGAACCCAAACGGTCGGCAATGACGGTGATGCCGCCATGGCGAATCGGGAAATACCGTTCGGAAACATCGAGGAAGTCACCCTCGTCGGCACTGGCCGGGCTCGTCCACGGCGCCAGGCCTGCAAGAGCGATCGCCAGTGCAATCGCCCACCCGCGAACAAGACTCCGACCCCCGATACGGATGTCCACTGACATGTTGTAACCCTTTCTTGTTCTTTGGCCGGATTGCATGCATGCCCCTCCCCCGGGGCGCAACCCGCGCCAACCTGTGTCCCTGTTTGTTCAATGGCAGGCATGGCCTGCCGTCGACATGAATCCCGAAGTTATTGCTGTGTCGAGTGCAGCTCTTTTCTGATCTGGTCAATCTCTTCGCGGACTGCCTCGATACGACTGTCGAAGGCCGCTTTGGATTCCGGTGACGAACCCGAAGCAAGGGGATTCGCCGCGAGTTGCGCATGTGTCTCCGCGATCAGGTCTTCACCACGTTGAATCGTGTCGGACTGTGGGTCGTCCGGTGACACGTTGCCGGAATTGCCGGTACCCGCGGGGTCACCAGCGGCATTCATCTGGCCAGGGTTATTGATTGATGATCCGGAAGTCTCGACGGAACTGTCAGTCGCGGGTTCTTCGCGAAACACGACCGAGTCGACGTCGGGAGTTCCATCGAGCAGCAATGCACCAACGCTCAGCGCAACGGCTGCGACGACCAATCCGACCAGGAGGATGCGAACAGAGGAAAGTTGCCGAAGAGAGGAGATCGGCACGGTAGCAGAGCGGTGCCGGGACGAATGCTCCATTTTTGCCATGATCTGCCTCCCTGCAGGATCGCCATGAGGACATGGGACCGCATAATGAATGGGACATGCCCCCACTCATCAGTGGTCAAATTCAAGCATACCGCCTGAACACCCGCAACCCCGCCGGGTCCGCTTCAGGGTACAACGCGGGAGTCGGAAACGAATGCTGCCATGACCATGCACCAGTTTCCCGTGCAAGGCAGGCAGTTACGACGAATTGCTACGTCCGCACTCAACTTCCGGACGAGCGAAGTCGAACCGATGGACAGGGCATCTACGCGACTTCGTCGGAGGGATACCACCGCAGGTCGAGCTGCTTGGCGGCGCGGACCTCGTCCAGGCGGCGCATCGGCAACGTGTGCGGGGCGGTACGCAGTTTCTCCGGATCCTTCTTCGCTTCCTCCCGGATCTGCACGAACACCTCGACCATGCGATCGAGATCCTCCTTCGCCTCGGTCTCGGTCGGCTCGATCAGCAGGCACTCGGGCACCAGCAGCGGGAAGTACATGGTCGGTGCGTGAATGCCGTGATCGAGCAGGCGCTTGGCGAAGTCCATTGCCGAGAAGCCGTACTCGTCGTGCTCGCGCTTGAGCGTGACGATGAACTCGTGGCTGGCGCGGCGGGTCGGGAAGGCGACCTGGAAGCCCTCCTCGCGCAGGCGCGCCATCAGGTAGTTGGCATTGAGCGTGGAATATTCGCCGACGCGCACCATGCCCTCGCGGCCGAGCATGCGGATGTAGACATAGGCGCGCAGCAGCACGCCGGCGTTGCCGGCGAAGGCGCTGAGGCGACCGATGGTGTCGGGACAGTCGGCCTCGGTGCGCCAGACGTAGCGCTCGCCGTCCCGCGCCACCATCGGCACGGGCAGGTACGGCAGCAGCGCCTCGTTGACGCCGACCGGGCCGGCGCCGGGTCCGCCGCCGCCGTGCGGGGTCGAGAAGGTCTTGTGCAGGTTCAGGTGAATGACGTCGAAGCCCATGTCGCCGGGCCGGACCTTGCCGAGGATGGCGTTGAGGTTGGCGCCGTCGTAGTACAGCAGGCCACCGGCCTCGTGCACGATTTCGGCGATGGTCTCGATGCGGCGCTCGAACACGCCCAGGGTCGACGGGTTGGTGAGCATGATGCCGGCGGTGTGCGGGCCGACCGCCTCGCGCAGGGCGTCAAGCTCGACGTCGCCCTCGTCGTCGGTGGGGATCTCGCGCACGCTGTAGCCGCACATGACCGCCGAGGCCGGGTTGGTGCCGTGGGCCGCATCGGGCACCAGGATCTCGGTGCGCCCGGTGTCGCCGCGCGCGTCGTGATAGGCGCGGATCATCGACACGCCGGCGAACTCGCCCTGGGCGCCGGCCGCGGGCGCCAGCGACACGCCCTTCATGCCGGTGACCTCGGCGAGGATCTCCTGCAGCTCGTGCATGCAGTGGAGAAAGCCCTGTCCCGCTTCCGGCGGCGCCAGCGGATGCCGCTCGAGAAAGCCCGGCAGCATGGCCAGCGCGTTGCAGGCGCGCGGGTTGTATTTCATGGTGCAGGAGCCGAGCGGATAGACATGCGTGTCGATGGAGAAGTTGAGCTGCGACAGCCGCGTGTAGTGGCGCACCGCCTGCAGCTCGGACACCTCCGGCAGGGCCGGGCGCTTCCTGCGCAGCAGTTCCTGCGGCAGGTCGTCGGCCGCCGGCGCCTCCGGCGGCAACTGCGCCCGGGCGACGCGGCCGGGGTGGGCCTTTTCGAAGATCAGTTCAGGCATGTTTCTGGCCTCATTGGGTTATGACACGCTTTCGCGAGCAGGCATTTTTCTCGCAAAGGCGCAAAGGATCGCAAAGCACGCAAAGAGAAAAAATCTTGTTGTCTCTCCTTTCAATCTCTCTGCGATCTCTGCGGCTCTGCGAGATTCTTCACGCAGAGCATATGAAACTCTCGCAGAGCCGCAGAGAGCGCAGAGGTGAAAGAATAAAAAAAGCAATTCACTTCTTCGCGTGCTTTGCGATTCTTTGCGCCTTTGCGAGATTCATCCGCACAACCTCACAGAATCCTCATCCGCTCAATGACTCCTCTGTTCAGACAGGCTTTCGCGAGCATCCCTGTATCTCGCAGAGAGCGCAGAGGGACGCAAAGCGCGCAAGGAACAAAATCCTGTTGTATTTCTTTCACTCTCTGCGTTCTCTGCGGCTCTGCGAGAGTATCAACGCACTGAACAAGATCTCTCGCAGAGCCGCGGTGGACGCAGAGGAATTCAATTGCAGAGCATTCACCTCTTTAGTCTTTCCGTTGCGTGCCCTGCGATTCCTGGCGCCTTTGCGAGATTCATCCGCACGGCATCACGGAATCCTCATCCGCTCAATGAATCCTCGAACGCCTTGACGAAGGTGTCCCGGTCTTCGTCGGTATGCACCTCGGTCGCACACACGAGCAGGGCGTTGCCGAGTTCGGGGTAGTACGGTTCCAGCGCCAGGCCGCCGAGGATGCCGTGTTCGTTGACGAGCGTGCCCAGCACGTCGCTCGCCCTGCGGCCGTCGAGGCGCAGCACGAACTCGTGGAAGAACGGCCCGTCGCAGGCGGCCTCGACACCGGCGAGACCGGTCAGCGCCTTGCGCAGCGCGCGCGCATTGGCGTGACACTGGCCGGCAACGCGTTCCATTCCCTCCGGCCCCATCAGCGACATGTACAGGGTCGCGGCGATGACCAGCAGGCCCTGGTTGGTGCAGATGTTCGAGGTCGCCTTGGAGCGGCGGATGTCCTGCTCGCGCGCACGCAGGGTCATGACGTAGCCGGGCCGGCCCTCGGTGTCGTAGGTGCGCCCGACCACGCGCCCGGGCATCTGCCGCGCGAGCGCCTTGCGCGTGCACAGGATCCCGAAGTACGGCCCGCCGGCCGACATCGGGATGCCCAGCGGCTGGCCCTCGCCGACGACGATGTCGGCACCCTGCTCGCCCCACTGGCCGGGCGGGGCCAGCACCGCCAGCGAGGTCGGGTTGACCACGCCGATGACCAGCGCGCCGAGCGCGTGGCCGGCGTCGGTCAGCCCGGCGACGTCCTCCAGGCGCCCGAAGAAGTTCGGCTGCGGCACCACGACCGCGGCGACGCCGCTGTCGCCCGCGGCCCGGTTCATCGCCTCGGCCGGCGTCACCCCGGCGTCGTCGAAATCCACCTCGACGAGCTCGAGGCCCTGGTTGCGCACGATGGCGTGGGTCACCTGGCGATAGTGCGGGTGCACCGTGCGCGGTATCAGCACGCGCTTCGATCTCGCCTTGCGGTTGCCGCGCACGGCCATGAGCACGGCCTCGGCGAGCGCGGAGGCGCCGTCGTAGAGCGACGCGTTCGACACCTCCATGCCGGTGAGCTCGGCGATCATCGACTGGAACTCGTAGGTGACCTGCAGCGTGCCCTGGCTGGCCTCGGCCTGGTACGGCGTGTAGGCGCTGTAGAACTCGCCGCGGGTGACGATCTGCCAGATGGCCTTCGGAATGTGGTGCGGATAGGCGCCGGCCCCGAGGAAGCACAGCGGCCGGCCCTCGCTCGCCGCGCGCCGTTCCAGCAGCCGGGAGGTCGCCATTTCCGACAGGCCTTCGGGCACGCCGGCAAGCTCGCCGCTGCGCAATGCGGGCGCGATCTCGTCGAACAGCCCGTCGATGTCGTCGACGCCGACCGCCGCGAGCATCTCGCGCACGTCTTCGTCGGTATGCGGTATGAAAGGCACGTGCCTCTCCAGGTGAAATCAATCGTTCATGACAATGCAGTCTCTCGCAGAGGCGCTGAGAGCGCAGGGAAAGCGAAAAGCCTTCCAGGGTCCTTCATTACTCAAGGCAATCCGCAGCCTGTGCGGGCCTTTCCATTCAATGAACGCAAGCTGTCGCAAGAGCTGCGAGATGATTCCGGGAATGACACCATTCCATTTCCTTTCATGACGCATTCCCTGCGTTCTCTGCGCCTCTGCGAGATACACTTGATTTTTCAATCCTCGTCCGAATTGATGAACTCCTCGTATTCCTCGGCCGACATGAGATCCTCGAGCCCCGCCTTGTCCTCGATCTGCAGGCGGTAGATCCAGCCGTCGCCGAAGGCGTCGTTGTTGATCGTCTCCGGGGCGTCGGCCAGTTCGTCGTTGGCCTCGACCACTTCGCCCGACAGCGGCGAATAGACGTCCGAGGCCGCCTTGACCGACTCCACCACCGCGGCGGCATCGCCGGCGGCGAAGGTCGTGCCGACTTCCGGCACCTCCACGAAAACGAGATCGCCCAGCTCCTGCTGGGCGTGATCCGTGATGCCGATCGTGACCGTGTTGTCGTCGTCGACGCGTACCCACTCGTGATCGCGGGTGTATTTCAGTTCACTCGGTACCTGGCTCATGCTCGTTGCTCCCCCTCAGCTCTCGTCGCCATCGTTCAGGTCGATGCGCGGTTTGCCGTTGCGGACGAAAGGATAATCGACCATCCGGGCAGTGACCGCCCGGTTGCGAATCATGACCTCGCACTGCGTGCCCGCGCCCACCGGCACGCGCGCGAGCGCGATCGAGCGTTCCAGCGTCGGCGAGAAGCCGCCGCTGGTGACGACGCCGTCGCCGGCGTCGGTGACCACCTGCTGCTGCTCGCGGGCGATGCCGCGGCCTTCCAGCAGCAGTCCGACCAGGCTGCGGGTGGCGCCCTGTTCGCGCTGCTTCGACAGCGCCTCGCGGCCGATGAAGTCGCGATCGGCCGGCTCCCAGGCGATGGTCCAGCCGAGCCCGGCCTCCAGCGGCGTCACCTCCTCGTCCATCTCATGCCCGTAGAGCGGCATGCCCGCTTCCAGGCGCAGGGTGTCGCGTGCGCCCAGCCCGGTCGGCGCCACCCCGGCCCCGGCCAGCGCGCGCCAGACGGCGGGCGCATCGTCGCCCGGCAGCATCAGTTCATAGCCGTCCTCGCCGGTGTAACCGGTACGCGCGATCCAGGTGTCGCCGCTGACGGCGAAGCGGAAACGTTTCAGGCCGGCGGCGGCCTCGGCCGCCTCGCCGCCGAGCGCCTCGTGCGCCCGCTCGCGCGCCTGCGGCCCCTGGACCGCGATCATGGCGAGATCGTCGCGCTCGGTCAGTTCCAGCTCGAACTCGCCCGCGTGCCGGCGCAGCCAGTCGAGATCCTTCTCGCGGGTGGCGGCGTTGACGACGAGGCGGTAGTGCGTGTCATCGAGACGATAGACGATGCCGTCATCGATCACGCCGGCGGATTCGTTCAGCAGGCAGCCGTAGAGGGCCTTGCCGTCGTCCATGCGGGCGATGTCATTGGCGAACACGCGACGCAGGAAGGCCCCGGCGCCGGGACCGGCGAGATCGACCTGGTTCATGTGGGAGACATCGAACATGCCGGCGTCGCGGCGGACGGCATGATGTTCGTTGATCTGGGAGCCGTAGTTGACCGGCATGTCCCAGCCGGCGAAATCGACCAGGCGGGCACCGGCCTCGCGGTGAAGCTCGTACAGGGGTGTCCGTCTTGTCATTGTCTGCTCCAGAGTGACCGGAAACGCGGACCGCACCCCGACCGCACGAGCCGTGCGGATCCGCGCCCCTCTGTCCATGCACCTGAGAGATCGAGGGCGCAGACGCGCCCCTTCCCCCTTCGGTGGGCGATCGATGCGATCGCCACTCTCCAGAGCCGGCATACTGCCACAGTCCGGGTGCCTGAGCGTTTCCGGGCCGTTACGCCTTCGGCGCCCCGTCGAAACGGGGACTCTCCCGCAGCAGCGCGTGGTTGCCGAGACGGCAGGACCACATCACCGAGACCCGCACTATAGAGGATCACCGCTGCCGGTTCCAACCGCGTCGGCGTGTGCCTGCAGCGGCCGGGCCAGCGGCGGCAGGTCGCCGGCGAGGCCGGCACCGTGACGCGTGACCAGGCGCTTGGCGAAACCGGAGCGGTCGGCGGCCAGCAGGCCGGCGTTGCGCACCGCGGCGCGCACCGGCCCGCCGTGCGCGAAACCGAAGTGGAAGAAATCCATCGCGCTCATCACCGCGGTATTGTGCGCGCGCCGCCAGCGGGCATAGCGCCGCAGACGCGGCCAGGCACCGACATCACCGCGGGCGCCGAGTGCGTGGGCCAGTGCGGCGGCGTCGAGCAGGCCGAGATTGAGGCCCTGGCCGGCGAGCGGGTGGATGGTGTGGGCGGCATCGCCGACCAGCGCCACCCGCTGCCCGACGTACTGCACGGCGTGGCGCCGCACCACCGGGAACCCGCGTCGGGGCGTGGCGGCGGTGACGGCGCCGAGGGCGTAGTCGGTGGCCTCCGACAGGGCGTGGCAGAAGGCGTTGTCGTCGAGCGCGAGCAGTTCCTCGGCCTTCTCCGGCGGACGGAACCAGGCAAGGTGACAGCGGCCGTCGGCCATCGGCAGCATCGCCGCCGGCCCGCCGGGCAGGAAGCGCTGGCGCGCGACCGCGCCGTGGGCCAGCTCGGTGGCGAAATGGCAGACCAGCGCCTGCTGGCCGTAGTCGTACTCGCGCACGCCGATGCCGGCGAGCGCGCGCAGATGCGAACGGCCGCCGTCGGCACCCACGACCAGCGCGGCCTGCAGTTCCGTTCCGTCGGCCAGGCTCAGGCCCGCCGCGTCGCCCTCGATCTCCAGCGCCGCGGGCCCGGCCTCCCATTGCAGTGCGACCCCGGGTTCCGCCGCCAGCGCCTCGTGCAGGACGGCCTCGACCAGCACCGGCTCGACGAAGTGGCCCAGCATCGGTTCGCCGATGTCGGTGCTGTCGAAGCGGGTGCGACCGGAGCCGGTGGCGTCCCACAACTCCATTGCACCGTAGGGGCTGACCCGGTGGCCGGCGATGCGGTCCCAGACGCCGAGCCGCGCGAGGATGGCGCTGCTGGCGCGATGGAGCGAGACGACGAAGCCGGCGTAGTCGTCGCCGGGGAACTGCGCCGGGCCCGGCCGGTTGTCCACCAGCAGCACGCGGCGGCGCTGGCGCGCCAGGGCCAGCGCGAGGGTCGCGCCGACCGCGCCGGCGCCGACGATGATCACGTCGTGGTGCCGTCGCACGCTCATGAGCGCGGATCCAGGCGCCAGCGACCGACCCGCGGCAGCCCGCTCAGCAGGCCCATGTTCTGGGCCGCCAGCAGGTGGCGGCCGGCCGGGCACAGGTCCAGCCCCAGCAGCGCACCGGCCCGCAGCGGCCCGGGCACCGCCCCGCCCTCGGCGAAATGCCGGGCCAGGCCGTCGGTAAAGGTGCGGGTGCGCCACTGGTCGGCGCCGCGCCGCTGCAGCCAGGCCTCGTGGGCGGCCTCGTCGCCGGGATCCCCGGCATCGGCCAGCGCCGCGGCCAGGTCACAGACATCACGCAGCGCCAGGTTGAAGCCCTGGGCCGCGACCGGGTGCAGCGTGCGCGCGGCATTGCCGACCAGGCAGGCGCGGTAGCCGACGCTGTGTTGCGCCTCGACCATGCGCAGCGGCCAGGCGGACGGCGGCCGCAGCAGGCGTACCGGCGCCAGGCTGCGCCCGAGCCGGGCCGCGATCGCGGCCGCCAGGGCGCCGGCATCCAGCGCCTGCAGCTCGCCGGCTCGTTCCGGCGGGACACTCCAGATCAGCGTGCGCCGGCGACCGCCGGCCGGCAGCACGGCCAGCGGGCCGTCATCGGTGAAGCGCTCGTGCGCGGTGTGGGCATCGCCGCCGCATTCGATCGCCGCCAGCAACGCGGTCTGGCCGTAGTCGTGCTCGCGGGTGTCGATGGCCAGTGCCCGCCGCAGGGGCGAATCGGTGCCGTCGGCGGCCACCGCCAGCCGGGCGCGGCGGTCGCCGAGCGATCCACCGCCCTGCCCCGGCTCGACGAGGGACACGGTCATGACCCCGGGTTCGCCACGGGCGCCGGTCACGGCGGCGGGCGCGAGCCATTCGACGCCGGGGGCATGGGCGGCATGCCCGGCGAGCACGCGCGCCAGCGCGTCGTAGGCGACCACGTGACCCAGGGCGGCGACGCCCTCGTCGGCGGCCTCGATGCGGGTACGGCCGAAATGGCCCCGCTGGGACACCTCGACGCGACGGATGGGCACGGCATCGGCCGCGAGCTCCTCCCAGGCGCCGAGCGCATCGAGCAGCCGCACCGAGCCCTCGGCCAGGGCGGTCGCGCGGGCGTCCCCTCGTGGCGGTTCGGCCCGCGGCTCGACCACGACGATCCGCCGCCGGCCGTCGGCCAGCGCCAGCGCCAGCGCTGCTCCCGCGGGACCGCCGCCCGAGATCAGGATGTCGCACTCGCTAGTCACGGCCCGGGGCCCATCATCGATTCTCGCGCCTGCAAAGGAATTGTTGGAGCGGGCTTGCCCGCAAACAAACACGGCACCAAAACAAGGACTCGCTGCTGCCGGGAGAATCCGCCCACGCCGCTTGCACCACTCGATACGCTGATTCGCAGGCAAACCCGCCACTGACCGTTCGGTACAGACCGGGGGATAGATTGTCCCGGACTTCTCACCCCAATGGGTCAACAGGAAATCGATCGGCCAGCGGACCGACGATTGGTGGCATGCCAGCGTTGCGGCGAGCCCCGGCCGGCACATTCAACACTAGCCCGGAGCACTCCCCGTGGCAATGCAGGTGCAGCCCATCCTGATCGGCATCGATGTCGGCAAGATAGAACCGCGTGGCCGCCGGTCCGGGTTACGCACGATCATCGGGCTCGGTGCCCCGCGTTGCCGCGTACTCGCTGATGATCTCGTCGAAGACCCGATATGCGCTTGCAATGGCGCCCTCGATCCAGCCGTCGGCGGTGGTTGTCTCACCAGCAAAATGAAGGCGGCCTTCCTTGCGCTGCAGAATGGACAGACCTTGACCATCCGGGCGCACCACGGTTTGCGCGCCCCGGGTCCAGATATTGTCGTCCCAGCAGTACGAGTCGACTCGACGGATGCTCTGGTGTATCTCCGGGTACACGGCGGTCAGACGCTCGACCATGTCACGCTCCCGCTCCGGTTTGGACATCGAAACCAGGCTGTGCGCGGCATCACCCTGTGCATAGATCGTGAGCACCGCCAGGTCCTGCTCCGGCAGGGCGGATCTGCACCAGATCTCCAGCCCGTCGGCGCTGCATCCCCATCCGTTCAGATTGTGTCGTGTCAGCCACGGTCCGCGGTCGCATACCACGAACGTACGCAGCGAGGACTGGGTCCGGCAACCGGCCATGACTTCCAGCTTGCCTGCAGACAGCGCGGGGACGAACTCGATGTTTCGATAGGCGGCGGTTGCCGGGGTCACCACTACCCGCTCGAACGACTCGACCAGCTCCGTGTCGCCCACCAGCGTGACAGAACCATCGTCTTGTCGTACGCCATGGACCGGCACGCCATACCGGATGGATTCCGACAGCGTGTCCGCCAACGATTCCGGAAGCGCCTGCATTCCGGCACCCAGGCCATACCAGATCGGCTTCGTGAGCATGGTCTCGACACGCGAGCGCAGGCTCGCTCGATACTGGCTGCTCCACTGCTGCTGGCCTGCAATGAGGTGGTGTATTTGCTGGCTGCCCAGTCGGGCCACGTCGACGCCGAGCTCGCAATCCTTGCCGTCAATCCTGACCATTCGGCCCTTGTCCGGGTAGAAGGTCCGGGGCGACAAGCCGGCACGGGTCAGCCAGTACATCGTGCCCGAGTGCCGGTCCGGGATCCGGGCGGCGCCTGCTTCGACACGGACACCCGGGTGGACTGTCGGGCTCAGGATTCGCCCGCCGGGCTCGTCACGCGCCTCGATGATCGTCGGTTCGAAACCCGAATCCTTCAGCAGCGTGGCGAGTACCAGTCCGGAGATGCCGGCGCCCACGATGCCGATTCGACCACTCGCTGCCGCTTCCGGAAGCGCGGCTCGACGGGGCATTTCATGCCGGGCTATCCGGGGGTCGAACCGGATCTTGAGCCTTCTGGTTGATTCCAGGGTTCGTCGAATCATGAGGAATGGTGAATTGTCACCGCCACCACTGCGTGGTGAGATCATTACCGTAAGCCTGTACGAGATTCATTGTGAAGTGCGATGCCTGTTCGCGGGCAAGCCCGCTCCAACCCGGCTCGTCACGTTCTCTTCGGTGTGTTCGGTACTTTCGGTATCTCCGGTGTTCCTCATCCGGCCCGTCTCATGACCCGTCCCGCATCAATGCCTCGATGTCGTCGATTTCCTTGACCAGTTCGCGGGTCAGCACCTCGTTGCCGTCGCGCGTTATGTGGACATCGTCCTCGATGCGGATACCGATGTCGTGCAGGTGTTCGGGGATGTCGGCGTCGGCGGCGATGTACAGGCCCGGCTCGACCGTCAGGCACATGCCGGGCTCGAGATGACGCCAGCCCTCGTCGACCTTGTAGTCGCCGACGTCGTGCACGTCCATGCCCAGCCAGTGGCCGGTGCGATGCATGAAGAAGCGGCGGAAGGATTCGTCCTCGATGCGCGCGTCGACCTCGCCCTGCAACAGCCCGAGGTCGATCAGCCCCTGCACCAGGATGCGCAACGCGGCCTCGTGCGGTTCGTTCCAGTGACCGTCGTTGACGGCCGCCGCGATCGCCGCCTTCTGCGCGGCCAGCACGATCTCGTAGACGTCGCGCTGGGGCCCGGAGAAACGGCCGTTGACCGGGAAGGTGCGGGTGATGTCGGCGGCATAGCCGTCGTGCTCGGCGCCGGCGTCGATCAGCACCAGATCGCCGTCCCCGAGCGGACAATCGTTGCTGACGTAATGCAGCACGCAACCGTTGGCGCCGCCGCCGACGATCAGGCCGTAGGCGGGTTCGGCCCCGTTGCGGCGGAACTCGTGCCAGAACTCGGCCTCGAGCTCGTACTCGCGCATGCCCGGGCGGCACACCCGCATGGCCCGTTCGTGCGCGGCCATCGAGATGCGCGCGGACTTGCGCATCGCCCTCAGTTCGGCGCGGTTCTTGAACAGCCGCATGTCGTGCAGCACGTGATCGAGCGCGATGAATTCCGTGGGTGCGTGGCCGCCGGAGCGGACCTGGCCGCGGACCTCGTTGACCCACTGCATGACCTGGCGATCGAAGTCGGCATAGTGGCCCATGGTGCAGAACACCCGCTCGCGGCCCTCGATCATGCCCGGCAGGATCTCGTCGGCATCGCCGATCGGGAAGGCGTCGTCGGCACCGTACTGTTCGACGGCACCGTCGACCCCGGCGCGCCGGCCGTTCCAGACCTCGCGCTTCGGATCGCGCTCGCGGCAGAACAGCACGAACTCGCCGTGCTCGCGCCCGGGGCAGATCACGGCGATCGCCTCGGGCTCGGGGAAGCCGGTGAGGTACAGCAGGTCGGAGTCCTGCCGGTAGGGATAGGCGACGTCACGGTTGCGGATCGCCTCCGGCGCGGCCGGCAGGATGGCGATCGCGTCCGTGTCCATCATGCGCATCAGGGCACGACGGCGGCGTGCGAATTCCTTTGCATTCATGGGTATCGAAGTGCCGGATTCGGTACGGGTCGGAACGACGCCGAGCCTATCACAGCGCCGCCCGGTGGAGTGCGGGGTCTGGCGTCAGCGCAGGCCCCCGCGCGGCGTCATCCAGCTCTTGAGGTCGGCGGAGCTGGTCTGGAACACCTCGGCGGAGAACAGCTTGTCGCGCCCCGCCGCCGGCACCAGCTTGTCGAAGAACCGGCGCGAGACGTCGCTGTTGAGTGCCTGCTCGCGGTCCTCGAAGAACGCGGCGGGATCGAATTCCGCGGCATCGGGCGTCAGGCCGAGAAACCACTGGAACAGGCTGTTGTAGCGCAACTGGTCGCAGAACACCGTGTCCTTGTGAATCGAGTACAGCGCCATCAGCATGCTGGCCTTGACCAGCACGGCGAAGCCGGCACCGCTGCGGGCGCCGTCGTTGCCGGTACCGACCTGGGTGAGGATCGAGTCGGCGAGCTGACGGAACCTGCGCAGCGGGTGATCGTCGGGAATCTGCGGGGTGCGCGAGGACACGGCCGCGGCACTGGCGGCCGCCGAGCGCGCGGCCTCGCTGGCCGCGCTGCTCTCCGCCTGCGGGGGCGGGGCCGGGGCTGCCGCGGGATCGGGTTCGACGTCGGCCGCTTTCAGCAGGTCGGAAACGTCGACCCGCATCTCGTCGGCGATCTCGGCGAGCCGGGCGAGCCGGCCGGCGTCGTCGGGCGTGTCGTAATCGAATCGCTGCGGGTCGAACCCCTGCAGTACCAGCCGCGTTTCCACAGTCAGCGCCACCACGGAATTGCCGTCGGAGCGCTTGTCCTTGATGCGTTCGATGATCTTGCGGACGGTTCCAGCCATGAGGTGCGGTCGCTCGTTGTTCCTGCTCAGACGATTCGTCGCCGCGCCCGCGGGAGTGACGACGCGCGATTTTCCGCGCCGATCATAACGGAATCGACCGCCCGACGGCAGTTGCGCGGCGGGCCGGGCGGATCGGCACGTCCGGCGTCGCCGGCCTCACGATCCTTCGTTCCCCGTCGGTGGCGCACACTCGGTCCGGGCCAGCAGCACGCCGACCCGGACGTACTCGACCAGCTCGGCCCAGGCCGACTCGTCGGCCTCTCCCTCGATCGCCTCCGGATCCACCTGCGTGATCCGCATCACGTCGTTCAGGAACTCGGCGCTCTGTGCGGGCAGATCGTCGCCGCGCCGGCCGGCCGTGCCGACGCCGAACACGAAGCCGTCGCACCAGTCGGCCAGCGCCTGCGTGCGGGTGGCGAGATCGATGTCGTCGCCGGGCAGGAGAAGCTGGAAGTCGAAGGCGGCATCGTCGAGCTGGCGCAGTGTCTCGTCGCACAGCGTGCCCAGCAGTTCCGGCGGCGCCTCGGCGTCCAGCGCCAGGCGCGCGAAGCGCCCGCGGGCGTCGGCGGCATGCATCGCCAGCAGGCCGCACAGCAGTCCGTGGCAGCCGGAGGCCGAGCGCTCCGCTTCCAGCGCCTCCAGGCGTGCCCCGATTGCCTCCCAGTCCGGCAGGCTCATGTGCCCGTCTCCCCTGCCCTGCAGCCGAATGTGCAATCGTACCATCCCCCGCCGGATTGACCCGTCACGGGGTGCGGCCTAGTATTCCGGCCATGAGCAGAGAACTCGCAAGGGATCTGGAGGCGCGGATCGAGTCATTGACCCGGCAGGTCGATGAACTGATCGAGCTGTGCGACCACCTCCGGACCGAGAACGAATCGCTGAAACACCAGCAGAGCTCGCTCTCGGGCGAGCGCGCACGCCTGATCGAGAAGAACGAGCAGGCGCGTGTGCGGGTGGAAGCGATGATCTCCCGCCTGAAGGCGATGGAGAGCAGTTGATGAGCGAATCGGTGGCTCCGGTCACGGTTCGCATCCTCGACCGCGAATACCAGATCGCCTGTCGCGAGGACGAACGCGAGGATCTGCTGGCAGCCGCGGAACTGGTGCATGAACGCATGCGCGAGACCCGCAGCCAGGGCAAGGTGATCGGCACCGACCGGATCGCGGTGATGACCGCTCTCAACATTGCCCACGAGTTGCTGGCACTGCGCGAGCTCGAGGGGACGACACGCCGCCTCGACGAACGTACCCGCGCGCTGCAGGAAAGAATCACGGCGGCGCTGTCCGCTCAGGGCTGAGCGGTACACGACCGCCGCCATTGCCGGCCGTGACCTTTCCATGGCCGTCCGGCATACAGGTTACGGGCACGTTACTGCCGTGTACGTGAGCCCGCCGGGTAGATACCCTTGAACCTAAGCAATACCCGGGGGATCTGTTTGGAAGGGGTTGTTGAGCATGTCCGCCCCGAGCGGAAAGCCTGATTCCCCCCAACCCTCCCCACTTGAACCAGCCGGTTCAAGGTTACAGGCAGGGCAACGGCAATGGCGGTGCGTGCCCCCTTTGCAACGCATCGAACCCGTCATCGAGAACGAGGATCGAGATCCCATGACCAAGGACATCGACGAACATCGCGACGAACTCCGCGAGTACGTCATCGCCCAGCGCAACGCCCTGACCAGGCAGCAGCTTCGTGCCGCGTCGCGGACGATGACCCGGTATCTGGCCTCCACCCCGGAATTCCACTACGCCGTTCACGTGGCCTGCTACTGGCCGATCAAGGGCGAGATGGACGTCACGCCGGTGATCGAGCACGCACGCCGCTACAACAAGCACGTGTACCTGCCGGTGATCGTGGATGGCGACACGATGAAGTTCGCGCCCTACGAGCCCGACATGCCGATGCGCGAGAACAAGTTCCGCATCCCCGAGCCGGACGTGCCCGAGGACCAGCTCATGAACCCCGAGGACATGGACCTGGTGCTGGTACCGCTGGTGGTATTCGATTCGTACTGCCACCGCCTCGGCATGGGCGGCGGTTTCTATGACCGCACGTTCGCGTTCCTGCGCGACAATCCGCACCTCGGCAAGCCGTGCCTGGTCGGTGCCGCGCACGAGTTCCAGCACACCGGCGAACTGCCGACTCACCCGTGGGACGTGCCCACGCGCCTGGTGGTGACGGAAGAGCGGGTCTGGCGGCCGCAGGCCAAGATCCAGCACGAAGTCGCCTGACGACAGCCGTGGCCCACTGGCTGTTCAAGTCCGAGCCGGACGTGTTCGGCATCGACGACCTCGCCGCGGCCCCCGGAAAGACCGACCACTGGGACGGTGTTCGCAACTACCAGGCCCGCAACTTCATGCGCGATGACATGAAGGTCGGCGACCAGGGTTTCTTCTACCACTCGAACACGAAGGAACCCGGCATCGTCGGCATCGTCGAGATCGCCCGCGAGGCCTACCCCGACCACACCGCGTTCGATCCCGAGGATCCGCATTACGACCCAAAAAGCGATCCCGACAATCCGCGCTGGTACATGGTGGACGTGAAGTTCGTGCGCAAGCTCGATCGCACGATCACCCTCACCGAGCTCAAGCAGCATCCCGAGCTCTCGGACCTTCCCCTCGTCCGCAAGGGCAACCGCCTCTCCGTCATGCCGGTCGAGCAGCACCACTGGGACTTCATTCT
>CAYZHJ010000044.1:0-21342 GCA_964478305.1 uncultured Ectothiorhodospiraceae bacterium
TCATTCAGACCCTGATCCGGGTGAAGAAGAACAACCCGCTGTTCCTGCTCGACGAGGTCGACAAGATGTCGATGGACTTCCGTGGCGATCCGGCTTCGGCGCTGCTGGAAGTGCTCGATCCGGAACAGAACCACACCTTCCAGGACCACTATCTGGAAGTCGACTTCGATCTGTCGCGCGTGATGTTCGTCGCGACATCGAACACGCTGGACATTCCACCGGCGCTGCTCGACCGCATGGAGATCATCCGCATCCCCGGTTACACGGAAGACGAGAAGCTGGCGATCGCGGAACGGTATCTGCTGCCGAAGCAGATGAAGAACAACGGCCTCAGGGAGGGCGAGCTGACGCTCACGCAGGATGCATTGCGCGAGATCATTCGCCGCTATACCCGCGAGGCGGGTGTGCGTAATCTCGAGCGCGAGATCGCCAAGGTCTGCCGCAAGGTGGTCAAGGAGGTCCAGGTCGGTTCGCGCGAAGGTGCCGTTGAGGTCGGACCGGATCAACTCGAGGACTATCTCGGCGTCCGGCGTTTCCGCTACGGACTCGCGGAAGAGAAGGATCAGGTGGGACAGGTCACCGGCCTGGCCTGGACCGAGGTCGGCGGCGAACTGCTCAATATCGAGGCGGCCGTGATGCCGTTCGGCAAGGGCAAGCTGAGCCATACCGGGCACCTGGGCGAGGTCATGCAGGAGTCCGTGCAGGCCGCCCTGACGGTGGTGCGCAGCCGCGCCCCCACCCTCGGCCTCGAGCCGGGATTCCACGAGAAGCGGGATTTCCACATCCACGTTCCGGAAGGGGCGACCCCGAAGGACGGACCGAGCGCGGGTGTTGCCATGTGCACGGCGCTGGTGTCGACGCTGACGGGCATCGCGGTCCGTGCCGACGTCGGCATGACCGGCGAAATCACCCTGCGCGGCGAGGTACTGCCGATCGGCGGACTGAAGGAAAAACTGCTCGCTGCCCTGCGTGGCGGACTCAAGACCGTGATCATACCGGAAGAAAACCGCAAGGATCTGGCGGAGATTCCGGAAAATATCCGTGGCGAGCTCGAAATCCGGCCGGTGCGCTGGATCGACGAGGTCCTGGAGATCGCGCTGCAACGCATGCCCACGCCGCTGACCGACGAGGAGCTGGCAGAGGCGGAAAGGCGGGCGGCGGAGGTACCCGCCGGCGGCCGGAGGGACGAATCCGGCCAGTCGGGGCCGTTGCGTCATCACTGATGCCGCCGTCCGGTTTGCTGGCACGGCACGTCGGCGTATACTCGGCCGAGTCCCGGCTGTGTCCTGTTCGTGCAGGCCGTTCGATTGACAGCTTTCAAAGGCGCTTGCTATAACACCGGGGCATTCTCACAGAGCGGCGTGATCACGATCCGGATGGCGGCAATTCGCGGCGTGAACGGCCACTCTATCGCGTGAACGGGTTGGCAACGTGGCAGGATACATGCAGGAGACAGTCGGAGTACCGACCCGGTCGAACTGCATCCCGCCGGCAGTGCCGGCCCGTTTCCACTGAAGAACAATCGTTGAGGGATGACTGAATGAACAAGTCCGAATTCGTAGACGCTGTTGCTCAGAACGCCGACATTCCAAAGGCGACCGCCAGCAAGGCCGTGGACGCCATGGTCGATGTCATCAGCAACGCACTCAAGCGTGGCCAGCAGGTGTCGCTCGTTGGTTTCGGTACCTTCCTGACGCGGGATCGTGAAGCTCGCCAGGGCCGCAATCCGCGAACCGGTGAAACCATCCAGATCAAGGCCTCTCGGGTACCCAGCTTCAAGGCTGGCAAGGGCCTGAAGGATGCCGTAAACTAGCGCGCCCTGCGCGGGTGCTTAGCTCAGTTGGGAGAGCGTCGCCCTTACAAGGCGAATGTCGGGGGTTCAAATCCCTCAGCACCCACCAGGAATCCGGAGCGGTAGTTCAGCTGGTTAGAATACCGGCCTGTCACGCCGGGGGTCGCGGGTTCGAGTCCCGTCCGCTCCGCCAATACTGAACGTCTGAAACGGGGCGCCGGACGGCGCCCCGTTTCATTCGATTCGAGATCGAATCCACGCTCCGCCATCGTGTGGAGTCGGTATCGGACAATGTCCCTGCCATGCTGCAATCATTCAGCGATCGTATCCGCAACTCCCGCTGGCTCGGCTACCTGATTGTCGGGCTGATCTCGATCCCGTTCGCGCTGTGGGGCATCCAGTCCTATGTCGGCGGTGGCTCCACCGACGCGGCAGCCGAGGTCAACGGCGAACGCATTCCCGTCTTCCAGGTACAGCGAATCGCCTCGCAGCAGCGACAGCAATTGCGGCAGCGTTTCGGTGGCGAATTGCCGGAAGGCTTTGGCGAAAGAATGTTTCGCGAGCAGGCACTGAATCAGCTGATCGAGCGTGAACTGCTGCGGCAGGCGGCCACCGATGGCGAGTTCCGTGTCACCGATACCACGCTGCGACGCAACATCCGCGAACAGGACATGTTCCAGAGGGACGGTCGTTTCGACCCCGAGCTGTATCGCCGAATCCTCTCGCAGGCCGGCCTGTCCACCCAGCAGTACGAAGCGGACGTGCGGGCCGGCTATCGCATCGAGCAACTGCGACGGGGCATCGTCGACAGTGGCTTCGTGCTCCCCGGCGAGGCGCAGGACAATGCGCGCCTGATGCGCGAGGAACGCGACCTGGTGCTGCTGGTTCATCCGCGCTCGGCGGCCGAGGCCGCCGTGGAGCTCGGGGAAGAGGAACTGCGGTCGTACTACGAGGAGCATCGGTCCGATTTCCGCACGCCACCGCAGGTGCGGGTGGCCTATGTCGAACTGGACATGGAGACACTGCGCTCGCAGGTCGAGGTGAGCGAGGAAGAGGTGCGCGAGGAGTACCGTTCCAATCGCGAACGCTATGCCGGCGGGGAGGAACGCAGCGCCGCCCACATCCTGCTGGAGGTGGACAGCGAGACCGGCCCGGAAGCCGAGGAACAGGCACTGGAGACCGCCCGCGAACTGCGGGCCCGTCTGCAGGAAGGCGAGGATTTCGACGCGCTCGCCCGGGAGTATTCCGACGACGCCGGTTCGGCGGAACAGGGCGGACAGCTCGGCCGGATCGCGCGCGGGAGCATGGTCGATGCGTTCGAGGAGGCCCTGTTCTCGCTCGATGAGGAAGGCGCCGTGAGCGAGCCGGTCCGCACGCCGTACGGATATCACCTGATCAAGCTGCTCGATGTGCACGGCGGTGATACCCGCTCGTTCGAGGAAGCCCGTGACCGGGTCGAGAAGGATCTGCGCGGACGGCGGGCCGAGCGCCTTTTCTATGATCGGGTCGAGGTACTGCGCAACACCGCCTACGAGCAACCCGGAAGCCTGGAGCCGACCGCGGAGGCGACCGGCCTGGAGATCCGTCGAAGCGACTGGTTCTCGCGCGAGCAGGGCGAAGGCATCGCGGCGAACGAGAATGTTCGCACTACCGCGTTCTCGGCCGAGGTGCGCGAGGAACGCCTCAACAGCGATCTGCTCGAGCTCGACCAGCGCCGCGTGGTGGTGCTGCGGGTCGACGAGGAACGACCGGCCAGGCCGAAGCCGTTCGAGGACGTGCGCGCCGAGGTCGAGGAACGCCTGCGGTCCGAGCGCATCGAGCGGGTGCTGACCGAATGGGCGGAGGCGACCCTGGCACGGCTGGACGAGGATGCTGCGCCGGCATCGCTGGCGGAGAGTCCCGTCGAGCTGCGGGAACCCGGTTGGGTGAGCCGGATGTCGGAGGAGGCAACCGATCCCGTTGCGCGGCAAGCGGCATTCAGGTTGCCGGCACCCGAGGGCGACGAGTTCACCCACGCCGTGACGGAACTGCGGGACGGTTCCCGGGCCGTGGTGATCGTGCGCGGCGCGCGTCTGCCGGAGGTGGGCGGAGAGGCCGTCGCCGAGGCGCGACAGCAGCACCTGCAGGCGACGATTTCCGCCGAACTCGAGGCCTACCTCGCGGGGCTGCGCGAGGCGGCCGAGATCGTCCGCAACGAGGACGCTCTGAACCCCTAGCGGCGGCCGTCCGTGAATGAGCCGGGCAGGCACTTTCCCGGGCAGTATCCGCGGGGCTGACGCCCCTCCTGCAATCCCCCGTCAGCGCTTCTACCACCTGCAGGAGCGGGCTCCTGCCCGCGAACAAACCACGCAGGGCCTGCGGGGAAAGGGAAGCGCTTCTGCCTACTCGCTCGGCAGCGGCGGCGCCGCGGTAATGTTGAAGCCGGCGTCCACGTAGAGAATCTCGCCGGTGATGCCGCTGGCCAGGTCCGAGCACAGGAAGGCCGCGGAATTGCCCACGTCCTCGATGGTGACATTGCGCCTGAGCGGCGCCATGGCCTCCGCCTGTTCCAGCAGCCTGCGGAAATCGCCGATGCCGGAGGCCGCCAGGGTGCGGATCGGGCCGGCGGAGATGGCGTTCACGCGGACACCCTCGGTCCCCAGCGCATAGGCCATGTAGCGCACATTGGCCTCCAGGCTCGCCTTGGCCACGCCCATGACGTTGTAGTTCGGCAATGCACGCTCGGAGCCGAGGTAGGTCAGCGTGAGCATGGAAGCGTTGCGGCCGGACATCAGCGGCCGCAGGGCCTTGCCCAGCGCGGCGAAGCTGTAGGAACTGATGTCGTGCGACTGCGAGAAGCCCTCGCGCGTGAGGTTCTCCAGGTAGTCGCCCTCCAGATGATCCCTCGGGGCATAGGCAACGGCGTGAACGACGATGTCCACATGCCCCCAGCGCTCGGCAAGCGAGTCGGCCACCGCGTCGATCTGGTCGTCCTGCGAGACATCGAGCGGCATCGTGAAGTCGGACCCGACTTCCTCCGCCAGTCCCTGGACCCGCGAGGCCAGACGGTCGTTCTGATAGGTCAGTGCCAGTTCGGCGCCTTCGCGGGCCATTGCCTGCGCGATCCCCCAGGCAATGGACTTCTTGCTCGCGACGCCGATGATCAGTGCCTTCTTGTCCTGCAGAAACGCCATGGTCGGTCCCGGTTGTCATTTGGGCAGGTGAATAATAGTCTAGCGTGGACCGTTGCGACAATCGCTGACGGTCCGGCTCCTTCGTGAAGACGTCATGCCTGCATTTCGCCGGCGCCTGCAGGGTGCCCTCTGTTGCTGCATGTTACTGCTGCTGGCACCGGTGCCGGCATCGGCACGCTATGCCATGGCGCTCGGCTATGAGCCCGCGTATCCGCCCGGCTTCGAGCATTTCGGCTACGTCAACCCGGATGCCCCGAAGGGTGGCGAGATCACCCTCGCCGCATTCGGTACGTTCGAGACCCTGAACCCGTTCCTGCTGAAGACGCTCTCGGCGGCCGGTCTCGAGACCCTTGTCTTCGAATCGCTCATGGTCAAGAGTCGTGACGAGCCGTTCAGCATGTACGGATTGCTGGCCGAGGATATCGAGCTGGCCGACGATGGTACGTCGGTCACGTTCCGCCTGAATCCGGACGCCCGTTTCTCGAACGGCGACCCGGTGCTTGCGAAGGATGTGAAGGCATCGTTCGACCTGCTGACGGGAGAGCGCGCCCATCCGCAGTATCGGCTCTACTGGCAGGATATCGAACAGGCGGTCGTGGTCGACGAACGCACTGTGAGATTCGAGTTCCGGCTGGTCAATCCCGAACTGCACCTGATCGCGGCCGAACTGCCGGTTTTCTCGCACAAGTGGATCGGCGACCGGTCGTTCGACGAGGTTGTCGACGAACGTCCCATCGCCAGCGGTCCCTACACGATCGAAGCGTACAGTTCCGGGAAGTTCATTACCTACCGCCGGAACGAGGATTACTGGGCCCGCGATCTCAATACCCGCCGCGGCATGTTCAATTTCGACCGTGTCACCTACGAGTATTACCGCGACCTGACGACCTCGTTCGAAGCCTTCAAGGCCGGCGAATACGATTTCCATCTCGAGAATCACTCGAAACGCTGGGCCCGGGATTACAATGGCCCACAGTTCGAAAGCGGCAGGATCGTGCGGGAGGAACTGCCCCACAGCAACAATGCCGGCATGCAGGGTTTCATGTTCAATCTGCGGCGACCGCTGTTCCGGGATCGGCGCGTGCGGCAGGCGATCAACCTCGCATTCGATTTTCCCTGGGCCAACAAGCACCTGTTCTATGGCCAGTACGTGCGCGCGGACAGCTACTTCAGCAACAGCGAGCTAGCCGCCCGGCGTGGCAGGCCGGAAGGGGCGGTGCTGGAACTGCTGGAAGAGCACCGGGAAGTGGTCCCGCCGGAGGTATTCGGTGAACGCCCCGTGCCGCCGGAATCGAACGAGAATACCTCGTTGCGGGACAATCTCCTGCGGGCCAGGGAACTGCTTCGAGAGGCGGGCTGGCGCGTCGATACCGACGGGGTGCTGCGCAACGAGGAGGGGAAGGCCTTCCGTTTCGAGTTCCTGCTCGCCCAGGAAGGTTTCGAGCGCATTCTGGCTCCCTTCTTTCGCAGCCTGGAAAGACTGGGCATGAAGCCCGAGTACCGCACGGTCGATGCGTCCCTGTACCAGCAGCGAATCCGTTCGTTCAACTACGACATGGCCGTCATGTGGTATCGCCAGTCCCAGTCTCCGGGCAACGAACTGCGATCGATCTTCCATTCGGAGAATGCCGACCAGCAAGGTTCCCGCAATTTCATCGGCATCGCCGATCCGGCGGTCGATGCGCTGCTGGAAGAAGTGATCTATGCCCGTGACCGGGAAAGTCTCGTGGCCGCCGCACGAGCACTGGACCGCGTCCTGCTGCACGGTTATTACATGGTTCCCAACTGGTACATCGATGTGCACCGTGTCGCCTATCGCGATATCTTCGAGTCACCCTCGACCCTGCCCCTGTACTACCAGGCCGAGGAATGGATGCTCGAATCCTGGTGGATGAAGCAGGAACAGGACGACTGATTCATGGCTGCGTATATCGCGAAACGTCTGCTTCTCATGATTCCGACCCTGTTCGGGATCATGCTGATCACGTTCATCGTGACCCAGTTCGTCCCCGGCGGCCCGGTCGAACAACTGATTCACGAGCTGGAGGGACGCGGTACCGGCGGCGAGGTGGGCACGGGCGACACGGGCTTCTACCAGGGACAGAAGGGACTGGATCCCGAGATGGTCCAGCAGCTCAACGAGTACTACGGCTTCGACAAACCGGTGCATGTGCGGTTCATGGACATGATATCGAGCTATGCACGATTCGATTTCGGCGAGTCGTACTTTCACAACCGCACGGTCATCGGCCTGATCATCGAGAAACTCCCCGTATCGATCACGCTCGGGGTATGGACCTTTCTCATCACCTATCTGGTCTGCATACCGCTGGGAATCGCCAAGGCGGTACGCGACGGGACGCGGTTCGATGCCCTGACCAGTACCCTGGTCCTGGTCGGATACGCCATTCCGGGCTTCGTGCTCGCCATCGTGCTGCTGGTGCTGTTCGGCGGCGGGAGCTTCTTCGACATCTTCCCATTGCGCGGCCTGGTATCCGATGGCTGGGACGCAATGCCCTGGTACCGGAAGGTGCTCGATTATCTCTGGCACATCTTCCTGCCGGTACTGTGCCTGGCCGTCGGCAGCCTGGCGATCATGACCATGCTGACCAAGAACAGCTTCCTGGAGGAGATTCGCAAGCAATACGTGATCACCGCCCGGGCGAAGGGACTGGACGAGCGTCGGGTCATGTACCGGCACGTTTTCCGCAACGCCATGATTCCCCTGGTGACGGGTTTCCCCGCGGCCTTCCTCGGCGCCTTCTTCACCGGTGCGCTGCTGATCGAGAAGATCTTCTCGCTGGACGGGCTGGGCCTGCTGGCCTACGAATCGGTGATCCAGCGGGACTATCCGGTCGTCCTGGGCACACTGTACGTCTTCAGCGTGATCGGATTGATCGGAAAGCTGCTGTCGGATCTCAGCTATGTGCTGATTGATCCGCGAATCCAGTTCGAGGCGATGGGGCGCTGACGTCATGGCATCCGCATCGCGCTCCCTGTCCCCGTCCCGTCGTGCATGGAACCGATTCCGGCGCAACCGGCGGGGTTACTACAGCCTGTGGATCATGGGCATCCTGTTCGGCCTGTCCCTGTTCGCCGAGGTGCTGTCGAACGACGAGCCGGTCGTGGTCCATTACGAGGGCAGCCTGTACTTTCCGCTGTTCATCGAGTATCCCGAAACGGCCTTCGGCGGCGTGTTCGAGACACCACCCGACTACAGTTCCCCGTTCATGCAGGAGCGCCTGAATGCGGGCGGAAACTGGGCCTTCTACCCGCTCAATCCGCACGATTTCAGCAGTATCTCGTACTACACGGAGGAGGCATTCCCGGCGTCGCCGTCGTCGCACAACCTCCTGGGTACAGACGACCGGGGCCGGGACATCCTGGCCCGACTGATCTACGGATTCCGCCTTTCGGTGCTGTTCGCCATCGGACTGACGGTCGTCGCGACCTCGATCGGCATCATCCTGGGCGGATTGCAGGGCTACTTCGGCGGCCGCTTCGATCTCCTGTTCCAGCGTTTCACGGAAATCTGGAATGCGTTGCCGGAGCTGTATCTGCTGATCATCTTCGCCTCCATCTTCAAGCCGAGCATCTGGCTGCTGATCATCCTGCTGTCCCTGTTCGGCTGGATGGGGCTCGCCGACTACGTGCGCGCGGAATTCCTGCGCGGGCGCAACATGGAGTACGTGACCGCGGCCCGCGCCCTCGGGGTGAGCAATCGGGCGATCATGACCCGGCATCTGCTGCCGAACGGCATGACGCCCGTCATCACCTTCCTGCCGTTCCGGATCAGCGGTGCGGTGATCGCGCTGACGAGCCTCGACTTCCTCGGCCTCGGCGTGCCGCCGTCCACGCCGAGCCTCGGCGAACTGCTGTCCCAGGGCAAGGACAATATCGATGCCTGGTGGATATCCCTGTCAACCTTCGGCGTGCTGGTCGGGATGCTGATGCTGCTGGTGTTCATCGGCGAGGCATTGCGTGAAGCGAACGACATGAGGCGGAGCTGAGGAAATGACGCGCCCATTGCTCGACGTGTCGTCGCTCGCCGTTTCCTTCGGTCCGCCGGAAAACCGGGAACGCGTGGTGCACGACGTTTCCTTCCGTGTCGGATCGGGCGAGAAGGTGGCACTGGTCGGCGAGTCCGGTTCCGGGAAATCGGTGAGCGCGTTGTCCGTCCTGCGGCTTCATGATCCCGTGCATACCGAGTACGGGGGGCGCATCGAGTTCTCCGGGCGTGAAATGCTGGGCATGAGCGATCGCGGCCTGCGCGGCATTCGCGGGCGGGACATCGGCATTGTGTTCCAGGAACCCATGAGCTCGCTGAATCCGGTGTTTCCCGTCGGCCGCCAGATCGCCGAGTCCCTGATACTGCATCGCGGCATGGATCGCATGGCGGCCCGGAAGCGGGCGATCGAGCTGCTCGACCTGACCGGCATTGACCGCCCGGACGAACGCGTGGATGCCTTCCCGCACACGCTCTCCGGGGGCCAGCGCCAGCGGGCCATGCTCG
Organism: uncultured Ectothiorhodospiraceae bacterium; assembly: GCA_964478305.1. Classification (GTDB taxonomy): domain Bacteria; phylum Pseudomonadota; class Gammaproteobacteria; order XJ16; family Halofilaceae; genus Halofilum. The sequence continues at coordinate 9,479 of CAYZHJ010000044.1, forward strand.
CCATGGCGCTGGCCTGCGAGCCGAAGCTGCTCATAGCCGACGAACCGACCACCGCGCTCGATGTCACCATCCAGGCACAGATTCTCGAACTGCTCAACCGGCTGCATTCCGAGTTCGACCTGTCCGTGTTGCTGATCACGCACGACATGAACCTGGTGCGGCATTTCGCCGACCGCGCCTACGTCATGCGGGCAGGGCGCATGGTGGAATCCAGCACGGTCGAGGACCTGTTCAGCAACCCGCGTGACGGCTATACCCGGATGCTGGTGAACAGTCGCCCGGAACGCCTGCTGGAGAACAGCGAATCGCCGTCACCGGAACCCCTGGCGGAACTCGATCACGTGGTCTGCCGGTTTCCGATCCGGGGCGGATTCTTCCGCCGCGTGCGGACCTGGGTGGAGGCGGTCAACGACGTCTCGCTCGACATTCGCCGCGGGGAGACGGTCGGGCTCGTCGGCGAGTCGGGGTCCGGCAAGTCCACGCTCGGACGCTGCCTTCTGATGCTGGAGCGTGCCGACGGCGAGATCCGGCTCGACGGACAGGCGCTGGAGTACGGCAATCGGCAACAGCTCAGGACGCTGCGTTCGAGCGTGCAGGTGGTCTTCCAGGATCCGTACGGATCGCTGTCGCCCCGCCTGACGGTCGAGGCGATCGTGGCCGAGGGGCTGCGGGTGCATTATCCGGAACTCGATCGCCGCGAGCGGCGCAAGCGGATCGAGAAGGTGCTGCAGGAGGTCGGACTCGAGCCGGACTTCATGTGGCGTTATCCGCACGAATTCTCCGGCGGTCAGCGCCAGCGGATCGCGATCGCGCGCGCGCTCATCCTGGAGCCGAAACTGCTCATCCTCGACGAGCCCACGAGCGCGCTCGACGTCTCGGTGCAGAAGCAGGTCCTGCGCCTGCTGCGGGATCTGCAGCAGCGCCGCGACATGAGCTACCTCTTCATCAGCCACGACCTGGCGGTCGTGCGCTCGATCGCCCACCGCGTGGCCGTGATGCACGAGGGCCGCATCGTCGAGCAGGGAAACACCGACGAGATCTTCGATTCCCCGCGCGAGGAATACACCCGCCGGCTGCTGGCGGCGGCGATCGAGTATGCGGCCACGCCCTGAGGATTTGGAAGCAGGAAAGAGGATCTCGCAGAGCACGCAGAGAAAAGGCAATCTCGCAGAGTCCGCGGAGAACGCAGAGAAACGCAAGGCTGCAGGTTGGCTACATTCTTCCTGACCGGGGTGGGTTGGCTCGAGCAAATGGCGCTGCCCGGTCCGTTTCCGTATTCCTTTCGCTCTTCGCGTTCTCTGCGCCTCTGCGAGAGACCAGTGCTGCTCGCGAAAGCTGTTCCGAACGCTACTTGGTCTCGTAGGTGAACACGCCGTCCCAGTCATCGCCGGGCGGGTTGTTGCGGAAGTACATGATGCGATCCACGTACATCTGGTAGACGGGCGTATCGGGGTGTTCGCGGGCGAGCGAGAACAGTTCCCCCTCGGCGCTGTCCCATTCCTGGTTGCGGTACTGCCTGAGTGCCGCGTGATAGCGGCGCAGTGCCTTGCGGGTATCGCGGTCGACCTCGTCCACCGGTGCGATCGGTTCGAAGATCGCGACCGGCTGGTCCTTGCCCTTGACCCGCACGAGGTCGAGCTCGCGGTATTCGAACTCCGGCACGGCATGGCGGGTGAATTCGCTGGCGATGATGGATACGCCGTAAATTCGCGTGAGCGCCTCCAGGCGGGAGCCGAGATTGACCGCGTCGCCCAGTGCGGTGTAGGCCATGCGGAATTCCGAACCCATGTTGCCGACATTCATTACACCGGTATTGAGGCCCACCCCGACTTCGAGCGGCGGCCAGCCGCGGCGTTCGAATTCCGGATGCAGGGACTGCAGCGTCCGCACCATCTCGCATGCGGCGTACAGCGCGTGTCGGGCATGATCCGGATCGTGCAGCGGCGCGCCCCAGAAGGCCATGATCGCATCGCCCATGTACTTGTCGATGGTGCCGCGGTGCTGATGGATGACCCGTGTCATGGGCGTCAGGAAGGCGTTCATGAGCCGCGTGAGCTCGTTCGGTTCGAGATTCTCGGAAATGCTGGTGAAGCCGCGCACGTCCGAGAACAGGACCGTCATTTCGCGGCTTTCGCCGGCGAGGCTGACTTCCTCCGGCGCCTTGTCCATCTCGTCGACCAGCTCGGGCGGAATGTACTGGCCGAACAGTTTCGCGAGCTGCCGCTTGCCGCGTGTCTCCACGAAGAATCCCCAGGCGACGTGGAACACGAACAGCAGCACGATCAGCGCCAGCGGTGATGCCAGCGGCAGGACCAGCAGGAGCTGATCCCAGGCGTACAGGTTGATGCCCGCGACCACGATGCCCACGCCCGCGGTCGCCGCCGACAGCCACAGCGGCGAGAGGATCGGCAGCACGGCGGTCAGCAGCAGTCCGATGACGGTCAGCAGCACGAATTCGTAACCGACGACATAGGCGGGATGCTGGCGGATGCGGCCGTCGAGGATTCCCGAAACGACATTGGCATGGACCTCGACCCCGGGATAGACGTTCTGGACCGGTGTCGAGCGCAGATCCAGCAGGCCGGCCGCCGTCGCGCCCATCAGCACGATCCGGTCCTCGAGGATGTCCGGATCGACTTCGCCGTTGATCACGTCGGCCGCCGATACATAGGGGAAACTGCCCTGCGGCCCGAGATAGGGCACGAGCACGGCACCGTTGCGATCGACCGGGATGCGGCGTTCGCCGAGGCGAACCGCCTCGATGGCGTGGTAGTTGTCGCCCTCGCGCGCGATTTCCAGTTCGACATCCGGCCAGCCCAGGGCCGCCCGGATGGTGGCCAGGGCGAGCATTTCGTACAGCCGGCCATCGTGGTGCTGGACGAGGGGCACCCGCCGGAACAGCCCGTCGTCGCTGACCAGAGGATTGTCGAAGAAGCCCCCGCCGGCCGCCGCTTCCTGCAGGATCGGCAGGTTGGCCCCGTACCCTTCGGGGTTGGCCAGCGGCAGGGCATCGGCGCCGATGGCATCCACCGTGCCCAGCGACGGAGGCAGCATGCCGCTGGTCGGGTCCTCGTCCTCCGCGACCGACTGGCGGAAGAAGTAGCCCAGCACGGTATTGCGTCCCTCCAGCGCCCTCGCGAAAACGACATCGTGACGGAGTTGCGGTTCGAGCCGGCGCACCTGCTCACGGAAGAGTTCATTGTCGGCAAGCGGCCCTTCCGCGAGTTGTTGCAGGACCTCCAGTCCCGAGCTCGTGTCGCGTTCGGCGAACACCACGTCGAAGCCCAGTGCCCGGACCCCGTAGTGCTCGAACAGTCGATCGACGATGCGGGCGATCGTGTTGCGCGGCCAGGGCCAGCGACCGAGCTCTCGCAGGCTGCGCTCGTCGATGTCGACGATGACGATGCGTTCGTCGACCGTGCGGGGCAGGGTCATGTTGAGCCGCGTATCGTAGGCGAGGTTCTCGAGCTGGTCGATCGAACCGAGACGGATCACGCCCGACGCATGCAACAGAAAGGGTGCGATCAACAGCAGGCTGAGCGCGTAGCGGATCGTGCGTTGATGGAGCAGGGAGGAAGGCAGCGTCTCGGTTCCTTCGACAAGCCGGGATCGTTCCGGCGAGACGATAGCAGAATCGGCCTGCAGCCACTACAGATGCGGGTAGCGGGCCATCGGGCATGCTGGTAACTTGTATCCGGCTGCCATCCGTGAGCGGGAGTGAACCGAGCATGCCGGAACCGATTCGTCTCGGCGTCAACATCGATCATGTCGCAACCCTGCGTCAGGTACGCGGAACGGTCTATCCGGATCCCCTGTACGCGGCCTTCCAGGCGGCCGAGGCGGGTGCCGACGGCATCACGATGCACCTGCGCGAGGATCGCCGGCATATCCAGGATCGCGACGTGGAACGAGTGCGCGAGCATGTCCAGTGCCGCCTGAACTTCGAGATGGCCGCCACCGACGAGATGCTCGGGATTGCCCTGCGGGTCGCTCCCGATGACTGCTGCATCGTGCCCGAAAAGCGCGAGGAGCTGACGACCGAGGGCGGGCTCGACGTGGTCGGCGGCGAGGAACGCCTGCAGCCGGCCTGCGACCGCCTGGCACGGGCGGGTATCCGGGTATCCCTGTTCATTGACCCGGATGCGGAACAGATCGATGCCGCCATGCGGGTTGGCGTGCCGGCGGTCGAGATTCACACCGGTCGTTACGCCGAGGCCGGCGATGACATGACGCGCGAGGACGAGCTGCGCGCGATCGTCGATGCCGTCGACCATGCCCGGGCCTGCGGCCTGATCGTCAATGCCGGTCATGGCCTGCACTATCACAACGTTGAACCCGTCGCCCGCATCCGGGCGATCCACGAGCTCAACATCGGCCATGCGATCGTCGCCCGCGCGGTGTCCACCGGTCTACCGGCGGCCGTGCGGGAGATGAAGCGCCTGATCCGGGAGGCGCGGCAGGCCTCGTGATCGCCGGCATCGGTATCGACCTGGTGGCGGTCGAGCGGATCGACCGCATGCATGCGCGCCACGGCGAACGTTTCGCACGCCGGCTGCTGGCCGAGGCCGAATGGCCCGACTACCGGGCGGCACGCGATCCCGTGCGCCTGCTGGCGAAACGCTTCGCGGCGAAGGAGGCGGCGGCCAAGGCGCTCGGAACCGGGATCGCCCACGGCATCCGCTTCAGCGATCTGTGGACGGGTCACGATGCAGCCGGCGCGCCGCTGCTCCACTGGAGCGGAAGGGCGCGGGAGCGCGCCGGCGAGCTCGGCATCGTGCACGCCCACCTGAGCATCAGCGACGAAAGCGACCACGTGGTCGCCTTCGTCGTGCTGGAGCGCTGACCGCCGTTCTCAGCGCGTTGCCGTCAACGGGTCCTCGCACTGGCGCACGGCCTCCGTCGTGGCCAGCAGTCGCGGCAGCGCTCGCGCGAGCCCGTCGATGTCGCCTTCCGTGCAGAGCCGCTCGACCTCGGTCACCCGGGCCCGCAGCCGCGGCACCCCGCAGTACAGGGTCGCCCCACGCAGGCGGTGCGCCGTATCGCGCAGGCGATCGAGATCACCGGCCTCGTGGGCTTCCCGCAGGATCCCGGCCGTGCCGGACAGGCTTTCGCGCAGCATCCCGTGCAGCTCGGCGGCGACTTCCGCCCGTCCGCCCGCCCGTTCGAGGGCGTCGTCCGGATCGATCAGGGGGAGGGTGTCGGGGTCGGGATCCATCGGTGTCGTCCCTCTCATGTGTGTGGCGAACAAGCAGGACCGGGAGTCATCGAAAAGCGCAACAGGACGAGGCAGGAGCCCGCTCCTGCATTATGGATCGTCACTACATTGTGTGGGCCGGGCATTGCGAGGCCGCTGATGAGCCATAACCACCGAAAGCACCGAACACACCGAAAGGGCCAATCGGTATGGATGGGAGCAGACCGGTCTGCGAGTTCCGGCTGCACCGGCCTTGCGTCGTTCGTTCGCGACTGACGTCGCTCCTACAATCCTTTTTTCGGTGTATTCGGTGTATTCGGTGTATTCGGTGCGTTCGGTGTTCCTGAACATTCGGGTGCGGGAGTGGAAGCCCCCACGAGATGGCGAAGAGCCTGCATTATCAACCCGTTAATCAAGCAGGAACTCCATCTTCACGCCCGCGACCTCGACCACGGCCTCGTTCGCCAGCGGTACGGCCTCGCTGCCGACGGGTTGACCGTTGACGGTGGGCTGGCCGCCGTCCTTCGCCTCGATCTGCAGCAGGAAATAGCCCTTCGAGCGGCGCGTGACCGCGGCGACCTGGACGCCGGGCTTGCCGATGGTGGTGAGCGCCTTGGTGAGCTGCAGCTCCTTGCCCGCGTTGGTACCGCTCACTACCCGCAGGCGGGCCTTCCGCGTTTCCTCCGCCTCGCTCTGCTGCTCGGCCTCGGCCAGCATCCTGCGGCCGATCTCGCCGACCGACTGGTCCACGGAACTGCCGCCCTCGCTCTCGGGCATGCCCTTCGTGTCGGGGCGGATGATCATGGTCTTCTCGAAATCGCCGACGGGCGTGGCCTGCTCGTTGCTGTAGGTGAGCTTGTGCTTGCCGATCTCGATCACGTCACCGTTCTGCAGCGCGTGCTTCTTGACGAGCGCGCCGTTGACGTAGGTACCGTTGGTACTGCCGGTGTCTTCCAGGAACGAATCATTGAGAATGGTCAGGATCCGGGCGTGATGCCCGCTGACTGCCAGATTGTCGATCTGGATATCGTTCTCGGGCTTGCGGCCGATGGTGATCTCTTCCTTGTCGAGCTCGTGCTCGGATACCATGCCGTCATTGAATGTCAGGGTCAGCTTGGCCATTGCATCATCCGGATCGATTCGTTCGCCTACTGGAACCAGTCAACAAAGCGCCGGAACCAGCCGCGCTGGCTCGAAAAGGGCTTGATCACCCTGACCAGCACCACCGATATGTTGTCGGCGCCGCCGAGTTCGTTGGCCTGCTCCACGAGACGCTCCGCAGCCCGATCGAGATTAGCACCAAACTCCACCAGAGTTAAGCGGATCGCCTCGTCGTCCAGCATGTCGTTGAGCCCGTCGGAGCACAACAGGTAGAGATCGTCGGGCAGGGCGATATCCTCCTGCAGTTCGACCTTGATGTCGGACTCGACGCCGAGCGCGCGGGTCACGATGTTGCGGTTCAGGGACTGGCGCGCCTCCTCGGGCGTATAGAAGCCGCGATCCACCAGTTCCTGGAGCAGGGTATGGTCGCGGGTGAGCTGTTCCATCTGCCCGTTGCGCAGGCGATAGACCCGGGAATCGCCCACATGGGCGATCGTCAGCCGGTCATCGTGGAACAGCACGACGACGAGGGTCGTGCCCATGCCCTGGTACTGGGGCTGGTTGGCGGCGGCCTCGTGGATCGTCCGGTTCGATTCCTCGATCACGGCGCGGGTCGCCAGGCTCTCGGGGCTCCAGGTCTCGTCCGTGTCGTCGTCCGCGTCCAGGTTGTCGAGGCACGCGGGCAGATTGCGCAGCACGCCCTCGATGGCCAGGCCGCTGGCCACTTCGCCGGCATTGTGCCCGCCCATGCCGTCGGCAAGGGCGGCAATTCCATGGGACGGGTCGCTGCCGACGCAGTCCTCGTTGTGGTCGCGCCTGAGTCCCGGATCGGTACGCTCGGCGATCGCGAGCGCATCGCCGAGGTCCTGCTGTCGTCTGCGACCGGCGGTCACGAAGCGGGTCCGAGCGTCTGCAGGCACTGGCGGATGTCCGCGGCCATCTCGCGCCCGTCCTGGTAGCGGGCATCGGGATCCTTCTGCAGCGCCCTGTCGATGATCCGCTCCACGCACTCGGGCAGGTCGCCGCGGATCTCGCGCACGGATACCTGGTCCTCGTTGGCGATCTTGTACATCAGGGTCGCCATGCTGTCGGCGCTGAACGGCAGCCTGCCGGTGGTCATCTGGTACATCATCACGCCGAGGGAGAACAGATCGGAACGGCCGTCGACCTTCTTGCCGGCGAGCTGTTCCGGCGACATGTAGGAAGGCGTGCCGAGCACCATGCCGGTCTTGGTCCGGCTGGAGTCGGTGATGCGGGCGATGCCGAAGTCGGTGATCTTGAGCTTGTCCGTGTCGGTATCGAACATGACGTTGCCCGGCTTGATGTCCCGGTGCACGACATTGTTGTCGTGCGCATAGGCCAGCGCATCGGCCGAGTCCGCGATCATCTGCAGCACCTTGTCGACCGTCAGGAGCTGATCGGGCTTGGTGTAGGGGGTCAGATCCTTGCCGGAGAGGTACTCCATCGCGATGTAGGCGAGATCGTGCTCCTCGCCCGCATCGTAGATCGTGACGATGTTGGGATGATTGAGGCGCCCCGCGGTCTCCGCCTCGCGGAAGAACCGCTGCTTGACGTCCTCGAGCTCGTCGGCCTCGAACTCCTGCGACAGGGCCATGGTCTTGATCGCCACGACCCGGTTGATCTTCGGATCGCGGCCCTGGTAGACCACGCCCATCGCACCCTTGCCGAGTTCCTTCTCCACGTCGTACCGGCCCAGCTTGGGCTTCTCGACGCCGCTGCCCTCCATCACGAGGGTCCCGCCGGCGGTAGTGGTGCCGCCGCCGCCGCCGAGCACCACCGTCTCCTCCATGGCCCGCGAGCGCTGGCGGCGGGTCTCGATGTCGCGATACTTCGGGTCGTGGCCGGCCATGTAGTCGTAGACATTGCCCGCCTTGTTGAACTGGCGCTTGCGTTCGTAGTCGAGCGCCAGGTTGTAGAGCACCTCCATCATCGAGTCGTCCAGCGGGCACTTGCGGTACTTCTCGAACGCCGTGTCGAGCTGACCCTGGCTCTGGAACGACAGGCCCAGCATGCGGTTGCTTTCGGCCGACTCGGCATCGGAGCGCAGCTTGCCGCGCTCGGTGGCGAGGAAGCGCTTGGTCATCAGCAGCGTGTAGCCGACCACCAGCAGCAGGGTCGGGGTGGCCAGTTGCACCCACAACTGCTCCCCGGCCAGCAGGGCGTACTCGGTGGCCAGCAGCGCGATCGCCAGCACCGTGGCGACGATGGCCGCGATGCCGCCGCGCAGGCGCGGGGCGAGCAGTATCAGGTACAGCGCGATCAGGCCGAAGGCGCCGAGCCGGGCCTGGAGCGACCACTCGGGCGAGATGAAGTAATCCTGCTCCAGGATGCTGGAAACGGCGTGGGCCAGGGTCAGGGCTGGGGCGGTCGAGGCGCTGATCGGGGTCACCTGCGCATCGCCGACGCCGGCCGCGGTGGCGCCGACGAGGACGATCCTGTCGCGGTACTTGTCCGCCGGGATGCGGCCCGAGATCACGTCGTAGAACGAATCCACGGGAAACGCCGGGCGCCCGTCCGCGCCCTCGTCGTAGAAGAAGGTGTTCATCTGCAGGGCGCGGTCGGTGCCGATCTCGAGACCGCCCAGGCGGACGCCGCGGCCCGGCAGCAGGGTGATGTCATCGACCTCCAGGTTCAGTCCGCGGGCCGCCAGCAGCAGCGACAGGGAGGGGTAGTACTCGCCGAAGTAGTCGACGACGAGTGCCTCGGAGCGGACGCTGCCGTCGACATCCGGGTTGAAGTTGAGGTGCCCGATGCCGCTGGCGGGCCCGCCCAGGCGCTCGATCGGCGGGATGGCGCCGACCGCCGGCAGACCGACGAAGGTGGGCGCGTCCGCGATCGCGGCGACGTTGCCGATGGCGTTGCCGCGCACATGATCCGGCAGCGGCTGGTCCGGCCTGCCGACGGGACGACCGAGGCGGAACGGCATGCCGAGGATGACATTGTCCGCTCGTGTCAGCGACTCGGCGAGGCGGGCATCGTTGTCGAGGTCCGTCTCGGCCTGCTGCAGGCGACCGTGCAGCTCGTCGAGGCGCTCCCGGGCCCGGTTCGCGATGCCGGGGTCATCGATGAAGCCCGCCAGTGCGCCGACGGAACGGTCCTCGTAGAAACCGAGAATCTCGCGGATGTATTCGAGACCGGGATCGAGCTGCGGCTCGAGGAACAGCACGGTGTAGCCGATGGCGTCGGCGCCGCCCTCGGTCAGCCGATCGATCAGCTCGGCGTGGCGATCACGCGGCCAGGGCCAGCGGCCGAGGTTGGCGATGCTGTCGTCGTCGATCGCGATCACGGCGACGCGCTCGCTCGGCGTTGCCTCGGCGCCGCGAACGCCCCAGTCGTAGACGAAGCGTTCCAGCCCCTGCAGCAGGGCCGTTCCCGATGCGCCCAGGATCAGGAGGCTCAGCAACAGTCCGAGAAACCAGTCCGATCTCCAGAATCGACGCTTCATCCCTGTCCCCCGGCGGCCAATCGTCCGCCGGATGATACTACAACGTTCGCGCGGCGCATGAATCCCCGTGGACACTGTCCTCGCGGGGTGTTGATACGGTTCCCGCGCGCTGTCGAACGATCGACGGGTGTCGGCGTCGAACGGCGGGTGAAAACGGTTGTGCTATGCTCGAAACGATGCTTCGGGACCGTGGCCGGCACGGCGACTCCATGCACGAACTGCTGCAGCGAATCGAGCGCCTCAACGAGATCGGCATTGCGCTCTCTGCCGAACGCGATCCCGCGCGCCTGCTCGACATCATCCTTCACGGTGCCAAGGAACTCACCCGCGCGGACGGGGGTTCGCTCTATCTGGTGCGCGATGACGACACGGTCGCCTTCGAGATCATGAGCACCGATTCTCTCGGCATCGAGCTGGGCGGGGCGAGCGGCAAGCCGATACCGTTCGATCCCCTGCCGCTGCATGTCGATGGCCGGCCGAACGAGTCCATGGTCGTCACCAACTGCGTGCTCGGCGAACGGACCATCAGTATCCCCGATGCCTATGATGCCGCGGGCTACGATTTCACCGGCACGCGCGCATTCGACCGCAAGACCGGCTACCGGACGCAATCGCTGCTGACCGTGCCGATGCGCAATCACGAGAATGTCGTGATCGGCGTCATGCAGCTCATCAATGCCACCGAGAACGGCGAGGTCGTTCCGTTTTCCGACAGCAGCCAGCGGCTGGCGGAGTCGCTCGGCTCGCAGGCAGCGATCGCGTTGACCAACAAGCGTCTGCTGGACAGTCTGCAGGAACTGTTCGAGTCGTTCGTCCGCCTCATCGCCGAGGCCATCGACGAGAAATCGCCCTATACCGGGGCGCACTGCCGGCGGGTGCCGGAACTGACGATGATGCTTGCCGATGCCGCCCACGCGACCGAGTCGGGGCCGATGGCCTCGTTCCGCATGAGCGACGAGGAACGCTACGCGCTGCACATCGCGGGCTGGCTGCACGACTGCGGCAAGATCACCACGCCCGAGTACGTGATGGACAAGTCGACCAAGCTCGAGACCATCCGCGACGGCATCGAGGAAGTGGCCACCCGTTTCGCCGCGCTGAAGGCGCAGATCCGCGCGGATCACGCCGAGCGCAGTGCGAGGGCGCGACTCGACGGCGACGAGGACGGGGCAGCGGAGATCGAGCAGGCCCGCGACCGGGAGCTCGCCGCGCTCGACGAGGAGCTGGAGTTCCTGCGTCGCTGCAACATCGGCGGCGAGTTCATGGCGGACGAGGACCGCGAGCGGGTCAACGCGATCGCGCAGCGCACCTGGCTCGACAGCTCGGGCCAGCGACGCTCGCTGCTCACCGCGGAGGAGGTCGGGAACCTGGGTATCCGGCGCGGCACGCTGAACGACCAGGAGCGACAGGTCATTCAGCACCACATGGTGACCACCATCCGCATGCTGGAACAGTTGCCGTTCCCGCGGCACCTGGAGAACGTGCCGGAATACGCCGCCGGCCACCACGAGCGGGTGGACGGCAAGGGCTATCCGCGCGGGCTCACCCGCGAACAGATGTCGATACCGGCCCGGGTGATGGCGATCGCGGACATCTTCGAGGCGCTGAGCGCGGCCGACCGGCCGTACAAGCCGGCCAAGACCCTGTCGGAATGCCTGCGGATCATGGGACACATGTGCGAGGAAGGCCACATCGATCCCGACCTGTTCCGGGTCTTCGTCGAACGGGGCGTCTATCGCGACTACGCCGAACGCTTCCTGCTGCCGGAACAGATGGACGACGTGGATTCCGCCCGCATCCCCGGGCTGCAGGGGCGACTGCAGGTGTCCCCATAGGCCGAACCGACGAAGGAGGCCCCGACATTGATTCGCGGGGCCGTCCGCTCCGGGTCGGGGAATGCTGGTGAATCGCGGTGTGATTACCCCTCACCCTGTCCCTCTCCCCGGAGGGGAGAGGGGACCTTTCGTTCAGGCGCGGAAGGTCTTCAACCCCTCTCCCTTCGGGGGAGAGGACCTTTCGTTCAAGTGCGGCACTGTCTTTGGCCCCTCTCCCTTTGGGAGAGGGGTGGGGGGGAGGGCTGCGAGCGGAGCGCGCTGTTGCGGG
>CAYZHJ010000045.1:0-12383 GCA_964478305.1 uncultured Ectothiorhodospiraceae bacterium
CAGCGCCCAGCGCCCAGCGCCCAGCGCCCAGCGCGAGGATGGATGAGTTCTAATCGGTGTCAAGCAATGCCGCTACGCAGGCACAGCCATTGATATCCACTGGTGGCACCGCGCCGGAATGTCTTTGCCTGGGCGCTGGGCGCTTGTGGCTGGGCGCTCTAGAACGGAATATCGTCGTCGAAATCGTCCGGCGGCGACTGCTGCTGGGACTTGCCGCTCCCGCCGCCACCACCGCCTTCCGATTGCGCCGGCGCGTCGCTGCGGCCGCCCCCGCCGCCGCCGCGCCCGCCGAGCATCTGCATCTCGTTGGCGACCACCTCGGTGGTGTAGCGGTCGTTGCCGGACTGGTCCTGCCACTTGCGGGTCTGGAGCTCGCCCTCGATGTAGACCTGCGAGCCCTTCTTCAGGTACTCGCCGGCGATTTCGGCCAGGCGGTTGAACATGACCACCCGGTGCCACTCGGTGCGCTCCTGCTGCTCGCCGGAGTTGCGGTCCTTCCATGCCTTCGTGGTGGCCAGCCGGATGTTGGCGACGGCGGTACCGCTGGGGGTGTAGCGGGTCTCGGGATCCGCGCCCAGGTTGCCGACCAGGATGACCTTGTTGATGCCTCGTGCCATTGCCTCGCTCCCTGTTGTCGATAGCCGCCTCCGGCGGTGCGGGGATTATCGCACACCCGTGGCCAGCGGTGCCTCCCGGTCCGCGGACAATCCGACCTCGGCCAGGGTTGCCGCATCGAAACGGTTGCGGTCGATCTTGAGATAGGCCACCCCCTCGTCTGCGACCACGACGGCCTCCTCGACCCCGGGCAGCCCGGACAGGCGTGCGGCCATCTCGTCCGCCGTGTCCGGCCGACCCTCGAACGGGACCACGTAACTGGTCACCGGCCGTGGCAACGTCATCGTCAGCGCCAGCAGCAGCCAGGCCAGCGCGGCCGCGGCCAGCACGACGAATACCCAGGCCGGGCCGCCGAAGCCGTACAGTGCCCCGGCCGTCAGACCGCCGAAGAACGCCCCCAGGAACTGGCTGCTGGCATAGACGCCCATGGCCGTGCCCTTGCCGCCGGCCGAGGCGCCGCGCGATACCAGCGAAGGCAGAGTTGCCTCGAGCACGTTGAATCCGACGAAGAACGCCAGCAACGCCAGGCCGATACCGAACAGTGTCTCGTGCAGACCCGCCATTGCCAGCTGGGCGAGCGCGACCAGTGCGATCGACAACACGAAAACACCCCGGGTGCGCTCGCGGCGGTCGGCCAGCATCACCAGCGGCCCCATCAGCGCAACCGAGCCGCCGAACACGGGCAGGTAGAGCTCCCAGTGACGCGCCGACGGCAGGCCTGCATCGACCAGAGCCAGCGGTGCGGCAACGAAGGTGCCGGTCATGATCAGGTGGAGAATGAAAATGCCGGCGTCGAGCCGCAGCAGCGTGGGATCGTGCAGCACGGCGCGGAATTGCGAGCGGACCGGCTCCGCATCGCGATGGATCGTGCTGCGTGCCGGTGTCGGCACCAGCGTGAACAGGAGCGCCAGGGCAATCAATGCCAGTCCGGCCGCCAGCCAGAACAGGCCGGCCAGGTCGATCCAGGCATGGAGCACGGGCCCCAGCACCAGCGCGGCCGAGAACGACAGGCCGATGCTGATCCCGATCACGGCCATGGTGCGGGTCCGCACGCCGTCGCGCGTGAGATCGGCCGCCAGCGCCATCAGGGCCGCGGCGATCGCCCCGGCGCCCTGCAGGGCCCGGCCGAGGATCAGCCACCAGATCCCGCCGGCGAGCGCGGCAATGACGCTGCCGAGCGCGAACAGCAGCAGGCCGAAGGCGATCACCCGCTTGCGCCCGAGGCGGTCCGAGGCAAAGCCGAACGGGATCTGCAGCCCCGCCTGGGTCAGGCCGTAGATGCCGACCGCCAGCCCGATCAGCACCGGCGTGGCGCCGGGCAGGTCGCGCGCGCCCAGCGCCAGCACCGGCAACACCAGGAACAGGCCCAGCATGCGCAGCGCGTAGATCAGTGCCAGGCTGGCCGCGGCCCGGCGTTCGGCAGCGATCATCTTCATGGGTGCGCGCCGGCGCAGGCCGAACGGGGAGAAAACGGCATGTGCTTTTGCCCGGGACCGGGAGAACGGCGTATATTAGCAGGCTGACTTGCGGCCGTGACAGCGGCACCGGGACCGCCCTCCCACAGCGCAATTTTCGAGTTTCTGGACCAGACCCGATGAGCAGCATCAGCGTCCGCGGCGCGCGCACCCACAACCTCAAGAGCATCGATGTCGAGCTGCCGCGCAACCGGCTGATCGTGATCACCGGCCTGTCCGGTTCGGGCAAGTCCTCGCTCGCCTTCGACACCGTGTTCGCCGAGGGTCAGCGGCGCTACGTCGAGTCTCTTTCGGCCTATGCCCGCCAGTTCCTGTCGGTCATGGAAAAGCCCGACGTGGACGCCATCGAGGGCCTGTCGCCGGCGATCTCGATCGAACAGAAGGCGACCTCGCACAATCCGCGCTCCACCGTCGGCACCATCACCGAGATCTACGATTACCTGCGCCTGCTCTACGCCCGCGCCGGCACGCCGCGCTGCCCCGACCACGACATCACCCTGGAGGCGCAGACGGTCGGCCAGATGACCGACCAGATCCTCGCGCTGCCCGAGGGCGAGCGGGTGATGCTGCTCGCGCCCGTGATCGAGAACCGCAAGGGCGAGCACCAGGCGCTGCTCGGCCAGTACCGCAGCCAGGGCTTCATCCGCGCGCGCATCGACGGCGAGATCCACGAACTCGACGCGCCGCCGAAACTCGATCTCCGCCGCAAGCACACCATCGAGATCGTGGTCGACCGCTTCAAGGTGCGCCCCGACCAGCGCCTGCGCGTGGCCGAGTCCCTGGAGACGGCACTGGGGCTGGCCGACGGCATCGCCCGCCTGATGTGGATGGACGATCCGCAACGCGCGCCACTGACGTTCTCTTCCCGCTTCGCCTGCCCCGAATGCGGCTGGTCCCTGTCCGAGATGGAGCCGCGCCTGTTCTCATTCAACAATCCGATCGGCGCCTGCAGCTCCTGTGACGGTCTGGGCACACGCCAGTTCTTCGATCCGGAACGCGTGGTGGCCAACCCGCACCTGAGCCTTGCCGGCGGCGCCATTCGCGGCTGGGACCGGCGCAATGCGTACTACTTCCAGATGGTGCAGTCGCTCGCACGCCACGCCGCCTTCGACGTGGAAACACCGTTCGAGGAGCTCCCCGCCGCGGTGCAGGAACTGTTGCTGTACGGCAGTGGCGACGCCGAGATCGAGTTCCGTTACGTCAACGAGCGCGGCCACACCGTCAGCCGCACCCGGCCGTTCGAGGGCATCCTGCCGAACATGGAGCGGCGCTATCACGAGACCGAGTCGATGGCGGTACGCGAGGAACTGGCAAAGTACATCTCGTACCAGACCTGTCCCGAATGTGCCGGTTCACGGCTCAACCGTTCCGCCCGGAACGTGTTCGTCGGCGGCCGCTCGCTCCCCGACGTCGTGCGCCTGCCGATCGGTCCGGCCTGCGAATGGTTCTCGGAGCTCGAGCTGCCCGGTCACCGCGGCGAGATCGCCGCCCGCATCATCAAGGAAATCCGCCAGCGGCTGGAGTTCCTGGTCAACGTCGGCCTGGAATACCTGACGCTCGAGCGCAGTGCCGAGACACTGTCCGGCGGCGAGGCCCAGCGCATCCGCCTGGCAAGCCAGATCGGCGCCGGCCTGGTGGGCGTCATGTACGTGCTCGACGAACCCTCGATCGGCCTGCATCAGCGCGACAACGACCGACTGCTCGCCACGCTCACCCGACTGCGCGACCTCGGCAACACCGTGATCGTGGTCGAGCACGACGAGGAGGCGATCCGCAGCGCCGACCACGTGATCGACATGGGTCCGGGCGCCGGCGTTCACGGCGGTCATGTAGTGGCCGAAGGCCCGCCGCAGGCGATCGAGCACAACACCGCCTCGCTCACGGGACAGTATCTCTGCGGCCATCGCCGGATCGAGATCCCGCGCCAGCGCACCCCGCGCGACGAGCGGACACTGACGCTCTACGACGCCAGCGGCAACAACCTCAAGGAAGTCACGGTCGAGATTCCCTGCGGTCTGTTCACCTGCGTGACCGGAGTTTCCGGATCCGGCAAGTCGACCCTGATCAACCACACGCTGTATCCGCACATGGCGCATCACCTGTACAACTCGGTGATGGAGATGGCGCCGCTCAAGTGGATCGGCGGGCTCGAGTACTACGACAAGGTAGTCGACATCGACCAGAGCCCGATCGGGCGCACCCCGCGCTCGAACCCGGCCACCTACACCGGCGTGTTCACTCCGGTGCGCGAGCTGTTCGCCGGTGTGCCCGAGGCGCGCTCGCGCGGCTACAAGTCCGGCCGCTTCAGTTTCAACGTCAAGGGCGGCCGCTGCGAGGCCTGCCAGGGCGACGGCGTGATCAAGGTCGAGATGCATTTCCTGCCGGACATGTACGTGACCTGCGAGGTCTGCCGGGGCGCGCGCTACAACCGCGAGACGCTGGACATCGAGTACAAGGGCAAGACCATCGCCGACGTGCTGGCGATGACGGTAGAGGAGGCCGCCGAATTCTTCGCGCCGGTGCCGACAATCAAGCGCAAGCTCGACACGCTGATGGACGTGGGCCTGTCCTACATCCAGCTCGGTCAGAACGCGACCACCCTGTCCGGCGGCGAGGCCCAGCGGGTCAAGCTCGCGCGCGAGCTGTCCAAGCGCGATACCGGCCGCACGATGTACATCCTCGATGAACCGACCACGGGGCTGCACTTCCACGACATCGAGCAGCTGCTGCGCGTGCTGCACCGGCTGCGCGACCACGGCAACACAGTGATCGTGATCGAGCACAACCTGGACGTGATCAAGACCGCGGACTGGATCATCGACCTCGGCCCGGAGGGCGGCGAGAAGGGAGGCGAGATCGTGGCTACCGGTACGCCCGAGGAAGTGGCGCAGGTCGAGGAATCCCACACCGGCCGCTACCTGCGGCCGATCCTGGCCGACCGGATCGCGGACGAACGCCGGACCGGGGGGGGTTTGTAAATCGTTTGTTTGGACCGACTATGGAGGCCAAACTTTTATCCGGGTTGTAGCTGGGTTGTTGGGCCTCCTTCGTCGGCCCAACCTACACCTTAGCGCTTAGCGCTGTTCAGCTCTCCACCAGAATCCCGAGATCGTGCGCAATATCCTCGATCGCGTCGTCACCCCGCACCAGCAGCCGGATCTCCCCTTCGCGATCGAAAACGAACGCCGCCGAGGAATGTGATACCTCGTAGTACCCGCTCTCGTCCGGCTCCCCGTAGCCGTAGGTCACGCGATAACGCTTGGTCACTTCCCGCAGCTCTTCCTGCGGGCCGCGCAGGCCGGTGAACCGCGGCCCGAAGGCGGTGACATAACCGTGCAGGCGTTCAAGCGTGTCGCGCCCCGGATCGACCGAGACGAACAGCACCCGTACCTCGTCGGCCGCCCCCTCCTCCAGCTTCGAGAAAGCGGCGGAGAAGCGGGCCATGGTCATGGGGCAGATGTCGGGACAGTTGGTGAAGCCGAAGAACACCACCGTCACCACGCCCCGGTAGTCCTCGCCGGTGACGGTCGCACCATCGGCGGCACGCGTAAGCTCGAACTGGAGCTCCGGCATCAACCCCGTGATGTCGCGCGTGCGGAATTCCGGCTTCGGCTCCCCGCAGGCGGCCAACAGTGCCGCCAGTCCCATCAACAGGAAGGCTCTCGTTACAGCTTGCAGCATGGTCTTCCCGAACCGGTTTCTGAAATACTGTGCATCAGTCTCTCGCAAAGGCGCAAAGACGCCAAGCTCGCCAGGGTATCAATGTTGCGAATTTCAGTTCCTCGTCCTCTCTCCGTGTACTTTGCGAACTCCGCGAGCTTTGCGAGATTCTCTGTCGCGGCGTCAAACGGGACCCGAATCGGCCTGTTTCGTCATCAAGCGGTCATCGCTCCATTCGCTCGGACTCCCGCATCCACAGGCGCCATACCACCAGGGCACCGATCACGCTCATCATGGCGGCCGGGATCCAGGTGATCAAACCGCCGATCTGCTGGTCGGTCAGCGGGCTGATCGGCCATGCACGTCCACAGACATCGTAGACGTCGTAGAGTTCCACCCGGCTGAGTCCGATCCAGGCACCGAGCGCGATCTGCGGCAGCATGACGAACCACAGCATCAGGATGCGCCCGCCGAAGCGTACGCCGCCGTCGGCCCGGCCGCGCGGATCGACCACCAGCCACCAGAACAGCAGACCCTCGATCAGCATGGAGGCATTCATGATCCGATACAACGGGTTGCTGAGCATGGCATCGAAGTGAATCTCCGGCTCCAGCCAGAAGAAGATGATGCCGACGAACAGCACCGAGGCGATCACCGGCTGCTGCACGGTCCTGTAGGGCACGCGGATCAGCGGATGCCGCAGCACACGGCCGAGCCGACCACGCCAGACGGGCCCGAACGCCCGCGGAAGAACCCGTTGCGGCGCGCCCAGCACGATCAGGAACGGCGCGAGATGATGCAGCACCAGGTGCTGGGCGCGGTGAACCCAGAACATGTATTGCGACAGGTAATCAATCCAGGTGTGCATGACCGCGTAGGCCAGCAGCACGCCGACGAGAAAGGCCGTCACATGACCTGCGTGGACGCCGCAGCCGCGCAGCCCTCCCCGATACAGGCCGGCGAGGTACAAGCCGCCCGCAGCCGTGCAGAACACGACCACTTCGGGGTAGAACTCCCATGGGGCGAGGTATTGGAGCATGCAGCGGTTTCCGGATCAGCATGTAGGTTGGGCCGACGAAGGAGGCCCAACATGCATCCGGGCCCGGGGCCCCGGGCCCTGTTACACACAAAAAAGGCCGGACGTCGCCGGCCGGCCTTTTCGGGATTTCCTCGGGGCCTCGCTCAGGCCGCGTCGCTGTCTTCCAGCGGACGATCGACCAACTCGACCAGGGCCATCGGTGCCTTGTCGCCTTCGCGATAACCGTTCTTGAGGATGCGCATGTAGCCGCCGGGACGCTCGCGGTAACGCGGGCCCAGCTCCTCGAACAGCTTGCGCACGCTGGCGTCATCGCGCAGGCGATTGAAGGCCAGGCGACGGTTGGCGACGCTGTCTTCCTTCGCGAGCGTGATCAGCGGCTCCGCCACACGGCGCAGCTCCTTCGCCTTGGGCAGCGTGGTCCGGATCACCTCGTGCTCGAACAGCGAGGCCGACATGTTGCGGAACATCGCCGTGCGATGACTGCTGTTCCGGTTGAGTTGTCTGCCGCTCTTGCGATGACGCATGACTGTGCTTCCTTAACCGTTCTGTTCCGGACGTGCCCGGCCGCAGCCGTTCAGCCCGACGAGGCCTTGTCCTGCCGCTGCAGCTCGGCCGGCGGCCAGCCTTCGAGGCGCATGCCCAGAGACAGGCCCTGCGACGCCAGCACGTCCTTGATCTCGGTCAGCGACTTCTTGCCCAGGTTCGGCGTCTTCAGCAGCTCCACTTCGGTGCGCTGGATCAGGTCACCGATGTAGTAGATGTTCTCCGCCTTGAGGCAGTTGGCCGAACGGACCGTCAATTCGAGATCGTCGACCGGGCGCAGCAGGATCGGGTCGATCTGGGCGCTCGCGTCTTCCTGCCGGGCCTGCTCGTCGCCCTTGAGCTCGACGAAGACGGAAAGCTGTTCCTGCAGGATCGCCGCGGAACGGCGGATCGCCTCTTCCGGATCGATCGTGCCGTTGGTCTCGATATCGAATACCAGCTTGTCCAGATCGGTACGCTGCTCGACGCGCGCGCTCTCGACACTGTAGGCAACCCGGCGAATGGGGCTGAAGGTGGCATCGATCTGCAGACCGCCGATCGTGCGGCTTTCGCCTTCCTCCTGCTCGCGCGCGGTGGCCGGCTCGTAACCACGACCCTTGCGCACGCGCAGCGTCATCTCGAGCTTGCCGCTCTTGGTCAGGTGCGCGATGACGTGATCGGGATTGGCGATCTCGACGTCGTGATCCGAAGCCAGGTCCTTCGCCGTGACGACGCCCTGACCCTTCTTGCTCAGGGTCAGCGTGGCTTCGTCACGGGCGTGCATGCGGATGGCCACACCCTTCAGGTTGAGCAGGATTTCCATGACGTCCTCGTGGACGCCCTCGATGGTCGTGTATTCGTGTACCACGCCCTCGATCTGGGCCTCGACCACGGCCGCGCCCGGCATGGACGAAAGCAGGATACGGCGCAGGGCGTTGCCCAGTGTGTGGCCGAAACCGCGTTCGAGCGGCTCCAGCGATACGCGTGCACGATAGTCGCTGACCGTCTGGATATCGACGATACGCGGCTTGAGGAATTCGTTGACGTTGCCCGACATCGGCTTGTAGACCCCTTACTTCGAGTAGAGCTCGACCACGAGCGATTCGTTGATCTCGGCGGGCAGATCACTGCGCACCGGAACCGACTTGAATACGCCCTCGAGCTTCTTCGGATCGACTTCGATCCATTCCGGAATACCGCGCTGCTGGGCCAGTTCGACGGCCTCGATCAGGCGGTTCTGTTTCTTCGCCTTCTCACGCACGGCCACGACGTCGTGCGGCTGTACCTGGTACGAAGGGATGTTGACCACGACACCGTTGACGGTCACGCCCTTGTGGTTGACCAGTTGCCGGGCCTCGGCGCGGGTGCTGCCGAATCCCATGCGCCAGCAGACGTTGTCCAGCCGCTGTTCCAGGATCTGCAGCAGGTTCTCGCCGGTGGAACCCTTCTTCTGCGATGCCTTCTTGTAGTAAATGCTGAACTGGCGCTCCAGCACCCCGTACATGCGGCGCAGCTTCTGCTTTTCGCGCAGCTGCAGGGCATAGTCCGAAGCACGCCCGCGGCGGCCGCTCTGGGGACCAGGCGGATGATCGACCTTGCACTTCGACTCGAGGCTGCGGATACCCGACTTGAGGAACAGGTCGGTGCCCTCGCGCCGGGCGAGCTTGCATTTGGGACCGGTGTATTTCGCCACGTGAATCTGTCTCCGCTCAGACGCGACGCCGCTTCGGCGGCCGGCACCCGTTGTGCGGGATCGGCGTCACGTCGGTAATGCTGTTGATGTTGAATCCCGCGTTGTTCAGCGAACGCACGGCGGAGTCGCGGCCGGGTCCGGGACCCTTGACGCGAACCTCCAGGTTCTGCACGCCGAATTCGCGGGCCGCGGTACCCGCCCGCTCGGCAGCCACCTGGGCCGCGAACGGTGTGCTCTTGCGCGATCCACGGAAGCCGGATCCACCCGAGGTGGCCCAGCTCAGCGCGTTGCCCTGGCGATCGGTGATCGTGACGATCGTGTTGTTGAACGACGCATGCACGTGCGCGATACCGTCGGATACGGTACGGCGGGCCTTCTTGCGCGGCGTTGCCGAGGATTTCGCGGGTTTTGCCATTGGCCTTGCTGTCTCCGTTCGGATCCTGGTGCGCTCAGCGCTTGATCGGGCGGCGCGGGCCCTTGCGGGTACGCGCGTTGGTGCGGGTCCGCTGCCCCCGCAACGGCAGACCGCGGCGGTGGCGGATGCCCCGATAACAACCCAGGTCCATCAGCCGCTTGATGTTCATGGAGACCTCGCGCCGGAGGTCGCCCTCCACGGTGACCTTGCCGACCTCGGCACGCAGGGCGTCGACCTCGCCTTCCGACAGGTCGCGCACGCGCGTGGTCTCGGGGACGCCGGCGGCGTCGCAGATGCGGCGCGCACGCGTCGGGCCGATCCCGTAGATCGAGGTCAGGGCCACCCAGGCGTGCTTGTGCACCGGGATGTTGATGCCTGCGATGCGGGCCATTACGGACGCTCTCCAAACCGTTGGCAAGCCGCCAAGTATAGCGGCAGTGTCAAGTGCCCTGCAAGGGTGGTCGGCGGCACGGGTCCGGGACCGCTGGCGTCCATGACCGCGCACGCCACCGGGTCAGCCCTGGCGCTGCTTGTGGCGGGCATCGCGGCAGATGACCCGGACCGACCCGTTGCGCTTGATGATCTTGCAGTGCCGGCAGATCTTCTTGACCGATGCGCTGACCTTCATTGCTCTCTCCCGACGGCCCCGTGGGCCTCTCCCGGCGAACCGGCCCCGGCCGGCGCGCCATGTCTCTCTCTACTCTCCGCCCGCGGTCCACTCCGGCGCCGGGCGCTTTCAGCGCCGGCCTAGCCCCCGCCGCGGCGACTGTACCCCTTGAGGTTCGCCTTCTTCATCAGGCTCTCGTACTGATGGCTCATCAGGTGCGACTGCACCTGCGACATGAAGTCCATGACCACGATCACGATGATCAGCAGCGAGGTGCCCCCGAAATAGAATGGCACGTTCAGCCACAGGATGAGGAACTCCGGCAGCAGACAGACCGAGGTGATGTAGATCGCGCCGACCATGGTCAGGCGGGTCATCACGCCGTCGATGTAGCGTGCCGTCTGCTCGCCCGGACGGATTCCCGGAATGAATGCGCCCGACTTCTTCAGGTTGTCGGCGGTGTCACGCGAGTTGAACACCAGCGACGTGTAGAAGAAGCAGAAGAATATGATCGCCAGCGCGTAGAACAGCACGTACAGCGGCTGGCCGGGCTGCATCGTCGAGACGATGTTCTGCAGCCAGCCGACGCCGTCGCCGGCGCGTCCGACCATGTTCCCCAGCGTCGTCGGAAACAGGATGATCGACGACGCGAAGATCGGCGGGATCACGCCCGCCATGTTCAGTTTCAGCGGCAGGTGGCTGCTCTGGGCCGCGTACAGCTTGCGGCCCTGCTGACGCCGTGCGTAGTTCACCGTGATGCGCCGCTGGCCGCGTTCGACGAATACCACGAACCCGGTCACACCCACCGCCAGTGCCGCGATCACCAGCACCACCGGGCTCGACAGCTCGCCGGTGCGCACCAGCTCCAGGGTTCCGCCCAGCGCCGACGGCAGGCCGGCGACGATCCCGGCGAAGATCAGGATCGAGATGCCGTTGCCCACCCCGCGCTCGGTCACCTGCTCGCCCAGCCACATGAGGAACATCGTTCCCGTGGACAGGGTCACGACTGTCGTGAACAGGAAGGTCGGACCGGTCGTGTAGACCAGCGAATCGGTTCCGATCTGCTGCCCCTGCAGGGCAATGCCGATGCCCAGTGACTGGAACAGGCACAGCGCCAGCGTCAGATAGCGCGTGTACTTGGTGATCTGGCGTCGGCCCGACTCGCCTTCCTTGCGCAATTGCTCGAGCGACGGCACGACGTGTGACATCAGCTGCATGATGATCGACGCCGTGATGTAGGGCATGACGCCCAGGGCGAAGAGCGACATGCGCTCCAGGGCACCGCCCGAGAACATGTTGAACATGTCCAGGATGGTGCCGCTCTGCTGCTCGAACAGCTGCGCCATCACGCCCGGATCGATGCCCGGGATGGTGATGTGCGTGCCCGCGCGGAAGATCACCAGCGCGAACAGGACGAACAACAGCCGGGCGCGCAGCTCCGCGGATCTGCCGAGGGCCCCGAGGCCCCCTCCCGTACCTGCAGCAGTGGCGGAGCGTGCCATCGGCGATTACTCGACGCTGCCGCCGGCCTTCTCGATGGCCGCACGTGCGCCGCGGGTGACCGCGATGCCGCGCAGGATCACCGCGCGATCGATCCTGCCCGAGGCGAAAACGCGGGCGCGCTTGGCCGTTGCCGGCACCACGCCGGCAGCCCGCAGCGCGGCCAGGTCGATCGTACCGGCCTCGACCTTCGCCAGCTCGTGCAGGCGTACCCGGGCGGTTTCCCGCGCCAGCCGCGAACGGAAGCCGAATTTCGGCAACCGCCGCTGCAGCGGCATCTGGCCGCCTTCGAATCCGACCTTGTGGTAACCACCCGAGCGGGACTTCTGGCCCTTGTGACCGCGGCCGCCGGTCTTGCCCAGGCCGGAGCCGATACCGCGCCCGACCCGCTTGGCGTCGGATTTCGCGCCGTCCGCCGGACGGAGTTCGTTCAATCGCATCTCAGGACTCCTCGACCGAGACCATGTAGTAGACCCGGTTGATCATGCCGCGATTCTCCGGCGTGTCCGCGACCTCGACCGTCTGGTGCATGCGCCGCAGACCCAGCCCGGACAGACACGCCCTGTGATTCCTCAGCCGACCGATCGCGCTGCGTACCTGGGTCACGCGAATCGTGGTCGCCTTTGCGGCGGGTGCCGCCTTCTCGACCGGCGCCTTGCTGGCCGATGCCTTGCCGGCTACTGTCTTCCCGGCTGCTGTCTTCCCGGCGGCAGCCTTCCCGGCCGTGGCCTTCCTGGCCGCCGCCTTCTTCGCTGGAGCCTTCTTCGCCGAAGCCTTCCTGGCCGCCGCCTTCTTCGCCGGAGCCTTCTTGGCTGCTGCCTTCTTCTTTGTCGCCATGACGCCCTACCCCGTGATCT
>CAYZHJ010000045.1:12483-21203 GCA_964478305.1 uncultured Ectothiorhodospiraceae bacterium
GCCTTCTTGGCTGCTGCCTTCTTCTTTGTCGCCATGACGCCCTACCCCGTGATCTCTTCGACCGACTTGCCACGCTTGGCGGCCACGGATTCGGGCGACTGGATCGAGCTCAGCGCATTCACCGTGGCCTGTACCACGTTCAGGTGGTTGCGCGTGCCCTGGATCTTGGCCAGTACATCGTGCACGCCGGCGACCTCGAACACGGCGCGCATGGCGCCGCCGGCGATGATGCCCGTACCCTCGGAGGCCGGCTGCAGATAGACCCGGGCCGCGCCATGACGGCCCACGATGGCGTAATGCACCGTGGTGCCGTTGAGCGATACAGTGGTCATGTTCTGGCGCGCCTTCTCCATGGCCTTCTGGATGGCTGCCGGCACTTCGCGTGCCTTGCCATAGCCGTAACCCACCTTGCCCTGGCCGTCGCCGACCACGGTCAACGCGGTGAAGCCGAACTGACGGCCACCCTTGACCACCTTGGCCACGCGATTGATCGAGATCAGCTTCTCGAGGTAGCCGTCTGCGCTCTGTGCTGCGGTTTCGGTATTCGCCATCGTGCCCTGTCCTGTCAGAACTGCAGGCCGTTCTCGCGCGCCGCGTCGGCAAGCGCCTTTACACGGCCGTGGTAACGGAAGCCCGAGCGATCGAACGCCACCCGGGTCACACCGGCATCAACCGCCTTCTCGGCGATTCGCCG
Organism: uncultured Ectothiorhodospiraceae bacterium; assembly: GCA_964478305.1. Lineage (GTDB taxonomy): Bacteria > Pseudomonadota > Gammaproteobacteria > XJ16 > Halofilaceae > Halofilum. Next base: position 13,178 of record CAYZHJ010000045.1, read on the forward strand.
GCCAATCAGCGAAGCGGCCTCGATGTTGCCGGTCGACTTGACCGCATCGCGCACCTCGCGCTGCACCGTGGACGCCGTCGCAATCACGCGATCACCCTCGGCCGACAGCACCTGCGCATAGATGTGGCGCGGCGTGCGGTGTACCGTCAGGCGCGCGACACCCAGCTCGCGCATCTTGCTGCGTGCGCGCAGGGCCCGGCGGAGTCTTTGACGCTTCTTGTCCATGGATTCGATCTCGTTCTCGTGCTCGCGGGAAGCGCTACTTCTTCTTCGCTTCCTTCATGATGACCTCTTCGTTGAGGTAGCGGATGCCCTTGCCCTTGTAGGGCTCCGGCGGCCGGAACGCACGGATCTCGGCAGCCACCTGGCCGACCCGCTGCTTGCTCGCGCCGGTCACCACCACCTCGGTGTTGCTGGGCGTCGAGACCTCGATTCCCTCCGGAACCGCGTAGTTCACCGGATGCGAGAACCCGAGCGCCAGGTTCAGATTGCGGCCCTGCGCCTGGGCACGGTAGCCGACACCCTGGATCACCAGTTTCTTCTGGAAACCCTCGGTCAGTCCGACCACGATGTTGTTCAGCAGCGCGCGCATGGTGCCGGCCATCGCGTTGGCCTCGCGATCGGAACGGCGCGGCGCGAACCGGATCTCGTCGCCTTCGCGCATGACCTCGACCCAGTCGTGCACGACATACGCATCGGTACCCTTCGGTCCCTTGACGCTGATCGCCTGACCCTGGATGTCGACCTCGACACCGGACGGCAGCCGGACCGGCTGGCGCGCGACGCGGGATGTTGCTTCCACCACCATCGTTGCTTCTCCGCTCAGGCGACCGTGCAGATCACTTCGCCGCCATGACCCTCGGCCCGCGCACGGGCATCGCTCATGACGCCATGCGAAGTCGAGATCACGGCCACGCCCAGACCGCCGAGCACCTTCGGCAGTTCGTCCTTGCCGCGATAGATCCGCAGACCGGGACGACTCACACGATCGATCTTCTCGATCACGGGGCGCCCCTCGAAATACTTGAGTTCGATGGTCAACACCGGTCTCTTGCCGCTCTCGTCCACCTTGTAGTCCGTAATGTAACCCTCGGACTTGAGCACATCGGCGACGGCGACCTTCTTCTTCGAAGATGCCATTGACACGTGTGCCTTGTTAGCCATGTACCCGTTGCGGACCCGGGTCAGCATATCGGCTATGGGATCGGACATGCTCATCTCTTGATTCCCCGAATCGCTTACCAGCTGGCCTTGCGAAGGCCCGGTACATCGCCACGCATCGTCGCCTCGCGCAGCTTGTTGCGGCCGAGCCCGAACTTGCGATAGACCGAGTGCGGCCGCCCTGTCTGGCGGCAGCGGTTCTGCTGCCGCGCCGGACTCGCGTCACGGGGCAGCTTCTGCAGTGCAGCGACCGCCTCCATGCGTTCCTCGAACGGCGTGTTCGGATCCTTGATCCGTGCCTTGAGCTCGGCTCGCTTGCGCGCGTATTTCGCCGCGGTCTTTTCCCGCTTGCGTTCGCGCTCGATCATTGAAACCTTTGCCATCGGACCTGCCTCTTACTGTCGGAACGGAAAGCTGAACGCATCCAGCAGCGCGCGCGCTTCCTCGTCGGTCTTCGCCGTCGTGGTGAAGGTAATGTCCAGTCCCCGGATCCTGTCCGTCTTGTCGTACTCGATCTCCGGAAAGATGATCTGCTCGCGAACACCGATGGTGTAGTTGCCGCGACCGTCGAACGCCTTCGGGCTGAAACCGCGGAAGTCGCGCACTCGCGGTACCGCCACATTGACCAGGCGATCGAGAAACTCGTACATGCGCTCGCGCCGCAGGGTGACCTTGCAGCCGATCGGCCAGCCCTCGCGTACCTTGAAGCCCGCGATCGACTTGCGTGCGCGCGTTACCATCGGCTTCTGACCGGTGATCAGGGCAAGCTCGCTCTGGGCCTGGTCGAGCTGCTTCTTGTCGCTCACGGCCTCGCCCACACCCATGTTCACCGTGATCTTCTCGAGCCGGGGAACCTGCATGGGACTCTTGTAGCCGAAATGCTCCCGCAGCCGGCCGATCACCGTGTCCCGATAATATTGCTGGAGTCGTGCCATCTCAGCCTCTGGACATCTAGACGTCGATCACTTCGCCGTCCGACTTGAAGTATCGGACCTTCCTGCCGTCGGCGAGCGTCCTGAATCCGACCCGGTCACCCGCGTCGCGATTCGGGTTGTACATCATCACGTTGGAGCCATCGATCGGGGCTTCCTTCTCGACGATTCCACCACCGACCCCCTGCTGCGGATTCGGCTTCTGGTGCTTCTTGACCAGGTTCACGTTGTCGACGATCAGGGAACCATCGGGGTTCACCCTCTGCACCGTGCCTCGGCGTCCCTTGTCACGGCCGGCAATCACGATCACGTCGTCGCCCTGCTTGATCCTGCGCATCTCCATTACCCTCTCAGAGAACCTCGGGCGCCAGCGAGATGATCTTCATGAAGCGCTCGGTGCGCAGCTCGCGCGTCACCGGGCCGAAGATACGCGTGCCCACGGGCTCGAGCTTGTTGTTCAGCAGCACGGCGGCGTTGCTGTCGAAACGGATCACGGATCCGTCGGCTCGACGCACACCCTTGGCACTGCGCACGACGACCGCGTTGTACACCTCGCCCTTCTTCACGCGTCCGCGCGGGATGGCGTCCTTCACGCTGACCTTGATGATGTCCCCGATCCGGGCATAGCGTCGCCGCGAGCCGCCGAGCACCTTGATGCACTGCACCTCGCGCGCACCGCTGTTGTCGGCCGCGTTGAGGGTGGTCTGCATCTGGATCATGTCTCTGTTTCCTTTCCGGTCACTTCGGAGCCTGGCTCCGGATCACGCAGTGGCCGCGGGCGTGTGCACGCGCACCAGGCGCCATGCCTTGGTCTTCGAGATCGGGCGACATTCCTCGATCACGACGAAATCGCCCTGCCGGCACTCGTTGCTCTCGTCATGCACGTGGTACTTCCTCGATCGCTTGACGAACTTTCCGTACAGCGGGTGGCGCTCCTTGCGCTCGACCAGCACCGCAATGCTCTTGTTCATCTTCGCGCTGACCACATAACCACGTTCGCGCCGCGCGCGCTTTGCCTGTTCTTCGCTCATGCCGACTCACCCGTGGCGCGTTTCTCGTTGATCACTGTCTTCACCCTGGCGATGTCGCGTCGAACCTTGCGAATACGGTCCGGCCGCGGCGCCTGGCCGACACCCTTCTGCATCCGCAGGTTGAACTGTTCGCGCAGGAGCTCGTCCAGTTCCTCGCTCAGTTCGGAAACTTTCTTCTCGCGCAGTTCGCTCGCATTCATCACATGATCGTCCGGTTGACGAACACCGTACGCACCGGCAGCTTGGCGGCAGCGCGGCGGAATGCTTCGCGCGCCACCGGCTCCGACACGCCTTCCATCTCGTACAGCATCTTGCCGGGCTGTACCTTCGATACCCAGTATTCAACGCCGCCCTTGCCCTTGCCCATGCGAACCTCGATGGGCTTCTTGGTCACCGGCACGTCGGGGAAGATCCGGATCCAGATCTTGCCGCCACGCTTGACGTGACGAGTCATGGCACGACGTGCCGCCTCGATCTGGCGGGACGTGATGCGCCCGCGATCGACCGCCTTCAGCCCGTACTCGCCAAAGCTGACCCTGGTGCCATTCGTGGCGACCCCACGGTTGCTTCCCTTCTGCTGTTTGCGGAACTTCGTCCGTTTCGGCTGCAACATGACTCAGGGGCTCCCTACTTCTGTGCCGCGGCGTTCTTGACCGCCTCGCGCTTCTGCTCCAGGTCGAATACCTCGCCCTTGCAGATCCAGACCTTGATACCGAGCGTCCCGTAGGTCGTCTTGGCCGTGGCCTGGGCATAGTCGATGTCGGCACGCAGCGTATGCAGCGGCACTCGACCCTCGTGGTACCACTCGCTGCGGGCGATCTCGGCGCCGTTGAGGCGGCCCGAGACATGAATCTTCACGCCCTGCGCGCCGAGACGCATGGTGTTGGTCACGACGCGCTTCATTGCCCGGCGGAACATCACCCGGCGCTCGAGCTGCTGGGCCACGCTGTCGGCCACCAGCTTCGCATCGAGTTCCGGCTTGCGGATCTCGGCGATATTGACCTTGACGGCATTGACGTTGAGGCCCGCGAGCTTCGCGATGCGTCCGCGCAGCCGCTCGATGTCCTCGCCCTTCTTGCCGATCACGATGCCGGGCCGCGCGGTATGGATCGTCACCTGCAGCGCACGCGCCGGGCGGTCGATCTGAATGCGGCTGACCGAGGCATGCGACAACTCCTTCTCGATGAACTTGCGTATCTCGATGTCGTTGTTCAGGAAATCGGCATAGTCACGCGAACTCGCGTACCAGGTCGAATTCCAGTCGGTCGAAATGCCGAGGCGAAAACCCGTTGGATGTACCTTGTGACCCATGCTGACCGCCTCTCGTCCTTACTCGTCCGCCACGCTGACGTGGATGTGGCTGGTGCGCTTGAGGATCCGGTTCGCCCGGCCCTTGGCGCGTGGCTGCACGCGCTTCATCGTCGGCCCCTCGTCGACGCAGATCGTGCTCACCCGCAACTCGTCGACGTCGGCGCCCTCGTTGTGCTCGGCATTCGCGATCGCCGATTCGAGTACCTTGCGGATCAGGCCGGAAGCACGCTTGTTGCTGAACGACAGCGTGTCGAGCGCCTGCTCCACCCGCAGGCCCCGGATCTGGTCGGCCACCAGCCGCGCCTTCTGCGGCGAGATCCGCGCCATTCTCAGTTTCGCACTGACCTGCATCGTCATGTCCGCCTCTACCGGGCCTTCTTGTTCGCGGCGTGACCCTTGAAGGTACGCGTCGCGGCGAATTCGCCCAGCTTGTGTCCCACCATGTTCTCGCTGATCAGCACCGGTACGTGCTGACGCCCGTTGTGTACCGCGATGGTCAGACCGACCATTTCCGGCAGCACCATCGACCGACGCGACCAGGTCTTGATCGGTCGCCGGTTGTTGCTCGCCTGGGCCTGCTCCACCTTCTTCTGAAGGTGCAGGTCGACGAACGGTCCCTTGCGCAGTGAACGTGGCACGATCGTGTCCTCGCCTTACTTCTTGCGGTTGCGGCGGCGAACGATCATCTTGTCCGTCGCCTTGTTCTTGCGTGTCTTGTAACCCTTGGTCGGCATGCCCCACGGACTCACCGGATGGCGGCCGCCCGAGGTACGGCCCTCGCCGCCGCCGTGCGGGTGGTCGATCGGGTTCATGACAACGCCGCGTACCGTCGGGCGCACACCCTTCCAGCGTTTCGCGCCGGCCTTGCCGAGCTGGCGCAGGCTGTGCTCCTCGTTGCCCACCTCGCCGACGCTGGCGCGGCAGACCACCGGCACCCGGCGCATCTCGCCCGAGCGCATGCGCAGGGTCGCGTAATCGCCCTCGCGCGCGACCAGTTGCACCGAGGCGCCCGCGCTGCGGGCGATCTGCCCGCCCTTGCCGGGCTTGAGCTCGACACAGTGCACGCGCGTGCCCAGCGGAATGTTCGCCAGCGGCAGCGCGTTGCCCGGCTTGATCGGCGCGTCCCGGCCCGAGCGGATTTCCGCGCCCGCCTTCGCGCCGCGTGGCGCGAGGATGTAGCGGCGCTCGCCGTCGGTGTATTTCACCAGCGCGATCCGGGCGCTGCGGTTCGGGTCATACTCGATCCGCTCGATCGTCCCGGTCACCCCGTCCTTGTCGCGCCGGAAATCGATGACCCGATAACGGCGCTTGTGGCCACCGCCCCGATGGCGGGTCGTGATCCGCCCGTGCACGTTGCGGCCGCCCGTCTTTGCACGACTGCCCTCGACCAGGGGCGCGTACGGCTCACCGGCGTGCAGGCCGGCACGCTTGATCTCGACCCGGAACCGGCGGCCCGGCGAGGTCGGCTTGGTCTTTACAATCGCCATGGCCCTATCCTTCGAATCCGGCGTAATCGATATCCTGGCCCGGCTGCAGGCGCACGATCGCCTTGCGCCAGCCCGAGCGACGGCCGTTGATCTGGCCGAAGCGCTTGGTCTTGCCCTTGACGTTGAGCACGCGCACCTCGCGCACCTGCACCTTGAACAGCCGCTCGACCGCCGTGCGAATCTCCGGCTTGGTCGCGTCCGGAGCCACCCGGAACACATGCTGGCCGCTCTCGTCGGCACCGCGGGCCGACTTCTCCGACACGTGCGGCGCCCGGATCACCTCGTACAGCCGCTCGTTGGTCATCCTCATGCCAGCCACTCCTCGATCCGCTTGAGCGCATCGACCGTCGCGATCACGCGCTCGTGCCGCAGCAGGTTCACCGGGTTGATCTCGCCGGCGGTCACTACCTCGACATGTGCCGGATTGCGCGCCGCCAGCGCCAGGTTGCGCTCGACCTCGGCCACCACGATCAGTACATCGGCCCCACCGAGCGTTTCCAGTCGTTCCAGCAGCGCCTTCGTCTTCGGTTCCTCGAGAGAGAATCCGCTCACGACGGTCAGTCGTTCCCGCCGCGCCAGCTCGGACAGGATCGAGCGCAGGGCGCCGCGGTACATCTTGCGGTTCAGACCCTTCGAATGATCCTGCGGCCGTGCCGCGAAGGTCACACCGCCGTGGCGCCACAACGGGCTGCTGACAGTGCCCGCGCGGGCCCGGCCCGTGCCCTTCTGGCGCCAGGGCTTGGCACCGCCGCCGGCGACGTCGCTGCGCGACTTCTGCGCGCGCGTGCCGCGCCGGGCGCCGGCCAGCCAGGTCTCGACGGCCTGATGGACCAGCGACTCGTTGTACGGACGGTCGAAGGCCGCATCGGCCAGCTCGACCTTTTTCCTGCCGTCTGCCAGCTTCAGTTCCATCGCCGTCTCCTCACCGCTGCGTCTTGATCGACGGCAGCACGACCAGGTCACCATCGACCGCGCCCGGGATCGCACCCTTGACCAGGATCAGCCCGCGGTCGGCGTCGACCCGGACGACCTCCAGGTTCTGCGCCGTGGTCCGGCGGTTGCCCATGTGCCCGGGCATCTTCTTGCCCGGGTGCACACGGCCCGGATCCTGCGCCTGCCCGATCGAACCGGGCACCCGGTGCGCCAGCGAGTTGCCGTGGCTGGCGTCCTGGGTACGGAAATTGTGCCGCTTGACCACGCCGGCAAAACCGCGGCCCTTGCTGATGCCGCGCACGTCCACCCGCTGGCCGGCCTCGAAGCGGTCGACACCCAGCTCGGCCCCGACCTCGATTTCCGGCTCTTCCCCGCCCTCCAGGCGGAACTCCCACAGGCCGCGGCCGGGCTCGACGCCGGCCTTCGCGAAATGGCCCGCCAGCGGCCGCGTGACCCGCGACGCCCGGCGGCTGCCGGTGGTCACCTGCAGCGCCCGGTAGCCGTCGCGCTCGAGGTTCTTGACCTGGGTGACACGGTTCGGCTCCACCCGGATCACCGTCACCGGCACCGAGGCGCCGTCCTCGGTGAACACGCGCGTCATGCCCGCCTTGCGGCCGATTACACCAATCGCCATTGCTCCTGTCCCAGTGGTCGCGGCGGCCTGTACCGCCGTCCCGCCGATAGGCAAATCAAGGCCCGAAGCAGGCCTCCCTGCCCCGGGCCGGGGAAGCCGGGAAGTATATCAATACTCCCGGAGTGACGCCAGACGGTACCCGTCCGGTGAAGCCGTCTCAGCTCAGCTTGATCTGGACGTCGACGCCGGCGGCCAGGTCCAGCTTCATCAGCGCGTCAACCGTCTTGTCGGTCGGATCGACGATGTCCATCAGCCGCTTGTGCGTGCGCAGTTCGTACTGGTCGCGCGCATCCTTGTTGACGTGCGGCGAGGTCAGGATCGTGAAGCGCTCCTGCTTGGTCGGCAGCGGAATCGGGCCGAGCACGCGAGCGCCGGTGCGCTTCGCGGTCTCGACGATTTCCTTCGCCGAACTGTCGATCAGCCGATGGTCGAATGCCTTCAGCCGGATACGTATAGTCTGGGTCTGCTTCGCCATAACCCCTTACTCGATAATCTTCGAGACGACGCCGGCGCCGACGGTGCGACCGCCCTCGCGAA
>CAYZHJ010000046.1:0-4151 GCA_964478305.1 uncultured Ectothiorhodospiraceae bacterium
GCTCGGCCGAGCGCCGGTCCATGACGATCAGCTTCTCGTGGCTGCGCGAGAACGGCGCGTAAAGCTCGCGCATGTGCTCGATGGCGCCGTCGTCCTCGCCACCGACGATGATGCGGTCCGGCTTCATGAAGTCATCGACCGCGGCGCCCTCCTTCAGGAACTCCGGGTTGGAGACGACATGGAATTCGTGCGTCGCGTCGCGATCCTCCAGCGCCGCGGCGAGCACGGCCTCGACCTTGTCGCCGGTGCCGACGGGCACGGTGGACTTGGTGACGACGATCTTCTCTTCGGTCATGTGATCGCCGATGGTGCGGGCGACGGCGAGCACGTACTGCAGGTCGGCCGAGCCGTCCTCGTCCGGCGGCGTGCCCACGGCGATGAACTGGACCGGCGCGTGGGCGACGGCGCGGATGGCGTCGGTGGTGAAATCAATGTGGCCGAGGCCGCGGGCGCGCTCGATCAGCTCTTCGAGGTTCGGCTCGTAGATCGGTACCTCGCCGTTGCGCAGTCGCTCGACCCGGTCCGCGTCCACGTCGACGCAGAGCACGTTGTTGCCGGCATCGGCAAGGCAGGCGCCGGTGACCAGGCCGACATAGCCGGAACCGAAGATGGTTACGTTCATGGGGCGGGCTGCATCCTGTTGCGGCGTTGGAACGAAGGGTGCGTAGGGTATCGGATAGGAGAACGGCAAGCCACAAGCCGGCCCGATCTTCCCGCCCTACCGACCCCGGTTATCCAGCAGCATGCCGGGTACGCGCCGGAATTCGCGTTCGTTGTTCTTGACCATTGTCAGGCCGAGGCTGCGGGACCAGGGAATTCGGCGGTGTCGGCGGCGCAGGTGACGAGCCAGTCGATCACGGCCCGGGCGTGGCGGTTCGGGGGACGGCGGGTCGGCCAGACGATGTAATAGCGCCGGGTACCCGTGGCCCATTCGGGAAACGGGGCGACCAGGTCGCCGCGCGCGAGGGCGTCGTGGACCATCGGCGTGCGGCCCATGATCAGGCCGGAGCCGGCCAGCCCCGCCTGCAGCACCAGGTCGAAGGATTCCAGCGTGGTGACGCGATGCTCCCGCGGCAGGTCGCGGCCGGTGGCGTGGCACCAGTGATCCCATTCATCGGGATGGGTGGCGTTGGCGATCAGGCGTGCGCGCGATGCCATTGCCGACCAGCCCTGCTCGCGCCATTGCCCGGCCAGCGCCGGGGTTGCCAGCGGACAGGTGCGCTCCAGCAGCAGCGGTTGCGCCTCCAGTCCCCGCCACTCTCCCCCGCCCAGGCGGATGCCGAGGTCGATCTGCTCGCGTTCCAGCTCGCAGTTGCGGGCCGTCGGCAGGAGCTGCAGCTCGAGTTCCTCGTTGCCGGCGTGCAGGCGCGGGAAGCGCGGCACCAGCCAGTGAGTCGCCATGGCGCGCGGCAGGGTCAGCAGGACCCGGCCGCTCGTTTCTCCGGCCACGTCCCGCACCGCTTCCTCCAGCAGCCGCAGGGCATCGCGCGCCCGCGGATGGAAGCGTTCGCCCGCCTCGGTGAGCACGGTCTCGGCGCGGCCGCGCTCGAGCAGGCGCACGCCCAGCGTGTCCTCCAGCCGGCGCAGGTGATGGCTGACCGCGGACTCGGTCAGGTTGAGCGCCTCCGCCGCCCGGTTGAGGCGACCGTGGGCGACGACGGCAACGAACGAGCGCAGTTGCGGCAGCGGTGGCAGTGGCGCGTTCACGGGCACTCTCCTGCATGACGAACTGTCAAGTATAGGTGATGCTTCTTCGCTGTACCACGTTCTTCCTGCAAGGGATCATGCCGTCACCTCAGCGACGACAATGGAGAGTGAAATGACGAATCATCAGATCAACCAGCGTTTTCAAACCAGTGTCGGCGAGATCGCCTGGGACGCGGTCGGCGAAGGCCCGGACGTGGTGCTGGTGCACGGCACGCCGGTCAGCTCGCTGATCTGGCGGGGCGTGATCGAGCGCCTGCGCGATCGCTACCGGTTCCACTACCTCGACCTGCCCGGCTACGGCGCCTCGGAGAAGTTCGACGGCCAGGAAGTCCGGCTGCGCAGCTTCGCCCGCGCGCTGCGCGAGTTCCTGGAGGCGCGCGGACCGGAGCGCCCGCACCTGGTGGGGCACGACTTCGGCGCCGCCACCGTGATGGGCGCGCACCTGATCGAGGGCGTCGAGGCGGCGAGCATCACGGTCGCCGACGGAGTGCTGCTCAATCCCTGGGGCACGCCGTTCTCGCGCCACGTCAACGAGCACGAATCGGTGTTCGCGGCGGTCCCGGACTACATCCACCGCGCCAGCCTCGCCGCCCATCTCGCGACCGGGGTCGTGCGGCCGCTGCCGGCGGCACTCGAGGCCGCGCTGATCGAGCCCTGGACCGGCGAGGTCGGCCAGCCCGCCTACTACCGCCAGATTGCCCAGTACGACTACGAGTACACCGGCCGGCTGGAGGAACGCTATCCGTCGATCGAGGTGCCGCTGGCGATTCTCTGGGGCGAACAGGACGGCTGGGTGCCGCCCGAGGTCGCGTACCGGCTGCGGGACCTGGTGCCCGGCGCCGAGCTGCGCCTGCTGCCGGATGCCGCGCACTTCTCGATGCTCGACACCCCCGGGCTGTTTGCACGCGAGCTGGACGCGGTATTGCAGGAACGCATCCACGCGGCGAGCGATGTGCGGCGGGCGGTTTCGTAGCGGATGGCAGCAGGATGCCGGCATAGCCCCGGCCCCTCTCCCTTCGGGAGAAGGGTTGGGGGTGAGGGCTGCGAGCGCAGCGAGCCGGTTCGGTCGGGACGACGTTCGGCATCCCGAGCATCTGCCGCGCATCGAATCGCTGCGCGATTTCCCCTCACCCTGTCCCTCTCCCCCAAGGGGAGAGGGAACCTGTCGTTTGAATACAGCACGGTCTTCAGCCCCTCTCCCCAAAGGGGAGAGGGGACCTTTCGTTCAAGGCCGCCGCGATTTCATTGCCCCGTGCGAAAGACAAGGCGCAGAATCGAGCCCGGAGGATCGTCATGCATCCCGAGACCGATCGACCCTACGAGTTCCGCCACGGCAACGGCACGACGCTCTTGATCGCCTGCGGGGCGCTCGGGCGCGAGATCGTGGACCTGATCGAGCGCAACGGCTGGCGACATCTCGACGTGACGGCGGTGGCCGCGCAGTATCACCACACGCCGGAACGGATTCCGGAAGCGGTGCGCGAGAAGATTCGCCGCAACCGGGACCGGTACGAACGCATTTGCGTCGTCTACGGCGACTGCGGCACGGGCGGCGAGCTCGATCGCGTGCTCGCCGAGGAAGGGGTCGAGCGCATCGAGGGGCCGCACTGCTTTTCGTTCTTCGAGGGCAACGACGCGTTCGCCGCCAATGCCGAGGACGACATCACGACCTTCTTCCTGACCGATTTCTTCTGCCGTCATTTCGAGCGCTTCGTGTGGGAAGCGCTGGCGCTCGACCGCCGCGAGGACATGGTGGAGTTCGTGTTCGGCCATTACGAGAAGCTGGTCTACCTGGCGCAGACGCGGGATCCGGAGCTGGAGGCGAAGGCCCGCGATTGTGCCCGCCGTTTGGGGCTGGCATACGAATACCGCTTTGTCGGCTACGGCGATCTCGGAACGTTCATGGGCCACATCCCGATCGTGCCCGCGGAGTAGTCCCGGACCGGACCGACTCGCGAATGCCGGCATGTTCCGGTTGACCGGTGATTGACCGGTGCGGGAACCGGTATCGACTCTAGTCTTGTGGGGGCAATTCTCCGGGAGGAACCCCCATGAACGACTCCACGTTCTCTTGTCCCAGGTTCGATCGCCTGCGCCCCCTGCTGGCCGCCCTCCTGCTCGCCGGGTGCGGCGGCGGTGGTGGTGGTGGATCGAGCGACCCCGGCGCCACGATCCTGGGCAGCTTCGACCTGCCCGGCGACGGGCTCGGTTTGCTGGTCGCCTTCAATCACGCCTTCGTCGCCACCGGCTCCGAGGGCCTGCAGGTGGTCGACGTCTCCGATCCGGAAACTCTTGCCATCGTGGCGTCGATCGACGACGCCACCGCCGACTTCGCGTCCGGCGGCATGGTCACCATCACGGATGGTGCCTCGGAATTCCTGATCTACTCGGCCGGAGGCGAGGGCGTGCATGCCGCCGAAATCACCGATCCGGCCACCACGATG
>CAYZHJ010000046.1:4251-21090 GCA_964478305.1 uncultured Ectothiorhodospiraceae bacterium
CGGGGATGTACGTCATCGACATCAGCGACCCGACCAGCCCGACGGTGGCGGGCGAGACCGATCCCCTCTCGACCACCGGCCCGATCGCGGTCGACGCCACCCGCATGCGGGCCTATCTCGGCACCACCGAGACCGCGAGCTTCCCGGGAGGCATCAAGATCGTGGACATCACCAATCCCGGTTCCCCGGCGGTGATCGGCACTGTCGATCTGCCGGATACGAACGGCGGCATCGATGCCATGGACGGTACGGCCTATGCCGTCACCTTCGATCCGGGCGGCAGCAATGCGGGCACGCTGCAGGTCGTGGATGTCAGCAGTTTCTAGTATCGCCGGAGGGAGCGGGCTTGCCCACGGACCGGGTTTTCCGAGACCACGGTGGTTCGTTTTTTCGCGGCCAAGGCCGCTCCAACAAGATCCTCGGCCCGCCCGGTCGGACTGGTTGGAGCGGGCTTGCCCGCGAATTTGCTCGTGAAGGCATCGCCCGGTTTGTTCGCGACTGACGTCGCTCCTACATGCTTCGTTTCGAACCGTGCCTGGTTTGTTCGCGGCCGGAGGCCACTCTTATCCGGGTCATTCGTCCCGCGTGTAGTCATCGGGGCGTCCGCGCTCGTTGCGCGCAAGATACGCGACGGTCCCGGCGATGGCGGCGAAGACGAGCACGAACACGGCCGGGAAACCGACCGGGCCGAACAGCGACATGGCGCCGCCGACGACGGAGGTGCCGCCCAGGCCGCCGATGCCCCACATGGCGGCGAAGGCGGCATTGCCGGCGACCAGAGTGGTGCCGCGGTAGGCCTCGCCGAGGCGGACCAGCGCCAGCACGTAGATGGCGTAATAGGCACCGCCCCAGACGAACACGACGACACCGAGCATTGCCGACGACGACGCGAACGCCGGGAACAGGGCGGCACTCAGCGCCGCGGCCGTGGCACAGCCGATCATCACCGTGCTGCGGCGGATGCGGTCGGCCAGCCAGCCGATCGGATACTGCAGGGTGACGCTGCCGGCGATCATGACGATCAGCAGCGCGGTGCCGATCTGTTCGCCGTGGCCATGGGCGAGCGCATACAGTGGCAGGAAGGACATCGCGCCCTCGTCGGCCAGGGCGGCGGCGGCGGTACACACCAGCAGCAGCGGGGCCATGCGCAGGAACGCGCCCGCGGTGACCGTGCCGCCATCGGCGGAGGGCGCCGGCAGTTCGCGGCGCACCCGCATCAGCGGCAGTACCGCCAGCAGCGGCAGCAGCGATCCGATGACGAACGGCGCCCAGCCACGGCTGCCGACCGCGAGCAGCAGCAGCGGTCCGATCGCGAATCCCGCGGACAGCACCGCCGAGTAGAACCCGACCACGCGGCCGCGGCGGTCGTCGGTGGTGACCTCGTTGATCCAGCTCTCGGTGACGACCAGGATGCAACCGAGCGCGACACCCATGATCAGCCGCAGCGGCATCCAGACCAGCGCGTTCATGCTGATGCCGAGCGCGAGCATGCAGGCGGCCGAGATGATCAGCGCGGCGGCGGTCAGCGCGTAGCCACCGTGACGCCGCAGCAGCGCCGGCGCGATCGGTGCGGACAGGATCAGGCCCAGCGGCATCATGGCCGCGTTGACACCGATCGCCCATTCGGGCGTGCCCATGCGCTCCAGGATCAGCGCCAGCAGCGGAAAGGTGAGCCCCTGCATGGCGGTGAACGCCGTCGCCCCGATGGTGATCGCGAGGGTCAGGCGCCGGATGTGACGGGGGTCGTCGGTCTGCATCGCCGTGTGCTCCGTGGCGTGGTAATGCGTCGGACAAAGTGGCGATTGTAGCGTGACGGGGTGGACCGGGCCTCAGTGTCCGGATGGCAGATGGCAGATGGCAGATGGCAGAAAGAGGATGAGGGGGGCTGGACGGGATTGCGAGGGTAAACGACGGATGTAGGAGCGACGTCAGTCGCGAACGAACCAGGCAGGGCCTTGCTGCATTTGTTCGCGACTGACGTCGCTCCTACAGCCCTTGTTTACCGTTCTCCAGCCCGGCATTTCGTTTCACGCCGCGTTGGGCCTCCTGCGTCGGCCCAACCTACAGGAGTGCGCGGACGATGGCGCCGATGGCCGCGGCGGCGGAGACGGCGAGCAGCGCAACGCGCAGCCATTGCCGGTCCAGCAGGCCGGCCGTCCATCCCGAGACCCAGAAGCCGAGGGCGACCGCGGGCAGCAGCGCGGCACCGATGGCGACCTCGGTCAGGCCCAGGCGACCCGCCCAGTACAGCGCGATCAGCGAGAGTACGCCGCTGGGCACGAAACAGGCCGACAACGTCCCGCGCAGGTGCCTGCCGCGTCGATTCTGGAACAGCAGCACCAGCGGCGGACCGCCGATCGAAGTGGTCGTGCCCATGAATCCCGACAGACCGCCAGCGGAGAACAGCAGTCCCGACCCGGGCTCGGGCGGACGCCAGCGGATGCTGAGCACGACGGCTAGCAGCACCAGCGTGCCGAACAGCAGCCCGAGGGTCTCCTCGGTCACGATTCGCAGCACCAGCGCGGCGGCGACCGTACCGAGCGCGATCCCCGGCAGGATCCGCCCCACCTCCGCGAGATCCACGCCACGCCATTCGCGCCCGTAGACGAGCGTCGAGACCGTCAGCCCGACCACCATCATCGGCGCCGGCACGAACAGTGGATCGATCAGGTACAGCAACGGCGCCGCGATCAGCGCCACGCCGAAGCCGATCGAACCCTGCACCAGCGTGGCGGCGACGATCACCGTTGTTGCGGCCAGCCATTGGGGTAGTGTCAGAACCAAATCCATGCGGTCGCCTTGTTACGATCCTTCCGGCTCGGGAGCCGGGGACGTAGGTTGGGCCGACGAAGGAGGCCCAACATCACGCCTGACCATTTACCGTTCCCCGAAGCTCCCCTCGAAGTCACCACTGCATCCCCAGTCCATATACGACCACCCCCGTCGCACAAACTGATGGAACGATGAATACGGCCAGTCGGCGGCCCGTTCGACGAGCCCATGCTTTACCGGATTGTAATGGATGTAATCCACGTGACGTTGCAAATCCTGTTCATCACGTATCCAGTGCTCCCAGTAACGTCGCTGCCATATGCCACGCTCTCGTTTACCGGCCCGGCTGGAAGTCAATCGCTCACCTTTCGCGAGCTGTCTTGAAAACCTTCCCTTGATCTGATTCCAGCGCATTGCGTAGCCGGCATCACCCGGCGGTAATGACCATATGGCATGCATGTGCTCGGGTAACACGACCCATGCAACGATTCTGAATGGATGTCTGCGGCGAACCTCGCGTACAGCCTGACGCAGATCATCGATATGGGTGGTCAGGAAAGTTGCTTCACGATCGGCCAGATTCACGGTGAAGAAATAGGTCGCTCCATCGATTGTCACCCTTCGGTAGCGCATCCTTTCGTTCCTTGATTGGGGATTCCCTGTTGTTCTGTCGGGCCTCCCGCGTCGACCCGATCCGCAGGATATGCGTTTGTGCAATCGATTCACAACCTCCGGATCCGCTTGCATGCGGTCCTTGATCGGGGAGCATTGCCTGATTGTTGTTGGGCCTCCTTCGTCGGCCCAACCTACGACGGCATGCTGCTAGAGTATGGGTCCCGAGATCCGGAGCATTCCGATGCTCGAGACGGCCCTGGTCGCCTTCACCACCTTCTTTGCCACGGTCGGGCCGCCCGATGTGGCGGCGGTGTTCGCGGCGCTGACGGTGAAAGACAGCGTTGCGCGGCGACGCTGGCTGGCGATGCGGGCGAGCCTGATCGCGGCCGCGATCCTGCTGGCGTTCGCCGTGTTCGGGCGCGCGCTGCTGGAGAGCTTCGGCATTTCGCTGGCCGCGCTGCGCACCGCGGGCGGATTGTTGCTGTTCCTGATCGCGGTCGATCTCGTGTTCGCGCGTGATTCCGGCGGCGTCGCCGCGACCCGCGAGGAGACGGACGAGGCCCGGCAACGGCAGGACATCTCGGTATTCCCGATCGCCACGCCCCTGATCGCCGGGCCGGGAACGATGGGTGCGACCATTGTCCTGATCGCCGATTCGGCCGGCGCCGGCGGCGCGGTGGTGGTCGTGGCCATGCTGATGTGCGTGCTGGCGCTCACCTGGGCGCTGATGCTGATCGCGCCAACGGTGCAGCGCGTGCTCGGGGTGACCGGGTTGCACGTGATCTCGCGCGTCATGGGATTGCTGCTGGCGGCGCTGGCGGTGCAGTTCGTTTTCGACGGGATTACGGCCGGGTTGCTGGACGTGATGTAGGTTGGGCCGACGCAGGAGGCCCAACGTGAGCATCGATGGGCATTTTGTTGGGCCTCCTTCGCCGGCCCAACCTACGGCTTCGAGGTACCCGAGCAGGATGGTGGGCAGATGGCAACGCGGATGATATTGCACGATATTCGGGAGAGGGGCTGGAGTGAGGGCTGCAAGCGCATGCGACATTGGCCGGCGCTCCTGCTGGCGGGACTGATGATGATCAGCAGTGCGATGGCCGCGCCGCCGCCGCTGGAGACGGATCGCACGTTCGATCTGCTGCCGTCGGGCAACAGCGATGCGGCGCGAGCCGCGGCACTTCTGGAGGCCGGCATTGCACTGGGCAGGCACCGCATCCGGTTGGCAGGGGTGACGGTCGACCGGGGCGAGCTGGTGCTGCTGTCGCGAACCCCCGGCGGCGAGCCGCTGGTGCGCGCGGTGCGCGAGCGCCTGGGCCGGCCGGTGGACCTGGGCGACTTCCTGCTCTTCCTCGACGACCTGATCGAGGCCCATGCCCTCGACCCGGAACCGCGGACCTTCTGGGTACCGTCGGGCCGGGCGCGCAGCGCCGGCATCCTGCTGCATCCGCACGATGTCTTCGGCGATCAGCCGCGCCGCTACGGCGAGCGCCCGCTGGCACTGTTCCGGCCCGAGCGGCCGGCGGAGCTGGAGCCGGCCGCCGACGGCGATCCGCTCGGCCCGCGCTGGACCGCGCGTTTCCGCAACCCGGAGACCGAGGAAGAGATGCTGGCTGCGCTGGAACGGCGCAATCCCGGCGACTTCACCGAACGCCTGCGGGAACTCCTGCGGCAGTTCGATGACCAGGGCGCGGAAACATGGGTCTATTCGACCGTGCGCAGCCCCGAACGCGGCTACCTGATCTACGGTTCCTTCATCCTCTCGCGTGCGCAATCCGCCGGGCAGGTGCGCGAGCGGGTGGAGAAGCTGGAACGGCTCAATCGCGAATGGGGCCTGGATATTCCCATCCGCTGGGAGCACCCGGACGGAGTGCAGGCCACGATCGACGCCGCGCTCGCAATGGCCAACGCCTACGACGTGGTCTACGCCACCGAGTACGGCGCCCGGCACTCGAGCCATTACACCGGGCTGGCGGTGGATTTCGGGGCGGTGGCCCTGCCCCGGCGCCTGACCCTGACCGCTCCCGACGGCAGCGCCGGCCGCGAGTTCGACCTGTCCGCTCCCGAAGAGCCGCGCGACCTCAACCTGACGCCGGCGCTGATCGACTGGATCGAGGAGCACTTCGGCATGAAGAAGCTGCGCAGCGATTATCCGCACTGGAGCGATGCGCGGCGGTGATGCCATAGGTTGGGCCGACGCAGGAGGCCCAACATTCGACGCCCGGTGGGCCAGCGGGGGCGGGCCAACCAAAACGGCGGTAAGGCGGGCGGGGGGGCGTGCAGGTGGGCGATGGACCGGCCGACCTCGATCAGGCCGGAGTTGGGGAGGGAGAAGCGGCGGCGGAATTCCGCGGCGGAGATGTCGCCGCGGACGTAGCTGTCGAGGAACACGCGGCTGACGCGGTGCATGCGGCCCGGCAGCCCACAGCCGTTGGTTGTCGTCCGCAGCGGCTCTGCCCGGCGTGCGCCCCAGGGCGGCTGTTCGCCGGCGGCCAGCAGTGCCGCCAGGGCGAAGTGGCCACGCTGGCGGGCACGGCTCTCGGGCCGGTAGCCATGGTCGTCGCGCAGCATGCGGTCGGCGCCGTGCTCCAGCAGGGTCGACGCGACCGCGATCCGGCCGCTCTCGGCGGCCCAGTGCAACGGCGTGCCGTAGAGCCCACTGCCCGCGTTGATGTCGGCGCCGCCGGCCAGCAGCAGGCGCACCATGCGGTTCCAGCCCGCCCGCGCCGCGTAATGCAGCGGGGTGACCGCGAAATGCGGCGTGGCCGCATCGACCGGGGCACCGTGTCCCATGAGCAGCACCGCGACGCCCCGGAATCCACGGCGCGCGGCATGATGCAGGGCGGTGTTGCCCTTGCCGTCGGGGGCATCGAGCCGGGCGTCCGCCTCGATCAGGTCGGCGGCGAGCACGGCCCGGCCGCGGACCGCGGCCCAGTGCAGGGGCCGGCGGCCACGGTCGTCCGCGGCCTCGGTATTCGCACCGTGCGCGAGCAGCAACGCGGTCAGTTGCCGGTCGCCGGTGAGGATGACGTGATGCAGCGGCGTGAGCTCGCGGGCATCGGCGGCATCGACCGCCGCACCCGCCTCGATCAGCCGGTGCACGACCGCGGCATGACCGTGACGGGCGGCATGGTGCAGCGGTGCGCCGTAGCGCGGGCTGCGTACATCCGGGTCGGCACCGCGCTCGAGCAGCCGTTCGACGACGGCAAGGGCGCCGATCGAGGCGGCATGATGCATCGGGGCCACGCCCTGGTTGTCGACCGCGTCGACGTCGGCGCCGGCATCGATGATCGCCAGCGCGAGATCCTCGCGTTCCTGGTAGAGGGCGCGGTGCAGCAGGGTCTGGCCGCCCGCCACGCGACCGGTGACCGGCGCGCCCAGCTCGATCAGGCGGCGGACTTCGTCGATCTGCCCCCGGTCCACGGCATCGAACAGGTGCGCCCGCAGCCGATTGTTCACGGGAGAAGCCAGGAATACCGCCAGCACGACGAGTACCAGCGGCACGACGAGGACGGCCAGCCGCAGGCGCCGCGAGGCGGCGCCCTCCTTCCACCACTGGCCGTAATGCGGTCCGATCATGTCCGGGAGCCCGGCAATCCGGCACCTGCCCGCCGGCGACGGCGGCTGCAGAGCCCGATCGCTTGTTCGATTATAACCGGGATAGGGGAACGGCCCGAAGTCGTGCCGCGGGCTCGACGCAAAGCGCATCCCGGTGGGAGCGGGTTCTGCGCGCGAATTCCTGCCCGGGAGCGCCCTGCCCGGCTCGTTCGCGACTGACGTCGCTCCTACAGGCGTCGTTTGGGGTATGCGGGTTTGTTTGGGGTGGACGCTGCTCTCGCGGGTGCGGGTTGGTGGCGGATTGCGTTGATTTGTATATCTCCCTGCGTGAGCTAAGCTGGGTGTGACACTTCCGTTGTGGAGGACGGATCATGATCGGAAAGAGACTGACATTCGCCGGCGGCCTGCTCGCGCTGCTGCTCTCGAGCCCGGCGCTTGCCGGCCATTGTCCCGTGGATGCGAGCGCGATCGACGACGCACTCGAACGCTCGAAGCTCTCCAGCGACAAGCAGGACGAAATCCGTGCGCTGCGCGACGAGGGCATGGAACTGCACAATGCCGGCGATCACGGCGCCGCCGAGGACACGCTCGCCGAAGCGATGCGCATGCTGCTGAAGGGCGGCCTGCGCAAGTAGCATCCCTGCCCCGCCGGGCCGGCCACCCCGCCGGTTTCTCCGGCCGGCCCGGCCGGGGCATCTCCCTCTACCGGAGCCCGTCATGTTCAAGCGAATCCTGCGTGCACTGAGCGGCCGTCGCACCGACGAACCGGCCGAGGTCGCCGACCGGGAGCAGTACCAGGGCTTCGAGCTGCAGGCGCGGCCGATTCGCGAGGGCGGCTACTGGCGAGTCGCCGGCCGCATCTGCCGGGCGGACGACCCCGACGGCCCGTACCACGACTTCATCCGGGTCGACACCATGGTCAGCCACGAGGAGGTGGTGCAGTTGTCGCTGACCAAGGCGCGGCAGATTGTCGATGAGCGTGGGGAGGGGGCGGTACCGGACGAGAAATCATAGCGCCCAAAGGCAGATGGCAGATGGCAGATGGCAGATGGCAGATGGCAGATGGCAGATGGCAGAAAGAGGATGAGCGGACTTGATGGGATTGCAAGGGTAAACGCCGGATGCAGGAGCGACGTCAGTCGCGAATGAATCCGGCAACGCCCTGCCCGGTTTGTTCGCGACTGACGTCGCTCCTGCAAACTTCGTTTCCTGCCATCTACCATCTGCCGACTGCCATCTTTCCTGGGCGCTCTACGCCTCCCCCTTCGCCACCACGTCCAGCAGCCATTCGCGGAACGCGGCGACCTTCGCCTGTCGGGCGGCGGTCTCCGGGTAGATCAGGTAGTAGCCGTGGGGGCCGGTGTATCCCAGGTCGAAGGGGATCGCGATGCGGCCCTCGTCGATCCAGTGCTGGGCCACGACGTTCAGATTGACGATGGCGACGCCCAGGCCGTTGGCCGCCGCCTCCAGCGCCAGCGAATCATGGGTGAAATGCGGGCCGCGATCGAGATCGACCCCCTCCACCCCCAGCGCGGCCAGAACGGCGCGCCACTTGCCGACCTGGGTGCGGGTGTGGATCAGCGTGCAGTCGCGCAGGTCCTCCGGTCCCTTGATCCTCTGCGCCATCGCCGGTGAGCAGATCACCGCCGGTTGCTCGTGGAACAGCAGGTCCACGCACAGTCCGGGATAGTCGGGATTGGCAGTGTAGCGGATGCCGACGTCGACATCGGAGGCAGTCAGGTCCAGCAGCTCCAGCGAGGTGTCCAGCCGCACCTCCAGTTCCGGATGACGATTGTGGAAGTCCGCCAGGCGCGGGATCAGCCAGCCCATGGCGAACACGGGGGCGGACGTGACGGTGAGCACGTGGGCACCCGGATCGGCGGCGATCCGTTCGGCCGCCCGGGCTATGCCGTCGAGGGCGTCCTGCACCGCCGGCAGGAACGAGCGCCCGGCATCGTTCAGCGACACCGCCCGCGGCCGGCGGTGGAACAGGGCCGCCCCCAGGTGTTCCTCCAGCGTGCGGATCTGGTGGCTGACGGCCGAGGGCGTCAGGTGCAGTTCCTTGGCGGCGCGGAGGAAACTCTCGTGACGGGCGGCGGCCTCGAAGGCCCGCAGCGTGTTGAGTGGCGGCAGGCGTTGCATGGGCACTCTCCATGGATGAATTCAATTCACTCATAGGCCGGAAAACGATCGTTTGTAACCCGGTACTATCCCTACTAGATTGAGCATCAACGATCGGAAGACGCAAATCCACCGATCAGCCGAGAATCAATTCTACTCAATCTTGGAGGACGGGACGATGACCACGATCTGCGCCGATGAACTGCTCCGCGAAACAGCGCCCGCACGGCCCGCGACCACGCCGGTCGCGAAGCCGGAACCGGTTGCGCAGCCGCGCCACGTCGCGCCGCGGGCTGCCACCGAGCGGCCCCGGCCGCTGCGTTACGAGGATTTCGAGCAGCGCACGAGCGCGCTGGGCGATCTGCTCGGCGGCCAGGTGTTCCCGCGTTCGGTCTGAGCCGAGGCGGGTTTTCCGAAGGCCCATCACCGTTCCCCTGGCGGTGGTGGGTCTTCTCTTGTTCGGCCACTGAACCCTGCCCCACCATCTTTCTGCCATCTGACACCCGGGCCCGGGCCCTTTCCACTTTTCTGATACCTCGCATCGCCCCTGCGCTACCGTGCGTCCGCCGGTTCGTGCTTTGGCGCGCACCGGATCGGGTATGCTGTCATCTGCGCGCGGAAACGCGCAGACGGCTGCGCCCGCGTTCTGCGGGTTTGAGAGGTGCGCGCAGTGACAGCGCGAACGGTGGAACGCGGCAAGGGCCGGTTCGGGCGGGAGCATCGCCGGACCATCGGCGGCCTGGTGGTCGGAATGGTGATGCTCGCCCTGATCGGCGCGATCTTCATCCATGCCGCGCTGGACATCCTCTCCGGCGGACGGGCCTATATCCACGGCGAGGGCCGCTGGTCGAAGGGCCAGCAGGAGGCGGTGTTCTTCCTCGACCGTTACGCCGAGCGAGGCGATCCGGCCGATCTCGCCCGGGCACGCGAAGCGCTGGACGTGCCGCTGGGAGATCGCGGGGCACGTCAGGCGCTGGTGGACTCCGCCCACGATCCGGAACAGGCTCGCGGCGGCTTCCGGCGTGGCGGCAATCATCCCGACGACATTCCCGGCATGATCCGCCTGCTGGAGCATTTCGCGTGGGCACCTTGGTTCCGTGAAGCGATCGATATCTGGGAACGGGCCGATATCCACATCCTGCGCCTGCAGGAACTGGCCGGCGAGCTGGAACGTCACTGGCGCGACGGCACGCCCCCGCAGTCCATTCTGGCCGGTCTGCGGAACGAGATCACGATCATCGATCAGCGCCTGCGCGGATTCGAGACGCGGTTCTCCGCCACCCTGAACGAGGGCCTGCGGGTGCTGGAGTTCGTGCTCGCCCTGGCCGGCGCCCTGCTGTTGCTGTTGCTCGCCGCATTCGCGCTGCTGGTGTTTCGCTGGGCCACGCGTCGCATTCGCGCATCCGAACAGCGCTTCTGGACGAGTTTCGTGCATGCGCCGATGGGCCTGGCACTGCTGTCGCACGATGGCCGCTTCACCGAGGTCAACGAGGTGTTGTGCAGGATCCTGGGCCAGTCGCGGGAACGGCTGCTCACGCAGTCGCTGGACGCGGTCATGCCGACCGATGGCACCGACCTGGCTCCACAGCTGCAGCAGCTCGGCGACGAGTCGGCGGAAATCGAGCGGCGCCTGAAACGC
This sequence comes from uncultured Ectothiorhodospiraceae bacterium, assembly GCA_964478305.1. Taxonomy (GTDB): domain Bacteria; phylum Pseudomonadota; class Gammaproteobacteria; order XJ16; family Halofilaceae; genus Halofilum. The sequence continues at coordinate 14,957 of CAYZHJ010000046.1, forward strand.
AGTGACGGCAACAAGTGCTGGTGCCGACTCGGCGTGCAGCCGATCCCGGCAGGCCCGGACGCCGGCTTCATCGTGGTGATCGAGGACATATCCGAGGCAAAGCAGCGCGCCGAGGAACTGTCCTGGCGGGCGACCCACGACGCGCTCACCGGCCTGCTCAATCGCAGCCAGTTCCAGAATCTGCTGACACAGGCCATCAGGGAATGTCACGAGCGAAGCTCGCAGCACGTGCTGGGCTTCATCGACCTGGACGAGTTCAAGACGGTCAACGATACCTGCGGACACGCCGCCGGCGACGAGCTGCTGCAGGAACTGGCCCGGCTGATGCCGCAGCACCTGCGTGCCGCCGACGTCATGGGTCGCCTGGGCGGCGACGAGTTCGTCTTCCTGCTGCGTGATTGTCCCCTGCAAAAGGGAGAGATGCGGGCGGAACGACTGCGCAGATCGGTGGCCGATCATGTATTCGAATGGAAGGAACAGTACTTCGACATCTCGGCCAGCATCGGCGTGGTCGTGCTCGACGGCACGATCAAGGATGCCGGCGAGGCACTGGACAGGGCGGACCATGCCTGCTACCGCGCCAAGAACGAGGGACGGAATCGGATCTGGGTGGACGGGACCGACGTTGAACCGACGAGGGAGGCCCAACGTCCCGCTTGATGAATCGCGTGCAGCCGATGTGGGTGTATGGCAGATGGCAAGGGCAGGGCGGGCAATATTGCGCGGTTTTGGCCCCTCTCCCTTCGGGAGAGGGGTTGGGGTGAGGGCTGCGAGCGCAAGCGAGCTGGTGTCGGTCGAAGCGATACGCACCATTCCGGGTACGTGTCGCGTATCAAATCGCTACGCGATTTCCCCTCACCCTGTCCCTCTCCCCGGAGGGGAGAGGGAATCCTTCGTTTCACGCAGCCATCATCTGCTTGCCATCTATTCCCCGAGGTGCTCGTCGAAGAACGTCAGCATCCGCTGCCAGGAATCCCGGTCGGCCTCTTCGTCATAGGCCAGCGGCATGTCGAAGCGCTGGCCGAACTCGTCCGCCTGCGGATTGGTGAACGAGTGCTTCGCACCCGGGTAGACATGGATCGTGTAGTCGGCGCCGGCGGAATCCATTTCCTCGCGGAAGCCCTCGATCTGCTCGTCGGGAATGAACGGATCGGCGCCGCCGGTGAGTACCAGCATGGGAGTCTCTACCGCGTCGGGCCTGGCCGGACGTTCGGTGCCGAGGCTGCCGTGGAAGCTCACCACCGCGTCCAGGTCCTTGCCGAAGCGCGCCATCTGCAGGACGACACCGCCACCCATGCAGTAACCGATCGCGGCCGTTCGTTCGGGATCGGCGGCGGGGTGGGCGTCCAGCAGCCGATGGGCCTTGTCGAAACGCTCCGCGGCGGCGTCGAGGTCGTTCATCAATGCCTGCATGAATTTCTGCGCGTCCTCGGGATGGTCGGCGACCCGGCCCTTGCCGTACATGTCGAGCGCCAGTGCGACGTGGCCTTCCTCGGCGAGCATGCGGGCGCGCTTGCGGGCGTAGTCGTTGTGCCCCCACCATTCGTGCACCACCAGCACCCCCGGCGCGGGCTCGTCCAGCGCATCGTCCCAGGCGAAGTAGCCGATGTACTCCCGCTCACCCACTTCGTAGGTCACTTCCTGTGTCCGGATCTCGGCGTGCGCGGACGTGAACATCAGCGCCAGGACGGCGGCAGGCAGGAACATGCGTTTCATCTCGATCCCCTCCTCGCGACGGGCCGGGATCGGCGGACCCCGGCGCGTCGGACTGTGCGGCAATGAGTCGTTGGAGAAAGGATAGCGCATGGGGAGGAAAATGGCCCAGGGCTCGGGCCTACGCAAAAGGCAGGCGAATAGCAAACGGAGGCCGCAGGTTGGGCCGACGAAGGAGGCCCAACATTCGTTGCACGCCGTTGTTGGGCCTCCCTTCGGTCGGCCCAACCTGCGACTGCGACGGGCGGCTGGCTGGCGGGAATGGTGGCGGCAACAGTAGAATACGGGGGCGCGATGGCGGCCACGGGACGGTCGCCGGCTGGCGCGCTTCCGCCTTTTTCACCAATTCGACCGTAACAGGACAGGCATGGCCGCGAACTACCTGACCGAGACCGTCACCAGTGTCCATCACTGGAACGAGAAGCTGTTCAGTTTCCGCACCACCCGCGACCCGGGGTTCCGTTTCCGCAACGGCGAATTCGTGATGGTCGGGCTGGACGGCGACTCGCGGCCGGTCGTGCGTGCCTACAGCATCGCCAGCCCCAATTACGAGGAAGAGCTGGAGTTCCTCAGCATCAAGGTGCCCGACGGGCAGCTCACCTCGCGGCTGCAGCACATCAGCCCCGGCGACTCGGTCCTCATCAGCCGCAAGCCGACCGGCACGCTGGTGCTGGACGACCTGCGGCCGGGCAGGCGCCTGTTCCTGCTGGGCACGGGTACCGGCCTGGCGCCGTTCATGAGCATCATCAAGGACTTCGAGGTCTACGAGCGCTTCGAGCAGGTGATCCTGTTCCACGGCGTACGCCATCGCAGCGAGCTCGCCTATCACGACTTCATCACCCGCGAACTGCCCTACGACGAAATCTTCGGCGAGATGGTGCGCGACCAGCTCATCTACTATCCGTCGGTCACGCGGGAGGACTTCCTCCATACCGGCCGCGTCACCGAGCTGCTGCAGAGCGGGAAGATGCTGGCCGATCTCGACCTGCCGCCGCTCGATCCCGCGAGCGACCGGATCATGCTCTGCGGCAATCCGCAGATGCTGGCCGACACCCGCGCCATCCTCGACGAGCAGGGCTTCAGCATCAGCCCCCGCCGCGGTGAGCCGGGCGATTACGTGATCGAGCGGGCGTTCGTGGAGAAGTAGGTTGGGCCGACTTTGGAGTCACAACATGCGTCGGGGAAAAGCGTTGGGCCTCCTGCGTCGGCCCAACCTGCATCACCGCAATCGTTCTTTTCCCTCGTTCCCTGGCGCTTAGCGCTTTTTACTGCCCGTACCGGGCGAATACTTCCATCCCGCCGTTCTCGTCGAAGGCAATGACGTTGTACGGCTGAACCTGGTCGCCGTAGTCCATGCCCGGTGAGCCTGGCGGCATGCCGGGGACGGCGATGCCGGCGATGTCGGGCCTTTCGTCGAGCAGGCGGCGGATGTCGGCGGCGGGCACGTGTCCTTCGACGATGTAGCCGTCCACAACGGCGGTATGACAGGCGCCGAGAGCGCTGTCGAGGCCGAGATCGCGCTTGCGTTCCACCAGCTCTGCCTGGGGCATGTCGTGCGTCTCGACGTCGAAGCCGGCGTCGCGCACGTGCGCCACCCAGTCCTTGCAGCAGCCGCAGGTCGCGGTCTTGTAGACCGTCATTGCGGCGGCGTGGGCCGCACCGGTGAAGGTCAGCATCAGTGTGCCGACGAAGATCAGCGCCGCGCGGAGGCCGGGGTGGCGACGGGCTGATTCACGAGAGGTTTGCATTGCGTTTCTCCGAGCAAGCGGCGAGACCGGGCCGCGCATCTTTCCAGAGGAATTGTATCCGAATTGCTTGCCGCCGGAATCGACTCTTGCCATCGTCCGGCTCGCTGCGCTCGCAGCCCTCACCCCAACCCCTCTCCCGATGGGAGAGGGACTGAAGACCCTGCTGCATTTGAACCAATCCCTTTCTCGAGGATGTCGCCCTTTTCAAACGAAGGGTCCCCTCTCCCTTCCGGGGAGAGGGACAGGGTGAGGGGTATCGCGCAGCGATTCCGACGCATGAAATGGAAATCAGTTCCTGCTGGGAGCTTTCCCCATATAAATCACTGCAACCGAAGCTCGCCCTTCATGCCGGCCGGGTAATGACCTGGAAGGTGACAGGCGAACTCCACCGGACCGCCCTGTTCGAAACGCCAGGTGAGCGTGCCGGTCTCGCCGGGCTGGACGACGATGCCGTTGGGTTCGTCATTCATGTGATCGGCCATCATTTTCATGCTCATGTCCTGCATCTCGTTCTCGTGTGCCTGCTGATACTCGGGCGAGCCCAGCGTGAACGAGTGCTGCACCGAGCCGACGTTGCGCACCTCGAAACGGACGACCTCGCCCGGCTCGACGATCACGCTGTCCGGCTCGAACTCCATCGTGTCGTAGGCGCTGATCTCGATCGTGCGATCGGGCGCCGCTTCCGGTGCCGCGGCCCCGAAGTCGAACTCATCCAGGCCGTGACCATGGCCGTCGTCATGATCGCCGGCCGCCATGGCCGTCGCTGTTCCGAATGCGAGCAGCAAGCCCAGCATTCCGGCGCGGAGTGAGAATGAAGTGCAAGCAATCATGTTCGAAAAACCTCCCGGTTCATGCAGATCCCGGCATGACGCCGGGCGTGGTTTCCCGATCGGATCCACATCACGCAAACGGGTTTCAAGGGACGAGGGACGTTCGTGACCGAGCCGGGCTTTCCGGCCGCCGTCTCGACGGTTCCCTCACAAGGGTATTCGCAATGTACTTTGACGCACCCCTTCAGCCACCTGCAAGTTACGGTTTGTTCAGGTGTCCGCGGGTCACTGGAGCCCGGTCAGACCGCTGTAGAGCAGCCGCAGGGCCAACAGCGTGAGCACCACGGCCAGGGCACGGTGGAAGACGAGGTTGTTCATGCGCAGGAGTACGTGCCGGCCAAGCCAGGAACCGGCGAAGACGGCGGCCAGCATGGCCGCGAGGAACGGCAGCCAGGGCGCGAAGGCGAACCCGGCCAGCGCGAACACGGCGACCTTGAGGCCGTGCTGCAGCAGCATGCAGGTGGAGAAGGTCGCCATGTACCGCATTCGGTCGAGGCCCAGGGCCCGCAGGAAGGCCGCCACGAACGGGCCGGTGGCACCGACGAACAGGGTCAGGCCGGTGGTGATCGCGGCGACTGCCCCGAGGCCGCTGCGCGATACCCGGTGCAGCCGGGGCACGGGCACCCATGCGAGCAGCAGGATGAAGATGCCGAGGATCAGTTGCATGGCCGGCTCGGGCAGCCGCACGAGCACGACCGAGCCGGCCGCGGCGCCCACGAACGCGCCGACGGCGAATGCGAGCAGCAGCGGCAGGGACAGGTGGCGCCACATCAGCAGCGTGCGGCTGGCGCCGGCGCCGGCCTGGATCACGCCGTGCAGCGGGATGGTCGCGGTCACGGGCAGGAACACGGTCATCACGGCCAGCAGCAGCAGGCCGCCGCCGGCTCCGAGCGTGGTGGTGAGCAGGGCGCCGAGCATGCCGGTCGCCAGCAGGATCGGTGCCGCCCAGACCGGCGCGTCCGGCAGCAGCCACGCCCATTCCGCCGCCTCCATGCGCGATCAGGCCTGCTCGGCGTCGGGCATCCAGGGCAGATCGGTGACGCCGTAGTCGTGGCCGAGCTGCGCCAGCAGCGTGGTGAGCTGCCCGCGGTGGTGGACCTGGTGCTGGAAGAAGTGGGCCACCAGCAGCCAGGCGGGCTGGGTGCGTTCGGTTCTGCTGGTGCTGCTGGTCCAGGTGAACGGTGCGGCGAGCCAGTCGGCGTCGAGCGTCGCGGCCCAGTCGTGGATCTCCGCGTCGGTCGCCGCGCGCGCGTCGCGCAGCTCGTCAAAGTCGTCGTGCACCGGCTCGTCGATGCGCGTGGCCGGTTTCGGCCGGCCGGTGAAACGGTGCAGCCAGATATGGTCGGCCCACAGCAGGTGGTTGAGCGTGCCGTGGATGGATCCGAAGAAGGCGCCGCGATCGCGCCGCCGCTCGGCGTCGTCGATGCCGGCGCAAAGGGCGTAGAGGCGGTCGTTCATCCACTGGTTGTAGCGGGCCATGGTGGTGCAGTAGTCACGGTCGATCATCGGGGCTCCTTCGGCAATGTGGCTGCGTAACGCTACCGCGTGGCGTGGTCTGGTGCCAGCGTGGCAGATGGCAGATGGCAGGGAGATGATTGTGGAGCGGTTGCGTAATGCAAGCGGGCGCCGGAAGTTTCGCAGGAACGCATCTCGGGTGCGAATGAACCAGACACGGCCCTGAATGAAGGGTCCCCTCTCCCCTTTGGGGAGAGGGACAGGGTGAGGGGAAAGCGCGCAGCGATTTGATGCGCGGCATGTACCGGAATGGCGTTTATCGCTTCGACCGAAATCGGCTCGCTGCGCTCGCAGCCCTCACCCCAACCCCTCTCCCGAAGGGAGAGGG
>CAYZHJ010000047.1:0-20782 GCA_964478305.1 uncultured Ectothiorhodospiraceae bacterium
AGCACCGGCACGCCCAGCTCGAACACCGCCGACGGCACCCGTGGCGTGGTATCCGCCACCACCGATTCGGGACCGCCGGAGAGGATCACTCCGCGCGGGGCGAAATCCCGGATCGACGCCTCGTCCCAGTCCCAGGGATGAATCTCGCTGTACACCCCCAGCTCGCGCACGCGCCGCGCGATCAACTGCGTGTACTGCGACCCGAAGTCGAGGATCAGGATGCGTTGATCATGGATGTCCGTCATCCGAGGAGTCCTTGTACGCAGGGAGATGGGAACCACGAATGAACACGAATACACACGAATGCAAAACAGCATTCATCAGACGTGTGTTGAACCTGTTCCGACAACCATTCGACAGATCCCGGAAAGGGAGATAACCAGAAAATGAACTAAAGATGGACTAAAAATTGTCCGTACCGATGAGCATGAGATGAGCGGAAACGGAAGTCCATTCTTTGGTTATCAACCCAGGCGCAACGCCCCTCCATCCTGACAGCGAAGCTCCGGCATGGTTTCCGACGCCGAGCGGCAGCATTCGTGTGTATTCGTGTTCATTCGTGGTTCTTTATTCGTCCACGACCCAATCAATCGATACGGTAGTTCGGGGCTTCCTTGGTGATGGCGACGTCGTGGGCGTGGCTCTCTCGGACACCGGCGGCGGTTACGCGGACGAAGCTGGCCTTGTCGCGCAGGGTCGGCAGGTCGGCGGCACCGATGTAGCCCATGCTGGAACGCAGACCGCCCAGCATCTGGTGGACGATCGCGCCCAGCGAGCCCTTGTACGGCACCCGCCCCTCGATACCCTCCGGCACGAGCTTCTCGGCGCTGTCCTCGTCATCCTGGAAGTAGCGATCGCTGGAGCCCTGCTGCATGGCACTGATCGAGCCCATGCCCCGGTAGGACTTGTACGAACGTCCCTGGTACAGCTCGACCTCGCCGGGCGCCTCCTCGGTACCGGCGAACATGCTGCCCAGCATGACCGACCAGGCACCGGCCGCCAGCGCCTTCGACATGTCGCCGGAATAGCGGATGCCGCCGTCGGCGATCAGCGGTATGCCCGTTCCCTCCAGTGCCGCGGCGACGTTCGTGATCGCGGTGATCTGCGGCACGCCGACACCGGCGACCACGCGCGTGGTGCAGATCGAGCCGGGGCCGATGCCCACCTTCACGCCGTCGGCACCGGCGTCGGCCAGGTCCTTCGCGGCCGCGCCGGTGGCGATGTTGCCGCCGATTACCTGTACGTCCGGGTGGTCCTGCTTGATCCGGCTCACCATGTCGAGCACGCCGCGCGAGTGCCCGTGCGCCGTGTCGACCACGATCACGTCGACCCCGGCGGCGATCAGTGCCGCCACGCGATCGTCCGTGCCCTGCGAGGTGCCGACCGCCGCCCCCGTCAGCAGGCGTTCCTCGCTGTCCTTCGAGGCGTGGGGGTTGTCGGTGGACTTCTGGATGTCCTTCAGCGTGATCATGCCGCGCATCTCGAAGCGGTCGTTGACCACCAGCACCTTCTCGATGCGGTGCTCGTGCAGCAGCTCGATCGCCTGCTCGCGCGAGGCGCCCTCGCGTACCGTGACCAGCTTTTCCTTCGGCGTCATGATCGAGGAAACCGGCTCGTCGAGCCGGGTCTCGAAGCGCAGATCGCGCCGGGTCACCAGCCCGACCAGGTTCTCGCCATCGACTACCGGCAGGCCGGAGAAACCGAGCTTGTGGGTCAGCTCGATCGCCTCGCCGATGCGGGTATCGGGGCGGATGGTCATCGGATCCTGCACCACGCCCGACTCGAACTTCTTGACCGCCCGCACCTCCGCCGCCTGACGCTCGATGGTCATGTTCTTGTGGATGATGCCGATACCGCCCTCCTGCGCCAGGGCGATCGCCAGCCGGGCCTCGGTGACGGTGTCCATGGCCGAGGAAACCATCGGAATGTTCAGCGGCAGGTCACGGGTGATGCGGGTGCGAAGATCGACCTCGCGCGGCAGGATGTTCGATTGCCCGGGAAGCAGCAGTACGTCGTCGAAGGTGAGTGCTTCTTCCAGGATGCGCATGGGGCTCGGCTCGAAATCCGGATGGTAATCGATCTATTATAGAGAAACGTCGCCCGACACGGAAACACATCGAACCGGATATCCCATGATCCGCAGGCAGCCCGCCCTTCCCGCCGAAGACACCCACGTATTCACCGTCAGCGAGCTCAACCGCACGGTACGCGACCTGCTGGAGTCCGGACTCGGCGAGGTCTGGATCGAGGGCGAGCTCTCCAACCTGGCGCGGCCGGCCTCTGGCCACCTCTATTTCTCGCTCAAGGACGCCGACGCCCAGGTGCGCTGTGCCATGTTCCGGGGGCGCAACCGCCTGCTGGATTTCGAGCCCGAGGCCGGCATGATGGTGCGGCTGCGTGCCCGTGTCGGGCTGTACGAGGCACGGGGCGATTACCAGCTCGTGGTCGAACAGATGGAGCCCGCGGGCGCCGGGGCGCTGGCACGCGCATTCGAGGAACTGAAGCGGCGGCTGGCGGCGGAGGGCCTGTTCGACGCCGAGCGCAAGCGCGACCTGCCGGCACTGCCGCAGTGCATCGGCGTCATCACCTCGGCATCCGGCGCCGCCATCCGCGACATCCTGCAGGTCCTGCGGCGCCGATTCCCCGCCATTCCCGTGATCGTCTACCCGGTACCGGTCCAGGGCGACCAGGCGGCCCCGGCCATTGCCCGCATGCTGGGCCGGGCCGGCATGCGCGGCGATTGCGACGTGCTGCTGCTCGCGCGCGGGGGCGGCTCGCTGGAGGACCTGTGGCCGTTCAACGAGGAAATCGTCGCCCGTGCCATCGTGGACTGCCCGATCCCCGTGGTGGCGGGTGTCGGCCACGAGGTCGACGTCACCATCGCCGATTTCGCCGCGGATCGGCGCGCCCCCACCCCCTCGGCCGCCGCCGAGCTGGTGGCGCCCGACGCGAGTGCCTGGCTGGGCAACCTCGCCGCACTCGCCCGCCGCCTGGATACCTCAGCCCGGCGCCTGTTGCGACACGGGGAGGAACGGCGGCGGACACTGCAGGCACGACTGGAACGGCAGCATCCGGAACGACGCCTGCAGCAGCTGCAGCAACGCCGTGACGAGCTCGGCCTGCGCCTGGAACGCGCCCAGCATCTGGCACTGCGACGGGCCGGCGAGCGGCTGGATCGTGCCGGGGCCCGCCTTCGTGCCCATTCACCGCTGGTACGTGCGCAGCGGCTGTCGGACCGCCTGCAGGGCATCCGCCACCGTCTCGATCGCGCCATCGGCCAGAGCCTGCGTACGCGGGATGCCCGTCTGGCCACGGCCGTGCGCGCACTGGACGCGGTCAGTCCGCTGGCAACGCTCGGTCGCGGCTATGCCCTCGTGCTACGGCAGACCGACGGACGTGCGATTACCGACGCCGGGCTGGTAGCCAGCGGCGACCCGCTGGACATCCGCCTCGCCCGTGGCCGTCTGGAAGCGACCGTCACGGACGTGCACAAGGGGACGGAAAGTGACAACAAGGCGTGAGAAGTCGTCAATGATCGCGACGCCATTCCGGCATATCGAGCCGGACTACGATCCCGTCCTGTGGCCGGATTCCGTCGCGCGATTCGGACTGATCGCGCTCGACAGCGATCATTGCTCGGAGCGCGAGCTGCGGCGCATGCTGCCGCCCGATGCCGGCGAACTGTTCGTGACCCGGGTCCGGCACGGCGGTCAGTGCGACCTGCAACACCTCGCCGCGATGAGCGATGAGCTGGCGCGCGCCGCCTCCCTGCTGCTCCCCGGTACCGAGTTGCACGCCATCGCCTATGGCTGCACCTCCGGGACGGTGGCAATCGGCGTCGACACGGTCCGCCGGGCGATCGACTCGGTACGGCCGGGCACGCCGGTGACCACGCCCATGACGGCGGCCTGCGCGGCGTTCGAGGCAACGAGCGCGACGCGCATCGCAATGCTGACGCCCTATATCGACGAGGTGAACGAATTGCTGGTCGGCTACCTGGAGAGCCAGGGAGTCGCCGTGACGACACTGGCCTCGTTCAACCTGCACACCGACGTCGAGATCACCTCGGTACCGGGATCCGCCCTGGTGGCGGCCGCCCGCGAGCTGGACCGCACCGGTGCCGACGCCCTCTTCATCTGCTGCACGGCGCTGCGCACGGCCGCGATCATCGAACCGCTGGAGAAGGAGCTGGGCCTGCCCGTCATCACCAGCAACCAGGCCATGACCTGGGATATGCTCCGCCTGGCCGGCTACAAGGAACCCGTCACCGGCTACGGGCGATTATTCGAGCATATCAAGCGAACCGCGAATGAACGCGAATGAACGTGAATATTGGCGCGTTGATTCCGAGAGCGTGTTGGAGCTTCGCTGATACCGGTTTACTGCATTACGGGAATGAAGAGAACCACAGGGACGTAGGTTGGGCCGACGCAGGAGGCCCAACAAAGCAGCATTCGGAACACCCGCCGGGTTTTCGTTATTTCGGATCCGCGCCACGAAATGTTGGGCCTCCTGCGTCGGCCCAACCTACTTCTCTGCTTCGATTCGCCATCAGCGTAGCTCCGACACGACCAAAAGAGTCGACGCGCCAATATTCACGTTCATTCGCGTTCATTCGCGGTTCCTTCATCCCGCCTCAAAGAATCGATCCGGCATGACCACGAGTTTGCCCACGAAGCCCTTTTCCATGAACGCACGCTGGGCGTCGTGGAAGCGGCTCAGGGGATACGTGCCGGCCAGCAACGGCCGCAGGCGGCCGCTCTCGATGTAGCGCACGAGGTCGCGGAATTCGCCCCGTGTACCCTGTGACGAACCGTGCAGCGCCAGGTGCTTGAGGTACATGGTGCGCAGGTCGAGCTCGACCACCGGACCGGCGATCGCGCCGGCCGTGGTATAGCGCCCCTCCGGACGGAGGATGTTGAGCAGGTCGTGGAACATCGGACCCGCGACCAGATCGGCCACGACATCGATCGGCGCGCCGGCAGTCGCTGCCTCGACCTGTTCCGGCAGTTCGCCCTCGCCGCGCGTGATCACCGCTTCCGCACCGATGGCGGCCACCGCCTGTTCCTTGCCGGCACCGACGACGGCATAGGGAATGGCATCGCGGATGCGGCAGAGCTGGACGATGGCCGAACCCACGCCGCCGGAGGCACCGGTCACGAGTACCCGCTCGCCGGCAGTCACGCCGGCCCGGTTGAGCATGTGCTCGGCGGTCAGACAGGCACAGCAGAAGGTCGCCAGTTCGGCATCGCTGCAGCCGCTCTCGACGCGATGGGCATTCTCCGCCGGCACGGCACAGTACTCGGCGTAGCCACCGTCACGGCCATGACCGATGTAGTCGATGTCGGCCAGGCTGTCGGTGTCGGTGTTGTAGATGCTGAAATCGACCATCACCCGTTCGCCGATGCGCCGCTCGGCCACGCCCTCGCCCACGGCCACGATGCGGCCGACGGTATCGGCACCCTGGATACGGGGAAAGGTCAGCGTTGAACGCCCCCGGCGCCAGGTCGAGACCGTTGTCGGGTCATCGTCCGTTCCGTACGCCCCCTCGCGCACCCAGACATCGGTGTTGTTCATGCCGCAGGCATGAACCTCGAGCAGAACCTCGCCGGATTCAGGCTGCGGTACCGGGTAATCCTCCCGGTATTCCAGCTTGTCGAGCCCGCCGTGGCCGGTCAGAACCACGGCATGCATTTGCTCGGGAATCGAAAAAGCCATCACCCCTCTCCGGACGGATACAGTGTCCCCAGTGTGTCGAAAGACATTCTCTCGCAGAGGCGCAGGGAGCGCAGAGGAATGCAGACAACATTGCGATCGTTCACGATCGTTCCATTACGAGGTGACGGCACTTTCAACATCCGTGGCATTTTCCTGTTCACGAGTGGATCACTCATGTCGAATTCCCGGAGGGCAATATTGAACGTCTTGCTCACTCTTTTATTGCGTTCTCTGCGCCTCTGCGAGATTCACATGTTCATCGCAAGGGGCCGGCAATCTCCGGTGGCAGTTTGCGGTCGACCAGGGAGGCGAGGTGCCACAGGCTGACCTGATTGGCACTCAGTACGGGTGCCGGCTGGAGTTCCTGCAGGCGCGGCAGCAGGTGCAGGGTCGGGATCGCCGTGTCGGGAATCAGCAGGGCGCCGTCGTCCGCGACGTCCAGACGGCGCGCCCGCTCCAGCAGCCGGTCGTCGCCGATGCGCGCGGCGACCGGACCCGAATCGAGATCCAGGCAGGCGATCGTGTCGACGGCCACGCCGCATTCGTGCAGGAAGGCCTCGAAGGCGGCGGCAGTGCCGCCTGGATAGGACGCCAGCACCGATACCCGATCGATGCCGAGACGTTCCAGCGCCGCCGCAAAGGCGAGCGAGGTACTGGTGGCCGGGCACTGCAGGCGCTCGCCCAGCGCTTCGGCCTGGCGGCGGGCGTGTGCCCGGCCCTCGACGAAACTGCCGCTGGTGCAGGCCCAGATCACGGCATCCGGGGACAGGGAAGCGATTGCATCGGCCGACAGCAGCAGGTTGTCGATCGTCCCGGTCCGGCGCAGATGAGCGAGGGCATGCTCGTCGTCCCCGCCGTGGATGCGTACCCCGACGAGGGTCACGCGGACATCTTCACCCAGGGATTCGCCATGACGGTAGTATTCCGCCTCGGCACCGCAGGGCGGATACAGGACGCCGAGGCGCATGAATCAGACGACGAGCACCGGGCAGTGGGCGCGGCCGGCCACGCGCTGGGAAACACTGCCGAGCAGCATGCCGTCGACATCGCCGGTTGTTCCCCGGCTGCCCATCACGATCAGGTCGAAATTGTTCTTCTTCGCCGACTCGACGATGGCGCGCGAGGGGCGGCCGCTGCGAACGAAACCGCGGACGTTCTTCGCTCCGCGTTCCCTTGCATACTCCTTGGCGTGTTCGACCACTTCCTTCGCGTACTGTGACAACGCCTCGTCGGGGATATCCATATCCTTCGGCCGCACCATGGAAAGGGAAGCCTCGAACAGGCTGTGGTGCTTGTAGACGCACAGAAGCTGGATGGTGGCATCGGTCAGTTTCTGCAATTCGATGGCGGCCTCGAGCGCCACCAGCGCCTGCTTCGACCCGTCTACAGGTACCAGGATCTTCTTGAACATGGCCGCAACACCCCTGTTGTAGCAAGGGCCGGCCCCGTCCGGGGCCGGCCGTCAACTATTCTTTGAACGCCAGATCCCGCAGGAACAGCGCGATCTCGGGGAAGATGATCAGCAACACCGCCGACAGCAGCAGCATGAATATGAACGGCGGCGTACCCCTGATCACTTCGATATAGGGTCGCTTGAAGATCGCGATTGCCGTGAAGATGTCGCAACCGAACGGCGGCGTGGCCGAGCCGATCGCCACCTGCAGCGTGATCATGATGCCGACCAGTACAGGGTCGAGACCGGTGTTCGCGACCACGGGGGCGAAGATCGGGACCAGCACCAGGATGACCACGATCGGATCGACGAACATGCAGGCGATGAAGAAGGCGATCGCGATGGTGATCAACACACCCGTGGGCCCGAACTCGGTGATACCGACCCCTGCCAGTATCGCCTGCGGAATCTGGGCAAACGAAATGATCCAGGCGAATCCGTTCCCTGCCGCAACCAGGATGAAGACAACGGCGGTGATCAGCCCGGTCGACTTGGCGACGGAGTAGATGTCGGGCCAGCTGAGCTCGCGAAACACGCCGAACTCCAGGATGATGGCATACAGCACGCAGGCAGCGGCGGCCTCGGTAGGGCTGAAGATGCCGCCGTAGATACCGCCCACGATGATGACCGGAAAGCCGAGCGGCCAGACCGCCTTCCTGACCGCGGCGAGGCGCTCCGACCAGCTCGCCTTCGGCTCGGTCGGCACGTCGTTGATCTTGGCGTAGATCACGCTGTAGGTGGCGAACATCGCCAGGATCATCAGGCCAGGGCCGATGCCGGCGATGAACAGCTCGGAGATCGATGTGTTGGAGATGACGCCGTAGATGATCATGCCGATGCTGGGCGGGATCAGGAACGCGATGTCGCTGGAATTGACGATCAGCGCCAGCACGAACGAATCCTTGTAGCCTGCCTTCAGCATGCGTGGGCGCAGCGGCGAGCCGATCGCGACCACGGTCGCCTGGGTGGACCCCGATACCGCGCCGAACAGGGTGCAGGCTGTGGCGGTACTGACCGCGAGACCGCCCCGGACATGTCCGACGAAACGCATCACCAGGTCGATCAGGCGACCGGCCGACTGTCCGCGGGTCATGATGTCGGCGGCCAAAATGAACATCGGCACCGCGATCAGCGATGCCGGCCGGATGCCCGCCATCAACTGCTGAATCATGAACTCCATCTGGCCCATGCCGCCGAAGCTCATGTAGAAACCGATGAATGCCGCCACCATCAGCGTGATCATCATCGGGAATCCCAGCAGCAGCAGCAGGATCATCGTGACCATCAATATGGTTGCCATGACTCTCTACTCCGGGTGATGGTGGCTGCGCATCAGACCTCGACCTCGGATTCGTCGTAGCCGTCGAGAACGTTGGTCGAAACGTAGATGTCCTTCTCGGTCAGGTTCTTGATCGCCGTGAGCGCGTACTGCGCGCCGGTGAAGAACAGGCCGACCGGAACCCACAGATAGGCCCAGAAAACGCCGATCTGCAGAGAGGACAGTACTCGGCCGGAGGAATAGACCGAATAGACGTACACGAGCGAATAATAGAACAGCAGGAACATGGTCACCGAGGTGACGATGCAGATGATCGTCATCAGGACCTTGCGGCCCATGAAGGGCAGCGCATCGTAGATCGCGGACATCCGGATGTGCCTCCCCTGGCGGGCGGCGTAGCTGATGCCCGCAAAGGTGATCAGCACGATCAGGATGCGATTGACTTCCTCGGCGAAGAACAGGCTGTAGCCGAATCCGAAACGGCCGATGACATTGCCGCAGGTCATCAGGGCCATCAGCAGGACCCCGCAGGCGAGAATCCAGGATTCGATGCGACTGATGAAGGAATCGATGTAACCCAGCGGGCCGGGCAGGGTCGACTGGAATTCTTTTTCGGAGTTGTCGGACATGCCGTCTCACCCCCGTGGATGACGCATGCAAGCGGCCCGGCCGTGCACTCCGTCCGAACACGGCTGCACGACCGGGTCGACGAAACGAGATCGGGGCGACGGCTTTCCGTCGCCCCGATGACCCCTCAGTCCTCGACCGCCTCGAGATCGGCCTTGAACTGATCGAGAAGCTTCCGGCCACTCTCGCCGGTCATCTCGATGAACTTCTGCTCCACCTCGCGGGCCGCACGGCGGAAGGGCTCACGCTCCTCCTCGCTGAGACGGATGACCTTCATTTCCGGCTTGGCGTCCTTGATCTTCGCCAGCGATTCCTCGGTCAGACCCTTCTGATAATCGACGATGTGATCGAACGCCGCATCGGCCGCATTGTCGATCAGCGTCTGGGTCTCCGACGGCAGGCCGTCATAGAACTGCTTGTTGGCCATCACCGCGGTGGTGAAGTTGTTGTGCCCCGTGAACGTGATCGAGCCGGTGACCTCGTACATCTTGGTCGATTCGACCCAGAACATCGGGTTTTCCTGGCCCTGGATGATGTTGGTCTGCAGGCCGCCGTAGACCTCGCCCCAGGCCAGCGGGGTCGGGGTCGCGCCGAAGGCCTTGTACGACTCGACCAGCAGCGGGTTCGTCATGACGCGGAACTTGACCTCGTCCAGGTCCTCGGGGGAACGCACCGGTTCCTTGGTGTTCATGACGACCTCGCCCTCGGGGAACATCTTCAGCAGTTCCAGGCCCTTCTCGGCATAGAGCTTGTAGAGGTCGCGGTTGATCGCCTTGCTGGTACGGAAGAACTCGACCAGTTGATCGTGATCCTCCGGCAGCAGGTAGGGAATGAAGAATACCTGGGCCTCGGGAATGAGCGAACCGGTGAAGCCGGGCGACTGGTCGACGAACTGGAGAATGCCCGCTCGGGTCTGCTCCATGATGTCGGCCGATTCACCCAGCGTGCCGTATGGGAACAACTGGACGGAGTGGTCCGAGTTCTCCTCGATGTGCTTCTTGAATTCCTGGGCATACACGCCCTGGACGTCGGTGAGCGCCTCTTCGAACGCGTATTTCCAGTTGGCCGCCTGGGAGGCCGGCGCAAGCGTCAGCGCGAATGTGGCTGCCGCGGTGGCAAGAATGGAACGGAATTTCGGAAGTGACATGGTCGTTTACCTCGGTTTTCGTTGTACACAGGGTAACGCCGGAACCGACCCCGTTGCACCACTTTGTCGCGGGCGGATCTGCCCCCCGGACCCGGCGATACACGGCACCGTCACCGATGACGTGATGCAATCCCGGAAATCGGTCTTCATCCACGAAAAAACCTAACCCATACCGGCGGCGGATTGCACAACCCCCGGGAAAATCGGATAAATCCTCCGTGAATATACCATCCACAGGAAATTCGGATGGCCAACCGGGTACGCGGCAAATAATCGTTGGTGCCCGCGGAACACCGGCACAGCGGGACATCGGTGGTACCCGTCTGCCGCCCGGTGCCGCACCGTCATCGCCCGGGCAATGACGTGTCGGGCACGAATGGCTAGGATGCGCTCTTCCGCCCCTGATCGTCACCCGGGAAAGAGCATGCCCATGGACCGGAAACCACCCTTGCGTCCCGTCATTCCGCTCCTGCTCCTGCTGGCGGCACCCAGCGCCCCGGCCGAGTCGGGGCAGCCGCTTCCGGTCACTGTACAGCCGGCCGGCGAGCTGTTCGTGGCCATCGAATCGAGTGCGCCCGCCAGCACGGAAATGCTGCAACGTACCCGGATTCCCGCCCGTCTCGCCGCCCCGATCGTGGAATTCACGGTCGAAACGGGTGACCGGGTCGGTGCGGGCGAAATCGTGGCCCGACTCGAATGCGTCGACGCCCTGGATGCACGCGACACGGCCCGTGCCCGCCTGCGCGAGGCCGAGGCGCAGGCTCGCCTGGCCTCCCTCCAGCGGGAGCGGCTGCAACGCCTGCGGACCGAGGACGCGATCTCGGAAGAGGAACTGGACCGGGCCGAGACCGAACACGCCGCCCGGACTGCGGGCGTGGAGGCGCGACGGGCCGAATTCGCGAAGGCCCGGCGCGAAGTGGAACGCTGTGACGTGAGAGCCTCGCGCACGGGCGTGATCACCGCTCGTCACCAGTCGAGCGGTGATTTCGTGCAACCCGGCGCGGCGCTGCTGACCCTGGTCGCACCGGAGGACGTGGAGCTCCGGGCCGAAATCACGACCGGCCGGGCCGATTCCCTCGAGACGGCGGAGACGATCGAGTTCCGTGCCGCGGGCCGGGTCCATCCGCTGGCCCGTCCACGCCGCATCGGCGTGGTCGACGCCGAGACCGGTACGGAGGAATTCCGTTTCGCGTTCACGGGGACACCGCCCCTGCCCGGCCAGTCCGGACGGATTCACTGGCACTCGCCGCGCACGGCGGTACCGGCCGATCTGCCGGTGCGTCGCGGCGACCGCCTGGGACTGTTCATCGCCGAGGAGGGGCGGGCGCGATTTCACCCGCTCCCCGACGCCGTGGAAGGTCGTCCTGCCCGAACCGATCTGCCGCCCGATACCGCGGTGCTGATCGAGGGACGTCATGCCGCCGTCGACGGCACCCCGATCGAGATCATCGAGTAGACGATCGTGCTGGAGCGGCTGTACGACAATCACGTACTGGCGAATGCCCTGTTCGTGCTCGTGCTGGTGCTGGGCAGTGCCAGCTATGTGATGCTGCCGCGGCAGCAGGATCCGACCGTCAACTTCAACTGGATCGACATCACGACGATCCTGCCCGGTGCGACGGCACGCGACGTGGAACGCCGGGTGACCGACCCGCTGGAACGCGCGATCCGCAACGTGCGCGACGTGCGCTTCGTCTCCAGCACCAGCCGCGAGAGCGTCTCCAGCATCCTGGTCCGGTTCGAGGACATCGACGAGGACACCTTCCGCCAGCGCACCGCGGACCTGCGGCGCGAAATCCGCGCGGCCGAGGACGAACTGCCGGACGACGTCGACGACCCCCGCGTTCTCGAGATCACCACCGCCAATGCGTTCCCCTCGGCGACGCTCGTCGTCACCGCGCCCGGCGACGGCGAGCGGCTCCGGCGCCAGGCCGAGCTGGTGAGCCGCGAGATCGAGCAGCTTCCGAGGGTGGACAGCATCCTGGCCACCGGCCTCGTCGAACCGGAACTGCAGGTCGTGCTGGATCCGGGACGACTCGAGGAATACGCGATCGCGCCGGATGTCGTCGCCGACAGCGTGCGCAACCACTTCCGCGACCTCGCCGCCGGCGATGTGCGAGTGGGTTCGCAGAAATGGCTGGTGAGCGTGCTCGGCACCAGCGCCGATCCCGGCGTACTGGGACGCCTGCCGGTCGAGACCGCGACGGGAGAGATCCCGCTGGATGCCGTCGCCACGGTCCGGCGCGGCCGCAGCGAGCCGGCCACCCTGGTGCGACACGACGGCCGTCCGGGCGTCATGCTCGCGGTCACCAAGACACCGCGGGCCAATACGCTCGACCTGGTCGATCGGCTCGGCGACTACGTGGAAGAGCGCAATCGCATCGAGTCCGGTACCGGCGTGCGCCTGGTCATTGCCGACGACCAGACCGAGATCACCCGCAACGCGCTCGACGTGATGCAGACCAATCTGCTGATCGGCCTGCTGCTGGTGCTGATCGTGACCTGGCTGTTTCTCGGCACCGGCATCTCGCTGCTCACGGCGATCGGCATACCGGCGATTCTCGCCGGCACCTTCTGCGTGCTGTTCGCGGCGGACCAGACCCTGAACGTGATGGTACTGCTCGGCATCGTCATCTCCCTGGGCATGCTGGTCGACGATGCCGTGGTCGTGGTCGAGTCGATCTACTACCGGCTGGAACGCGGCGAGCCGGTCGCGACCGCATCGATCGAGGGCCTGCGCGAGGTGTTCGCGCCGGTTACCAGCGCCGTGGCCACCACCATCGCCGCCTTTCTGCCGCTCATGCTGCTGCCGGGCATCCTCGGCAAGTTCATGTTCGTCGTGCCGATGGTGGTCACCACCGCACTCGCCATCAGCCTGGTGGAGGCCTACTGGATCCTGCCGGTCCACGTTCGATCCGCACGCATCGACCTGACCCGGCCGTCCCGCCATCAGCGCACCCGGACCCGGATCCTGCGCCGGATCCGTACCCGTTATACCCGCTGGCTGGCGTTCGCGATGCGGCGGCCGAAGCGGATGCTCGCGGTCGCGCTGGCGCTGTTCCTGCTCGCCATCGTGGCCGTGGCAACCGAAACCGGTGTGCGGCGCGAATTCTTCGCCAGCGATCCGGTCCGGCTGTTCTACGTGAACGTCGACATGCCGATCGGCACCCGGCTCGAACGCACGCTCGAACAGACATTGCAGATCGAGGCGCGCATCCGTGACGGGATCCGGGACGCCGAGCTGCGCGAGATCGTCACCTACGCCGGCCGCAAGTTCACCGAGACCGCACCCCTGCGGGGAGATCACTACGGCCAGCTCATCGTCTCGCTGCAGCCGATGGGCGAAGGCATGCGCGGGGTGGTGCAACTGGTCGAGGACCTGCGCGCCCGCGTACAGGAACTGGCCGGCCCCGAGAACGTGACCTTTCTCAAGCTCGCCGGCGGACCGCCCACCACGAAACCGATCAGCATCAAGGTGCGGGGCAGCGATTTCGACCGGATTCGTGCCGCGACGGCGGATCTGCAGGCCGCGATGGAACGGCACGAGGCGATCGTCGATATCAGCGACGACGACACCCAGGGGCAGATGACGTTCGAGCTGCGCGTCGACGCCGCCGCGGCGCACCGCGCCGGACTCCCGCCTGCACGGGTCGCGCGCGCGATCCGCCTGATGGTCGACGGCGAGATCGTGACCGCGTTCCAGGACCGGGGCGAGGAGCGCGAGGTGCGGGTGCTGGGCGTACGCCAGGAACCGGCCGCGATCGACGACATACTGGCCATCTCCCTGCCGACCCCCGCGGGAGAACGGGTACCGCTGGCGGAGCTGGTCGAGGCCGAACGCCGGCCCGACCGCGCCAGCATTCGGCACTACAACTTTCGCCGCGCGATCACGATCGAGGCCGACATCGACCGCGAGCGCATCGACACGGTCCGGGCCAACGAGTGGATCCTGCAGCAGTGGGAGAACATGCGCGCGCGCCACCCCGACATCGACCTGGACACCTCGGGCCTGCTCGACGACATCACCGAAAGTCTCGACTCGATGCTGGTGCTGTTCGCCCTCGGCGTGGGTCTGATGTACCTCATCCTCGGCACTCAGTTCGGCAGCTATTTCCAGCCGCTGATGATCCTGACCACGGTGCCGATGGCCTTCACCGGCGTCACCGCCGGCCTGATCACGACCGGCAACCCGGTCTCGCTCTATACCCTCTACGGCGTGGTTGCACTGTCGGGCATTGCGGTCAACGCCGCAATCGTGCTGGTCTCGGCCGCCAACACGCGCGTGGAGAGCGGCATGCCGCTCGTGCACGCCACCCTGTTCGCGGCGCGCCGGCGGGTGATCCCGATCCTGATCACCTCGACCACCACCATTGCCGGCCTGTTCTCGCTCGCCGCCGGTCTCGGCGGCGAATCGCTCATCTGGGGGCCGGTCGCCACCGCGATCGTGTGGGGCCTGGTCGTCTCGACCGCCCTCACCCTGTTCGTCGTGCCGACGCTCTATGCATTGACGATGCGCCGCTCGTGGCGGTTGCGCAACGACGGGAACCGGATCGCATGAGCGGATATGTCGGCCGCTTCGCGCCCTCGCCCACCGGACCGCTGCATGCCGGTTCGGTGATCGCCGCCCTGGGCAGCCATCTCGAGGCCCGGCGTGCCGGCGGACGCTGGCTGCTGCGCATCGACGACATCGACCCGCCGCGCGAGATGCCGGGCGCGACCGACCGGATCCTGCGCCAGCTCGAGGCGCTCGGGTTCGAGTGGGACGGTCCGGTGATCCATCAGGGCGCACGCGGCGAAATCCACGACAAGGCACTGGAACGACTGCGCCGTGAGGGACGGGTGTACTGCTGCAACTGCAGCCGGCGCAGCCTGGCGAAAACCGCGCGTCACGGGCCCCTGGGCCCGATCTATCCCGGCACCTGCCGTGACCGCCTGCCGCCGGACACGCCCGATACCGCCCTGCGACTGCGCCTGGCCGACGGCCGGCTCGGGCTGACGGACACGATCCAGGGGGAATACGCCCTCGACAGCGTCACCGAAATCGGCGACCCGATCGTGCGCCGGCGCGACGGACTGCGGACCTATCACCTCGCGAACGCGGTCGACGATGCCGCGCTGGGTATCACCCACGTGGTCCGCGGCGCGGATCTGCTGCCCTCCGCGCTGATACAGGTCGCGCTGCAGCAGGCACTGTCGCTGCCCGAACCGGAACGGTGCCACCTGCCGGTTCTCGTCGGCTCCGACGGCGAGAAGCTGAGCAAGCAGACCGGCGCCCTGCCCGTCGACGAGACGCGGCCATTGCCGTCACTGCTGACCGCCTGGGCACACCTGGGGCAGCCGGCATTCACCGAGGCGCCGGCGAGCGTGCCCGAATTCCATGCCATGGCCCGCATGAACTGGCGGCCCGAGGCGATTCCGGCAGGGCCGAGGTGTTACGATCCGTAACAGGTCATGCTAGGCTCGACGGCATGAATCCCGGTCAGGCCAATGCCACCCGGCTGGACCTCGTGCTGCTGCTGCTGGCGCTGGCACTGTTCCTGTTCGCCTCGCCATTCACGGACTGGTGGGCGGGCGCCGGCCTGCCCTGGTACACGCCGTTCGTGCTCTGGGCCCTGCTGATCGCCGCCATGGGGCTGCGACACTGGTACGAACGCGATCATGGCGCTTGAACTGTGGCAACTGTTCCTCGTGGCAGTGGCCTACCTGGGGCTGCTGTTCCTGGTCGCCTGGCTGACCGAACGCGGCCACATCCCTGAAGCCGTCGCCCGCCACCCACTGACGATCACCCTCTCTCTCGGGGTCTATGCGACCTCGTGGACCTATTACGGCAGTGTCGGTTTCGCCCACAGCGCCGGTTACAACTTCCTCACGATCTATCTCGGCGTCACCATCGCCTTTCTGCTGACGCCCGTCCTGCTGATGCCGGTCCTGCGGCTGGTGCGCGAGTATCAGCTCACCTCGGTCGCCGACCTGTTCGCGTTCCGCTATCCCGGCCCGCTGACCGGGCTGGTGGTCACCCTGTTCATGCTGCTCGGCATCCTTCCCTACATCTCGCTGCAGATCCAGGCGGTCACGCAGTCGGTGGAGGTCCTGTCCGACCGCAACGCAACCAACCTGTTCGCCCTGGTGTTCTGCGTCACCCTGACGCTGTTCGCGATCCTGTTCGGCGCCCGCCATCTCACGCCGCGCGAGAAGCACAGCGGCCTCGTCGTCGCCATCGCGTTCGAGTCGGCCGTCAAGCTGATCTCCCTGCTGGCGGTGGGCGCATTCGCCGTCTGGGGCGTGTTTGGCGGCCTCGGCGGGCTGCAGGACTGGACCCGCGATCATCCCGAGGCCCTGTCCGCGCTCTACGAACCGGTCAGCTCCGGGCCATGGCTCACCCTGACCCTGCTGGCCTTCTGCGCGGCCTTCCTGCTGCCGCGCCAGTTCCACATGGCCTTTACCGAGAATCCGAGTCCCGACGGCCTGCGCACGGCAAGCTGGATGTTTCCGCTGTTCCTGCTGCTGCTCAACCTCCCGATCGTGCCGATCCTGTGGGCCGGCAATGCCCTCGCCACGCCCACCGATCCGGATTTCTACGTCCTCGGGATCACGCTCGGCGAAGGACACGGGCTGCTGCCGCTGATGACCTTCATCGGCGGCATTTCCGCGGCCAGCGCGATGATGATCGTGACCACGATTGCGCTCGCCTCGATGAGCCTGAACCACTTCATCCTGCCGCTGCGGTTCATCAGCCGCCGGCCGCAGACCAATCTCTATCGCTGGGTGCTGTGGGGCAAGCGAATCCTGATCGCGCTGATCATTGCCGCCGGCTACGGGTTCTATCGCGTCATCGTCCACAACCAGGGCCTGGTCCAGCTCGGCCTGATCTCGTTCGTCGCCGTGGCGCAGCTCCTCCCCGGCCTGCTGGGCGTCCTGTTCTGGCAGCGTGGCACGACCGCGGGCTTCCTGGCCGGCCTGGGGGGCGGCGCACTGATCTGGTTCGGCATGCTCATCGTCCCGCTGCTGGTCAATTCCCACATCCTAAGCGGCGATATCGACCTCACCGCCTTCCTGGCACCGAACGGCACCAACCTGTGGCAGGCGACCACCTTCTGGTCGCTTTCGGTCAATGCGTTCGTGTTTGTCGCCGTCTCCCTCGCGATGCGCCCCACGGAGGCGGAAACCAAGGCCGCCGAGGTCTGCACGGAGCAGCGCCTGATGCCGCTGGCCGGCCGGGTCGAGGCCGGTTCGCCGCGCGACTTCGAGCGCCACCTGTCGCGCCTCATCGGTCGTGACGCCGCCCGCACCGAGGTCCGCAAGGCATTGTCCGAGCTGGACATGGCCCGCGACGAACTGCGCCCGGCCGAGCTGCGCCTGCTGCGCGAGCGCATCCACCGCAACCTGTCCGGCCTAGTGGGGCCGGCGCTGGCACAGCTAATCGTCGACGACCGGCTGCAGCTCAAGCGTCGTTCGCACATCGCCCTGGCCGACGGCATCCGCTTCATGGAGGACCAGCTCGCCGATTCACGCAGCCGGCTGCGCGGACTCACCGCCCAGATCCATTCCCTGCAGCGCTACCATCGCGACGTGCTGCACGAGCTGCCGCTCGGCGTATGCGCGCTCGCGCCCGACGACGAGATCGTCATCTGGAATTTCGCCATGGAGGTGGTCTCCGGTATCGCCGGCCGCGACGCGGTCGGCAAGCGACTGGAGAACCTGCCGGCCCCGTGGGGTCCGGGGCTGGCGCAATTCGTCGCCGGCAGCGACCAGCACCGATTCAAGGAAGTATTCCGCGTGGGCGACCGCGAGCGCTGGTGCAACCTGCACAAGGCGGACATCGACCACGCACCGACCGAGGGTCGCCCGGGCCATGGCACGGTGATCCTGGTCGAGGACCGGACCGATCTCGAGACCCTGGAGGCCGAACTGCGCCACAGCGAACGCCTGGCCTCGATCGGGCGCCTGGCCGCCGGCGTCGCCCACGAGATCGGCAACCCGCTCACCGGCATTACCAGCCTGGCGCAGAACCTGCGCTACGACGACACGGCGGAAAGCCGCGAGCACACGGCCGCCGTCATCCTCGACCAGACCCGGCGGATCTCGGCGATCGTGGAATCGCTGCTCGCGTTCTCGCATGGCGACCGACCGCGGCCGCTCGCCTGCGAGACGGTCGAGGTCGCGCCCGCCATCGACGAGGCCATCCGCCTGGTCGGCCTGGGACGCACGGAAAAGCACATCGACTTCCGCAACGAATGCCCGCCCGGGCTGGCCGTCAACGGCGATCCCCAACTGCTGCAGCAGGTCTTCGTCAATCTGCTGTCCAACGCCGCGGATGCCTCGGAACCGGGTGACCCGGTCACCATCCGGGCCCGCAGCGAGGGACCCGACGAGATCGTGCTCGAGGTCGTCGACCAGGGCCGGGGCATCGATCCCGAAGTGGCCGAACGCGTTTTCGACCCGTTCTTCACGACCAAGCCGGTCGGCAAGGGCACCGGGCTGGGTTTGCCGCTGATTCACTCGATCATTGCCGAGCACGGCGGTCACATCAGCCTGGCCCCGCGTGAACGGGGAGGAACCCGCGTCACCGTGCGCCTGCCCGCCAGCGGCATGCCGTCCCAATACCTGCTGGAGTCCGCCACATGAGCCGCATCCTGGTCATCGACGACGAGCAGGTGATCCGCGACGCGCTGGCCCGCCTGCTGGAACGCCACGACTACGAGGTGGCGACCGCAGGCGACATCGACGAAGCGATCGCGCGGGAACCCGATCGCTTCGATTTCATCATCGCCGACCTGAAGCTGCCCGGTGCCGACGGCACCGACATTCTCGAGCACGCGCCGGACGTGCCGGTGCTGGTCATGACCAGCTATGCCAGCGTGAAATCGGCCGTGGACTCGATGAAGCGCGGCGCCATCGACTACATCGCCAAGCCGTTCGACCACGACGAGCTGCTGCTGATCGTCGAGCGCGCCCTGCGACAGCACCGCCTGAGCCGGCAGAATGCCGCCCTCAAGCACGACATTCAGCGCGACTACCCGATCACCGGCATGATCGGCACCGGGCCGGCCATGCAGGAGGTCCGCGAACGCATCAGCCGCGTGGCCCCCACCGACGTGACCGTGCTGGTGCTGGGCGAATCCGGCACCGGCAAGGAACTGGTCGCGCGCGCGATCCACGAGGAGAGCCCGCGCCGGGAGGCGCCGCTGATCGCGGTCAACTGCGCCGGCATCCCCGAGAACCTGGTCGAGTCGGAGCTGTTCGGTCACGAGAAGGGGGCTTTCACGGGCGCCACCGGCAAGCGCATCGGCCTGGTCGAGGCAGCCAGCGGCGGCACGCTGTTTCTCGACGAGATCGGCGAGCTGCCGCTGGCGGCCCAAGCCCAGCTCCTGCGCGTGCTGGAAGACAGCGAGGTGCGGCCGGTGGGTGCCTCGCATTCGCGCCGGATCGACATTCGCCTGATCGCGGCCACGCACTGCAACCTCGACACCATGTGCGGTGCCGGCAGTTTCCGCCAGGACCTGTTCTACCGCCTGCAGAAAATGGTGCTGCGATTAAAGCCCCTGCGCGAACGCCCGGAGGATCTGCTCGAGCTGACGCGGTTCATGCTCGACAAGGCCGCCCGCAACACGAACCGCCAGCCGCCCGAGCTGGGCGGCGACGCGATCGCGGCGATCCGTGCCTACGACTGGCCGGGCAACGTGCGCGAACTGGAAAACGCGGTCGAGCGGGCGGTCATCCTGTGCGACGACGGCCGCATCAGCGCAGCCCAGCTCGGGCTGCCCGAGCACGACCGGGCGCCGGCGGCAGGCGATGGTGCACCCGTCAGCCGCGAACTGAGTCTGGACGAATACTTCCGGGCCTTCGTGCTGGCGCACCAGGACGAGCTCACCGAGACCGAGCTGGCCCGGCGTCTCGGCATCAGTCGCAAGGCGCTGTGGGAACGACGCCAGCGCATGAACATTCCCCGCCCCGGGGAGACCTCTTCCGCGAGCGCCTGACGAAACCGGGACTCGCCTCGCGGCGGCGGGACATCGACAGGTGTTACCCGAGGAAACATTCCGCGACCATCCGTGTGTTACCCATGGTAACGATCAGGCTGATTCGTGCCCGGAAACTTTTCTCATCTCCATGATTTCCGGGAATTTTCCCATCTGGCACGTTTGTAGCTAGTGAACCGGAAGCGCTCGCGTTCCGGCGCGCTGCGCTGACCACACTCCAACAAATGCCAGAGAGGAGCGTCCTCCGATGGAAGCAAAAGTCGTATGGCTCATCGTGTTCGTGGCGCTGTACTGGGGTTACTGCATCACGATGGGTGTCCGTGGTGCTATCCAGGCCCGCACCGCCTCGGACTATTTCATTGCGGGACGCCGGATCTCGATCTGGGTGTTCGTGCTCGCCGCGACCGCCACGTCGTTCTCCGGCTGGACGTTCATGGGGCATCCGGGACTGCTCTACACGAGCGGTTTCCAGTACGCCTATGCGTCGTTCTACGCGATCACGATCCCGTTCACAGGGGTGATATTCCTCAAGCGCCAGTGGATGCTCGGCAAGCGCTACGGCTTCGTCACGCCGGGCG
>CAYZHJ010000048.1:0-20677 GCA_964478305.1 uncultured Ectothiorhodospiraceae bacterium
CTCGACGACGGCGGCGACGCCACCCTGCTGGTCACGCTGGGCGCGAAGGCCGAGCAGGATCCCTCGATCCTCGACAACCCGGACAGCGACGAGGAGCGGGCCCTGTTCGCGGCCATCCGCAAGCGCCTCGATTCGCAGCCGGGCTGGTATGCCAGGCTGGCCGAGGCCATCGAGGGCGTCACCGAGGAGACCACCACCGGCGTCAGCCGGCTCTACAAGATGGAGCGCGAAGGCACGCTGACGTTCCCGGCGATCAACGTCAACGATTCGGTCACCAAGTCGAAGTTCGACAACCTCTACGGCTGCCGCGAGTCGCTGATCGACGGCATCAAGCGCGCCACCGACGTGATGATCGCCGGCAAGATCGCGGTCGTGCTCGGCTACGGCGATGTCGGCAAGGGCTGTGCCCAGGCCCTGCGCGGCATGGGCGCCACGGTGTGGATCACCGAGATCGACCCGATCTGCGCCCTGCAGGCGGCGATGGAAGGCTACCGCGTGGTGACCATGGACGAGGCCTGCGACAAGGCCGACCTGTTCATCACGGCAACCGGCAACTACCAGGTGATCAACCACGATCACATGGCCGCGATGAAGAACGAGGCGATCGTGTGCAACATCGGTCACTTCGACAACGAGATCGATGTCGCCGGACTGCGCGACTACGAGTGGGACAACATCAAGCCGCAGGTCGACCACATCACCTTCCCCGACGGCAAGAAGATCATCCTGCTGGCCGAGGGCCGGCTGGTGAACCTCGGCTGCGCCACCGGCCACCCGAGCTTCGTCATGTCGGCGTCGTTCACCAACCAGGTGATGGCCCAGATCGAGCTGTGGCAGCGTCCGGAGCAGTACGAGCACAAGGTCTACGTGCTGCCCAAGCACCTGGACGAGAAGGTCGCGCGGCTGCATCTCAAGAAGATCGGCGCCGACATCACCGAGCTGACCGCCGAACAGGCCGACTACCTCGGCGTATCGCGGAACGGCCCGTTCAAGCCGGACCACTACCGCTATTGAACCAACGGCCCTGCGCCTGCCCGGGCGCAGGGCTTTTCCGTGTGCAACACTGCAGGGGATGAACCACAGATGAACACGGATGAACACAGATGCTGCCGCCCGCCGACGGATCCCGTGTCGGAGCTGCGCTGAAGGCGAGTCGATTCAGTGGGGCGGAAAAAACGAACCACGAATGGACACGAATGGACACGAATGGACACGAAAGATTCGCCGGGAGCGAATCTTCACGCCAGCCCCGAAGGGGAGAGGCGCAGGGATGCGCCGAGTAATATTGTTGCTGGCGGAACCGCTCCCGAAGCTTCGCTGTAGCGCTACGTGATCATGACGCTTGAATGATCCACTGAGTATCAGCGCAGCTCAGACATCCGTTCATCGCATGCTGTTTCACATTCGTGTTTATTCGTGTTCATTCGTGGTTCAGGTTCTCGGGCCATCGACCGGCAACGGACTGACAACGAAGCTCCGACACGCTCTCCGCCCATGGGCGGCAGCATCTGTGTTCATCCGTGTTCATCTGTGGTTCCCTGCACATGCCATCCGGAACTGATGCACCATGAACAACCGTGACCTGACCGATCGCGACCTGGCCGTCGTCTGGCATCCGTGCACGCAGATGAAGGACCACGAGCAGTGGCCGCCGATTCCGTTCGCGCGCGGCGAGGGCGTGTACCTGGAAGACTTCGAGGGTAACCGCTACATCGACGCGGTCAGCTCCTGGTGGACCAATCTGTTCGGTCATGCCAATCCGCGCATCAATGCCGCGATTGCGGACCAGCTCGAGCGCGTCGAGCACGTCATGATGGCCGGCTTCACGCACGAGCCGGTGATCGAGCTGTCCGAACGGCTCGTCGCAATCACGCCCGAACCGCTTACCCGCTGCTTCTATGCCGACAACGGCTCGTCGGGCATCGAGGCGGCGCTCAAGATGAGCTTCCACTACTGGCGCAATTGCGGCCACGGCGAGAAGACGAAGTTCATCGCGCTCACAAACAGCTATCACGGCGAGACGTTGGGCGCCCTTGCAGTCGGCGATGTCGACCTGTTCAAGAAGACCTACAGCCCGCTGTTGATGGATTCGATCATCGTCGAGGGACCGGACTGCTTTCACCGACCCGAAGGCGAGGATCGGGAGTCCTTCAGCCGGCGCCAGTTCGCGCACATGGAAGCCGCACTGGAACGCCACGCCGCCGAAACCTGCGCGGTCATCGTCGAACCGCTGGTGCAGTGCGCCGGCCAGATGCGCATGTATCACCCGGTCTACCTGGAGCTGCTGCGCGAGGCCTGCGACCGGCACGGCGTGCACCTGATCGCCGACGAGATCGCCGTGGGCTTCGGCCGAACGGGCACGATGTTCGCCTGCGAGCAGGCCGGCATCAGCCCGGACTTCCTGTGCCTGTCGAAGGGCATCACCGGCGGTTATCTGCCGCTGTGCGCCGTACTGACCGGGGAGGACGTCTATCGCGCCTTTTACGACGAGTTCGAGACACTGAAGGCGTTCCTGCACTCGCACAGCTACACCGGCAATCCGCTCGCCTGCCGGGCCGCGCTGGCGACGCTGGACATCTTCGAATCCGACGATGTCCTCGCGGCCAACCACGGACGCGCGCGCGTGCTGCAGGAAGCGCTGTCGGAGGCCTTCGACGATCACCCGCAGATTGGTGACATCCGCCAGCACGGCATGATCGCGGCGGTCGAGATGTGCCGTGACGGCGATCGGCGCAATCCCTTTCCCTGGCAGGAGCGCCGCGGACTGCGGGTCTACCGCCACGGACTCACCCGCGGCTGTCTGCTGCGGCCGCTGGGCAACACGATCTATTTCATGCCGCCCTACGTCATCACCGACGACGAGATCCGTCACCTGGTCGCCGCCGCACGCGAGGGCGTGGATCGGGCAACGGCAGACTGATGCGCGTGCCGCGGGTCCACCTGCCGGAGGCGCTTGCCGTCGGCGATACCCATGACCTGCCCGCCGAGACGGCCCACCATCTGCTGCGGGTGCTGCGCCTGCCCGACGGCGCCGAGTTGCGCCTGTTCAATGGCGATGCCGGTGACTGGATCGGCCAACTGCAGGTGCGGGGCAAGCGGGATGCCGCTGTCACGATCACCGGCTTCGAGCCGCTGTCGAGGGAATCGCCACTGGCGATCACGCTGGTCCAGGGCATTTCGCGCGGCCAGCGCATGGATTACACCCTGGAGAAGAGCGTCGAGCTCGGCATCGCGCGCGTGATCCCGGTGATCATGAAACGCACCCAGGCGGCGCCCGTCGGCGAGCGGGTCGAGAAGAAGGCCAGGCACTGGGCCGG
Organism: uncultured Ectothiorhodospiraceae bacterium; assembly: GCA_964478305.1. Taxonomy (GTDB): domain Bacteria; phylum Pseudomonadota; class Gammaproteobacteria; order XJ16; family Halofilaceae; genus Halofilum. Next base: position 3,318 of record CAYZHJ010000048.1, read on the forward strand.
CGTACTGGCGGCTGCGGCTGCACAGTCGGGTCGCACGACCCTGCCCGTGCTGGAACCGCAACAGGATTTCACCGACTGGCTGACGCGCACGGACTGCACGGCGCATCCCCACGTCCTGCTGGACCCGAACGCGGCGCACGGTCCCGACGAACTGCGGGCAACGGATGCGGTAACGCTGATCGCCGGCCCCGAGGGCGGATTCAGCGACGCCGAGCGCGATGCCGCCTGCAAGGCCGGCTGCCGGGGCATCCGCCTGGGTCCCCGCATCCTCCGCACCGAAACCGCCGCGGTCGCCGCCCTCGCGGCCCTCCAGGCTCTCTACGGCGACCTGCGCTGATTGCCTTCACTGAACGCCGTGCGATGGATCTCTCGCAGAGACCGCAGAGAAAACGAACTCCAGGAAAACCTCAACCCATCCCGCTCACGGAAGATTGATCGTGGTTTCCTCATTTTTCATGGCCTTCGAACTCTGCGTTCTCTGCGGCTCTGCGAGAGAGGCTTTCCTTTTGATCAGCGGGTGTCGGTGGGGGCGTAGGGGGCGAGGGCGCGGCCGAGGGCGTCGAAGTCGGGGATGAGGCAGTCGCGGTCGGTCAGCCGGGCGCGCATGGCGACGAACTCGCTGGCGTGTTCCGGGTCCTCGGCGGCGACCAGGCCGGCGCGGTCGACCGTTTCCGAGCGCGGCAGGCGATCGATGCGGATGCCGTAGAACGCGGGCGCTCCCTCCTGTTCCAGCCCGAACAGCACCACGAACCGGCCCGAGCCGGGCGGCGGTTCCTCGCGCTCGCCGCACAGGCGGTCGAACGCGATCAGGGGAATGTCCAGGCCGCGCCAGCTGCCGCGTCCGAGCAGCCAGTCGGGAGCCCCGTCCACTGTCGTCAGGGTATTCTGCGTGATCAGTTCCGCGACCGCGGCATTGGGCACGAGCACGACCGGTCCCGTCATCGAGAGCACCAGGCATTTCACGCGCTCGTCACTCATCGGCCGGCACTCCGCCTAGGCCGCAATTGCGAGCAGGGCATTGATGTTTTCCATCAGTTCCGTTTCCTGATACGGCTTGCCCAGATAGCGATTGACCCCGATGTCCTCGGCGCGCTGGCGGTGCTTCTGCCCCGTTCGCGAGGTGATCATGATGATCGGGACCCCAGCCAGTCGCTCCTCGCCGCGCACATAGTTGGCAACCTCGTAGCCGTCCATGCGTGGCATCTCGATATCGAGCAGGATCAGATCGGGCACGTTCTCGCCCATCCAGGCGACCGCGTCCACCCCGTCCTTGGCGGTCTCGACCCGTATCCCGTTGCGCGAGAGGATGCGCTGGGTGACCTTGCGGATGGTGATCGAGTCGTCGACCACGAGCACCGTTGGCATGCGCTCCTGCCCGCTTTCCGCCTCGTCCTTCTCGCCCGTTTCCGCGGCAGCGGCCTCCCCGCTCTCGAGGCCGGTGGCGACAAAGCGGTGCTCGGTTCCGAGCAGACCGCCCATGTCGAGAATCAGTACCACCGTTCCATCGGCCATGATGGTGGCACCGGAGATCGCCGGCAGGGCATTCACGGGGGCACCGACGGGCTTGACCACCACTTCGCGCCGGCCGAGCAACTGATCCACGTGCAGCGCCACGCGTTCGTCGGCGGCCCGGATCATGATCACCGGATAGCTGATGGCCTCGTCCTCCAGTCTGGGCTCGGAAACGCCCAGCAGGGAACCCAGGTGACGCAGCTTGTATTCGTTGCCGGCATAGCCATACAGCTTCGACGGATCGACGTAATAGCCCTTCAGCTCGCCCGCCGTGACCTGGGCGACGCCCTCGATCGACGCGATCGGAATGGCGTACTGCTCATCACCGGCACCGACCAGCACCGCCTGGTTGATCGCCAGCGTCACCGGCAGGCGCACCGTGAAGCGCGTGCCGCTGCCGAGGCCGGTCTGGATGCCCAGGGTGCCGCCGAGGCGGCGAATCTCCGCATCGACGACATCCATGCCCACGCCGCGGCCCGAAATCTGGGTAACCTCGTCGGCGGTGGAAAAGCCGGTCTCGAGGATCAGCTTGATGACCTCGTTGTCGTCGATTTCGTCGTCGGCGCTGATCAGGCCCTTCTCGATACCCTTGCGGCGGACTTTCGCCGGATCGATGCCCGCACCGTCGTCGATGATGTCAATGATGATGTCGCTGCCGCCGCGATGCAGGTCGAGACGGATCGCGCCCTGTTCGGGCTTGCCGGCCTCGCTGCGCTTCGCCGGCGACTCGATGCCGTGCGAGACGGCATTGCGCAGGATGTGCTCGAGCGGCGCAATGACCCGTTCCTGGACCGAACGATCGATCTCGAGCTCGCCGCCGGTCATGCTCAACTGCACCTTCTTGTGCAGCGCGGAGGCTGTCTGGCGCACCACGCGGGCGAGCCGGGCACGCAGACCGTCGAACCGCACCATCCGGGTCTGCATCAGGCCGTTCTGCAGATCCGAGGAAACGCGTGACTGCTGCAGCAGCAGCGTTTCCGCATCGCGCGTCAGGTTGTCGAGGATCTCCTTGATCGAGTCGAGGTCGCCGATGCTCTCGGCCAGTGAACGCGACACCTCCTGGATGCGGGTATAGCGGTCGAATTCGAGCGGATCCCAGTCCTCGTCGGGGCTGTCGGCCTCCTTCTGATGCCGGTAGAGAATCTGCGACTCCGTCTCGTTCTCCATCGTCCGCATCTGCTCGCGCACGCGGTTCACGGTCTGCTCGAACTCGTTGAGGTTGAACCGGTACTGGGTCATCTGCTCGCCCAGCCGGGAATGATAGATACTGACCTCGCCCGCGAAGTTCACCAGATTGTCGAGCAGTTCGGCCTGGACGCGGATCTGGTCGCTGGCGGGTGTGCGCTGGACGGCGGCGGTGTCCGCGGGTAACGATTCCGTGTCCCCGTCCGTCGATGGCGACGGCGTCTGCCGGATCTCGCCGGCGGATTCCGTCCCCGCGCCTTCTTCCATCGCCCCGTCCGCGCCCGTTGCCTCCGGCCGGTCGGCAGCCGTTTCCGCGGCACCGTCGCCGGATCCGCCGATCCGGAGATTGCGCAGATCCTCCACCAGCCAGTCGACCGGCGACAGTGTCTGACGGTTGCGCGCGTGTTCCAGCAGCACGGTGAGTGCGTCGACCGCCTCCTGGACCAGATCGAGCATCTCCTCGTCATGAGTGACGCTGCCGTCGACGACGGCCTCGACGAGCGATTCGGTCTCGTGCGTCAGGTCGGCGATCGCGGGCAGGGCGGACATGCGGGCCCCGCCCTTGAGCGTGTGCAGGGCGCGCTGCAATTCACTCAGCGCCTGATGGTCGCCGGGATCGACCCGCCAGCGTCCGACGGCCTGATCACAGGCCTCGAGGATATCGTCGGCTTCCTCGAGGAACACGTCGAGCAACTCGTTGTCACTGGAGTCCTCGCCATCGCCGGCCGCCTCTTCCGTGCGCAACCGCGCGCCGGTCGTGCGCAGGCGCTGCACCAGGTCCCCCGCGTACGGTTCACGACCCGCCCGCATGTCGGCCAGCATGACGCCGAACCGCACCACCGCCTCGCGGAACAGTTCCGCGACCTCGGCGGGCAGGCGATAGCCCTGTTCGCGTCGGTTCCGGACCATGTCCTCCATCAGCCAGGCGACTTCCACGAGCGGTTCGACACCGGCCGTCTGCGCGCTTCCGACCAGCGTATGCAGCACCCGCCGGGATTCCTCGTCCACGGTCAGCTCCGTGTTGCCGCCGGGCTCGTCGAAATGTTCCCGCAACAGCCGGCAGTGTCCCTCGGCCTCCTCGGCAAAGATCCGCAGCAGTTCCTCGCGATGCTCGGCATCGTCGTCAACTTCGGGGGACGGCACCGTCGACGATGCGCTTGCATCCGTGTGCGCGATCGGCTCGGCGCGTGGCGTGACGGCCTCGTCGACGGACCCGCTTTCATCCTCCTGCGTACCCCGCGGCTCGTCCGTCCCGCTCGGCGCGGATCCCGTCTGGTCTTCGGACGCGAACGGATCCGGGGGCGATTCGGCATCTCCCCCGGGCGGGGCCTGCGGCGGCACCGACCCGTGCGTACTGCCGCCCCCGCCGGGGGGCGGTTCCTCGCCACGACTGAGGGCATGAGCACGGGCAATCAGGTCGTCTATGCCCTCGATCGGTGCGCGGTTTCCCTGCAACTGCTCGATCAGCTGCGGCAGTGCGGCCGAGGCCTCGTCCAGGGTGTCGAACACGGCCGGTGACGGATCGATCGAGTGGTCCATCACGCGATTGAGCAGGTTCTCCATGGCCCACGAGAATTCGCCGATCAGTTCGGCCCCGATCAGCCGTCCCCCGCCCTTGAGCGTATGGTAGGCACGGCGGATGATGATCAGGGCCGCCTCGTCGTCGGTGGCCGCACGCCACTGCGGCAGGTTCTCGTTGATCTTGTCGAGTTCGCCCAGCGCCTCCTCGATGAAGACCTCGACGATCTCCTCGTCCACCTCATCGCCCAGCACCGCGAGCTGGGACGAGCCGCTGGCATCGGGATCCACGCCGGGCGTCGCCGCGGCGGCCGTCGCCGGTTCCGCTTCGTCCCCTGCAGCCCCGCGCTCCTCGCCGGCCGTATCCTCGAGTTCCGCGACCGCCGGAGCCGCGATGTCATCAAGGTTCGTTTCCACTGCGGCGGTGTCCGCGGGTTCCGAATCGTCCTTCTCCGATGACGGCCCGGTCTCGTCTTCCGCTGCCGGCGCCCCGGGGACATCACCCGCCGTTTCACCCGCTGCCGGTCCGGTCTCCCCGATGCCGGGCTCGTCGGCATCCATCGCCGGCAGGTCGGTCGAATCCATGACGACTTCCTCGTCATCCTCGTAATGCTCGGGCTCGCGGCCCGATTCCAGCGCATTGATGGCCCGTTCGGCGCTCTCGAGCAGATGCGTCATGCCGAAGCGATCGTGATCGATCGCCTCGAGGTAGTACTCGATCCCGGCCACGACATCGGCGATCAGGATCTGGGTCTGGTCGTCGGGCCGGATCCGTGCCTGGAGCAGCTTGCCCTCGACATAGTCCTGCAGCCCTCGCACGATCGGCAGGGCATCCTCCAGCGGCAGGATCTCGAGCGCGCCCGCCACTTCCGACAGCAGCGCCGGCACCTCGGCCACCGCCTCGGTGCCCGACCCGGGATCGGCACAGTAGGCACCGACCGCCTCGCGCACCCGCGAAAGGTCATCCAGCGCGGCGGTGACCACGGCCGACAGCAGCGGATAGTATTCCGAGTCGGGAAGGCGGCGGATCGCCAGCGCCTCGGCGTCCTCGACCTCGATGCCGGCGGTATCCACGCGCGGCCGGCCGGACTGGAGTGCCAGCAGATCGTTGTCGGCACGCAGCAGCAGATCCGCCAGATCCTGCAGCCGGCCCTGCATGTCTTCCCCGGCCGGATCCACTCCGGACAGGGCGTCGGCTTCCGATGCCAGCGCGTCGTGCAGCTCGGACAGTCCGAGCATGCTGAAGGTATCGGCGATGCGGTTCAGCTGTTCCGGCAGGCCCTCGAGCGCGTCAGGCCTGTGCTCCTCGCTGTGAACGAAGATCTCGACCGCGTTCTTGACGCCGGTCAGATCCTCGCGGATGCCCTCGCCGACGGCTTCCAGCAGTTCCCGGTTGAGGCCCTCGAAGGCAGCGGCATCGCGCCCCCTCGACAGCAGCGCGTCAAGACGATGAGTCTGCCTGACGGCGCGCAGACTCTCGCCGTCGGCCGGGGCATGCGCGATGCGATACAGCAGGGCGGAGAGCAGATCGTCCGGCAATGAATGCGCCAGTGTCGGTTCACCTTCGCGCGCGAGCAGCGTGAGCAGTCGCTCGAACCGGCCCAGCATGCCGCGGGCGACGGCATCGTCTCCGGCCGCCACGCCGGCGAGCGATTCGACGAGGGCCGCGCAGGCCTGCCACAGCCGCTGCACGCCGCTGCGATCGGCGCTGTCGGCCAGTTGCCGGGAGATGCGGCCGAGTACGGCGAGGCAGGCGTCGCCGCGACTGCCGCGGAACCAGCCCACCAGCGCCTTCTGGAAATGCGGCCGCAGCCGCCGGGCGAGCGCCTGCAGTTCGCCGCTGTCGGCAACCCCGTCGTCGATCGGGAAATGCGTGGCCACATCGGGCAGGAACAGTGCCTGCTCCCCCAGCTCCGATTCACCACGTGCCGCGCGCAATTCATTGATCAGCGGCAGCAGCACCAGCGGGGCGTCGTGCTGGCCGACACGAATGCGATCGAGATAATCGGGCAGGCGGAAGACCGACTGCAGCAGGATATCGAGGGCACCTTCGACGCTCTCGACGCGCTCTTTGGAAAGGGCCTCGGCGAGAGCGCGCATTTCCCGCACCAGCATGGCCGGGCCGTGCAGGTCCAGCAGTTGCAGCGTGCCCCCGATCTCGCCGAGTCGGCCGACCGCATTGTCCATGCCCGCAGTCGGCCGGCCGCTGTCGAAACCCTTCTCCAGCGTACGCTGCACATCCTCGATCAGCGGCGACAGTTCCTGCAGAACCGTCGCGATCGAGTTGATTTCATACGTCTGTCGCACGCTCATCGATGGCGCCCATCGGGGGGTTGCCCCTCCCGATTACACGTCGCTCCCCTGCATGGTGATCGTCTCCCCGTGCCGCTTCGGATCGATCTCCTCGGGCAGCTTGAAACCCGTCACCGACTCGCGCAGCTCCTGCGACAGCGCGGTCAGCTCGCCGATCGAGGTCGCGGTCTCGCTGGTGCCGTCGGAAGTCTGGATGGTGATGCCCTGAATGATGTTCATCGTTTCCGAGATCTCGACGGCGCTCGCGGCCTGCTGCTCGGCTTCCTGCGAGATCTGCTGAATCAGGTCGGCGGCCTGTTTCGACACCGACTCGATCTCGCCCAGCGCGCCACCGGCCTCCTCTGCCAGCTTTGCACCGCTGACCACGCCCGCGGTCGACTCCTCCATCGAGGAAACCGCCTCGTTGGTGTCGTTCTGAATGGTCTTGATCAGCGCCTCGACCCGCTTGGTGGCGTCGGTCGCGCGCTCGGCGAGCCGCTGCACCTCGTCGGCGACCACGGCAAAGCCGCGGCCGGCCTCGCCGGCGGTGGATGCCTGGATCGCGGCATTCAGTGCCAGGATGTTGGTCTGCTCGGCGATGTCGTTGATCACTCCGATGATGTCGCCGATCTCCTGCGAGGATTCGCCCAGCCGCTTGATCCGTTTCGAGGTCTCCTGGATCTGCTCGCGGATGGAGTCCATGCCCGAGATCGAGCGCCGCACCGTTTCGGCGCCGCTGGAGGCGATCTGCACCGACTTCATCGCCACCTCGGCGGAGCCGCGCGCGTTCTTCGACACGCGTTCCATCGAGGAGGCCATGTCGGTAATGGCCTCGTTGGCCGCGGCGATCTCGCGTGCCTGGTGATTACTGGCCTCGGCCAGGCGGATGGCGGTCGACTGGGTGCGGTCGGCGGCACGGGCGACATCCTCGGCGGTGGCGTTGATGGTCGTGACCAGGCTGCGCAGGGCGTCGATCGCGGAATTGACCGAGTCGGCAATGGCGCCGGTGATGTCCTCGGTAACGGTCGCATGCGTCGTCAGGTCACCGTCCGCCAGGGTCGACAGCTCGTCCAGCAGGCGCAGGATCGCGCGCTGGTTGCGGCGGTTCTGCTCGGCCGACTCTTCCAGCCGTCGACGAGCGTTGCGGTACAGCACGTAGCCGAGACCGATCAGCGTCAGGGCGGCCGCGATGCTGAAGCCGATGGCCACGTAGAGCGCCGTGTCGGCCACGCCGCCCGGCTGCATGGCCGACTGCAGTCGTCCGATCGCCGCCTGCAGGTTGCCCTGCAGCTCCTGCGAAGCCTGGTTGGCCAGCAGCAGTTCCGGTGCGAGCTCGCGGATCGAGCCGATGTGCCGCCGCACCGCGGCATAGTTGACCGACAGGTCGCGCAGCGTCTCCCGTACTTCGGGATCCTCCACGGGCTCGATGCCGAGGCGCTCGGAGCCCTCGAGCAGGCCGTCGAGCACCCGCCCGTAGAGGGCCGCATCCTCGGCGAAGGTGTCGGCCGCGGCGCGCGCCTCGTCACCCGCGGCGAGCACCCGGTCCAGGGCGCCCAGGGCGCGCTGCAGCAGCCACAGCTGGCGGCTGACCGCCTGGATCCGCTCCGGCGGTGCGTCGATCGCCACCAGCTGGTCGACCACGCTGGCCGTCTGTGCCAGCAGGTCGTCGGCGACACCGCGGATCTCGGCAATGTTCTGCGTGATCTGCTGGACGGACTCCCGCCCCGCTGCAATCGCGTCGAGATTGACCTGTTCCACGCGCCAGGCGCTCTGCACCGCTTCCAGATCGGGGCGATAGCGTTCGGGCAGCGGCGGCAGGCCGGAACGGGGATCGCCGTTGTCCAGTGTCTGCAGGGTCTCGTCGAACTCGTCGGTCAGTCGCTGCAGCCGGTCATAGGCATCGGTCCGGCCGGACGCGGCCTGGATGGCGGCAGTGGATATTTCCTCGGCCAGCCGGCTCTGTTCCAGCACGACGCTGTCGTAGCGGCTCTGGTAACGACCCTGTGCCTGCGCGTAGAGGAACGAGGCCACCATCGCGGCGAGAAAGACCACCAGCAGCAGCGACAGCACGACTACCGGGTTGGCGACGGCCGATCGCAGGGTCGCTCCCGTGCGCTGCAGGGCACCGAAATCCGGCATTCTCATGCATGTCCTCCTGTCCTGGGGGCCTGGCCGGCGACTCGTGGAATCATCGGGCGATCTCGAGGAAATCCCTGCTTGCCACGAAATCGGCCAGGCTGAGCACCGGCCATTCCTCGTCGCCCTGACGGAACCCGTCCGTGACGTATGCCGCCAGTGCCTCGGCCCCTGTCTCCACCCGGGCACGCTGATCGAGCTCGAAGCGCTTCATGCCCAGTACGTCGTCAACCAGGAAGGCAGCGTGCAGTCCTTCCTGCTGAAAGGTGAGGACCCGCGCCTGCCGGCCCTGTGCAACCCGCCCGCCGGCAAGAAATCCATGCAGATCGAATACCGGCACCAGGTTGCCGCGCACGTTGGCGATGCCCAGGAACCACGAGACCGTTCCGGGCACGCGCGTGCACACCGGCGGATCGATGATTTCCCGCACCTCCTCCATCGAGGCCATGAATCGGTGATCGCCGACACGGAAGCCGATGCCGGTCCAGCGCTCCCTGATCTCGCGCTGGGCCGGCAGTGCAGCGCCCGCCTCGGTCAGCCGCCGCTCGTGAGCCAGCAGCAGATCGATCGGTTCCCGCCGGACTCCGGTTGTCGCCGCCTCCTGCGCCATCGGTCACCGCCTCATTCGCCGAGGACCGCCTGAACCCGGCTGATCAGATCGTTTTCCTTGATCGGCTTGACCACGTAATCCCGTGCGCCCTGCCGCAATCCCCACACCTTGTCGGTTTCCTGATCCTTGGTCGTCACGATGATGACCGGAATGTTCGCCGTCTCCGGGTTCTTGCTCAGCGCCCGGGTTGCCTGGAACCCGTTCATGCCGGGCATCACCACGTCCATGAGGATCAGGTCGGGCCTGGTCTCCAGCGCCTTTTCCAGGCTGCTTTCGCCATCGGTCGTGAACTCGACCTCGTAGCCGTGCTTCTCCAGGATCCGTGTCGCGTTGTACCGTTCCGTCGGTGAATCGTCGACGATCAGCACTGTTGTCATCCGCTCAACCTCTCCAAATGCCTCAGGCCGGCCCGCGCCGGCAATCCCCCGCCCGATGGACGGTACCCGTCAGCCGCCCAGCACGTCCGTCACGTGCTTGACCAGGTCGTCTTCCCGGACCGGCTTGACAATATAGCCGCGCGCACCCTGGCGGAGGCCCCATACCTTGTCCGTTTCCTGGTCCTTGGTGGTAATGATGATGACCGGGATTCCCGCGGTTTCGGGATCCTTGGCCAGCGAACGTGTCGCCTGGAATCCGTTCATGCCGGGCATGACCACGTCCATGAGGATCAGGTCGGGCTTCACTTCCCGGGCCTTCTGGATGCTGGCCTCGCCATCGGTTGCCGACTCGACCTCGAAACCGTGCTTTTCCAGCATCTGCTGATAGGCATGAACCTCGGTGGGCGAATCATCGACGATCAGTACGGTAGCCATCATTCAATCTCCCGACGCATCCGATTCATCTTCACGAACCCACGCTCGACACGTGCTGCTTGATCGCGCCGAGCAGGTCCTCCCTGGAAAAGGGTTTGGTCAGGTACTGTTCGGATCCCACGAGACGGCCGCGCGCACGGTCGAAGATGCTGTCCTTGCTGGTCAGCATGATCACCGGCGTGTTCCTGAACCGGCTGTTGTTCTTGATCAGCGCGCAGGCCTGGTACCCATCAAGGCGCGGCATCATGATATCGATGAAAATGATGTCGGGTTCGTGCTCGGCGATCTTGGCCAGCGATTCGAAACCGTCGCCCGCGGTCACCACGTCGCACCCGGCCTTGGTCAGCAGATTCTCCGCGGAGCGCCGAATCGTCTTGCTGTCGTCGACCACCATGACCTTGAGGCCCTTGAGGGCATCATCCGATTCACTCATTGCCGGTAACACCCCCCGCAGTTTGCTGCCCGGCCGGAAGCACCCGGGAACCCACCATGGTGACGATAGCGCAAGCGCCCCGGGCAGGCAAACTTTCTGCCGGACCTAATGACTCCCAAATCAAGAGCTTAGCCTCATTTGTCGACATTGTCTCGCAACTCCAGAGTGTCGCCAGTGTAGACCCTTGACCGAAGCGGCGACAGCGCAGTCGGCGTCCCGTCTTCGGGCACTGATCCGGTCGATCCGTCCGCCAATGCGTGAACCTGCGTCCGCGATGTCCGCATGGCCGATCGCCCGCCGGACGGACCATGTCCCTGCATGCGCTCAGGTACCATAATGACCGCTGCGCGGCGGAATGGACCGGGCGGTGCCGGAAGCCGGCCCACCCCGAAATCGGAAGCAACAAGCATACCGTTCTACCGGGAAGACGAGGATCACGCATGACGCATCGCATCGGTTTCGTGATGGACCCCCTGGCGGCGATCACGCCGAAGAAGGATTCGACGCTCGCCATGATGCTCGCCGCACAGGCGCGCGGCTGGGAGCTGCGCGAGATTCATCCGCACGATCTCGCACTGGAGGACGGAGGGGTGCATGCCCGGATGCGCGTCGTCGAGGTTCACGACGACGAGCAGCACTGGCACGAGACCCGCGAGATTGTCGAAGCGCCCCTGACCGATCTCGATGCCGTCCTCATGCGCAAGGATCCGCCGTTCGACATGGACTATGTCTATGCCACCTACCTGCTCGAACAGGCCGAGCACGCCGGCGTGGCAGTCTACAATCGGCCGCAGGCGCTGCGCGATTACAACGAGAAGCTGGCCACGGCCTGGTATCCCGACCTCTGCCCGCCGACGCTGGTCACGGCCCGGCACGAGGTCCTGCGGTCCTTCATCGCCAATCAGGGCGATGTCATCGTCAAGCCGCTGGACGGCATGGGAGGCACCGGCGTCTTCCGCCTCCAGGCCGGCGACCCCAACACCAACTCGGTCCTGGAAACGCTGACCCTGCGCTATCGCCGACCGATCATGGCCCAGCGCTACCTGCCCGCCATTCGCGAGGGTGACAAGCGCATCCTTCTGGTCGAGGGCGTGCCCCTCGAGTACTGCCTCGCCCGGCTGGCCGCCGAGGGCGAGACGCGGGCCAACCTCGCCGCGGGCGGCGGCTACCGCAGTCAGCCGCTGACCGATGCCGACCGTCGCATCTGCGAGCGCGTGGCGCCGGCACTGATCGAGCGCGGACTGGTCTTCGTCGGCCTCGACGTGATCGGCGAGCTGCTGACCGAAATCAATGTCACCAGCCCCACCTGCATTCGCGAAATTGCCCGCGAGACCGGCGTCAACGCGGCCGAGCGGCTGATGGACGTCGTCGAGCGCGGTTTCGGTGCGACTGCGTGAGAAGCCGCCGTGCGACAGGCCTCTCGCGAAGGCGCGAAGCGCGCGAAGAAACACGAAAGACAGTATCTCGCAGAGGCGCAGAGTACGCAGGGAAGACGAAGAAAATCGGAAGTGCCGGGAGGCGGGATCCGTGGCTGGAGATGACGCAGGCGGGATTGCGAACGCAGTGAGCCATCCGGCATCACGCGCCATGCAGACACTTGTGGTGAAACTCGCTACGATCGCGTACCGGCTTGCCACATTCTCGTTTCGCTTTCCCTGCGTACTCTGCGCCTCTGCGAGATGATGCTTTGCTCATCGCGTGCTTCGCGCCTTCGCGAGAGGCCTGTCGCACGGCATCTGCCGATGGCACCGACGGTCGCGGTACAATGTTCGGCATGAACGAGGAGATTTCCCCGGCCCGATGAGCGCAGCCGCCGCCGTCACTGCCGCCGATCGTCTCGGCCTCACGCTGTTCCTTGCCGCTGCCGTGCACGGGCTGGTGATTCTCGGAGTCGGTTTTTCTCCGTACGAACGCAGCAACGAGGTTCCCCGGGCGCTCGATGTCGTGCTGGTCCAGCAGGAAACGGACAGTGCGCCCGACGAGGCCGACTACCTGGCCAACGTCGATGCCGCCGGCGGCGGCAACAGCGACGAACGCGCGCGGCCCAGGGCACCGGTAAGCTCGCCGGAGCGCGAGGCACGGGCAGGCCTGGCGCCGGCCCCGCTGGAGGCCGGCGCACCCGAGCCCGACATCACCACGCCCGAACCCGTGCTGACCAGCCGTGACGCGGACGCCAGCGTGCCGGAAGAACGCCGCCGACGGGAAGTGAACACCGAGAAGCCACGCCGCCAGCCCGAGGAGATCGAGTACGAGGCACGGGTGGCGAAACTCGCGAGCGAGATCGACAACGCCCTGGTCAATTATGCCCAGCGTCCACGCAAGATGTTCGTGACCGCCCGGACCCGTGCCTCCGTCGCCGCGGAATACATGCACGACTGGGTCGAGACGGTGGAACGGATCGGCAACACCAACTATCCGCGGGAAGCGCGCCGGCGCGGGCTCTCGGGCGCACTGGTACTGGTCGTGGCGGTGCGTGCCGACGGCAGCCTGCGCGACGTGCACGTGCGTGCATCCTCCGGGCAGCCCATACTGGACCGTGCCGCCGAGGAGATCGTGCGACTGGCGGCGCCGTTCCGGGACTTTCCCGACGAATTGCGCGAGGAAACCGACCTGCTGTACATCACCCGCACCTGGGAATTCACCGCCGGTGCGAGGCTGGAGACCCGTTAGGAATGGAGCTGACACACCAGTTTCTGCTGTCGATGCCGACCCTGCAGGATCCGAATTTCCAGCGGACCCTGACCTTCATCTGCGAGCACTCCGAACACGGGGCGATGGGACTGGTGGTCAACCGTCCCATGACCCTGACGGTGGGCGAGGTGCTCCAGCACCTCGACATCGAGCCGGTCGCGCCGGAGATCGCCCGCGCTCCGGTGCACTACGGCGGCCCGGTCGAGTCCGAACGAGGCTTCATCCTGCATGACCGCAGCGGCGAGTGGGAAGGCACGATGGCCCTGTCGGAATCGGTGGCGCTGACGACCTCGCGCGACATCCTCGAGGCCATGGCCCGGGGCGAGGGACCGGAGCGAAGCCTGGTCACGCTCGGCTATTCCGGCTGGGGCGCGGGCCAGCTGGAGGACGAGATCGCGCAGAACGCGTGGCTCACCTGCCCGGCAAGCACCGAAATCCTGTTTCACCTGCCGGCCGAGGAGCGGCTTGCCGCGGCGGCAGCGCAGCTCGGCATCGATCTCGACCTGATGTCCTCCGACGCCGGGCACGCCTGACCCGGACCGTCTTCCGGTTCCGGTGGCGATTGACGGCTCCGACAAGGGCCTCGAGAAGGAACACCGAACACATCGAATGCACCGAAGACACCGGAAAAGCATCGAGACAAGCGATACAAAAGCCGGCGCGTGCCTGCAGACCGGCGGGCGCGGCCCCGATGATTCCGGGCCGGAATTTCGTGCACCTTCCCTTTTCGGTATTTTCAGTGTCTCGGGTGTGTTCGGTGTTCCTCTCTCCCACGCATCCCGCAGCCACACACCGTCGAGCGGGCACGGCAACCAAAGCTGCTATCATCGCGAGCCATCTCGCGAACGGCATCGGGGCAACGCGTTGGACGGGACCTATCTCGGCTTCGACTTCGGCCTGCGCCGCATCGGGATCGCCGCCGGCCAGCGCGTCACCGGCAGCGCCGGGCCGGTGGACACGATACCGGCCCGGGATGGCGAGCCCGACTGGCAGAGACTCGATGCGATCATCGCCGAATGGCGGCCGGCGGCGCTGGTGGTCGGCGTGCCACTGCTGACCGACGGCGGCGAACAGCCGCTCGCCCGGCGCGCACGCCGTTTCGCATCCGCACTTGCGTCGCGTTACGGCCTGGCGGTGCACGAGGCCGACGAACGACTGAGCTCGCGGGCGGCGCACGAGATGATCGCGGACAGCCGTGCCGCCGGCACGCGCCGCAGGACGCGCAAGGGCGATGTCGATAGAATGGCGGCCACCCTGATCCTGGAAGGCTGGCTGCAGGCGCACGCGCACGATGTCGATTGACGTCCCGACCGTGACCGGATGGCTCGACCGCATGGCCGACGAGATTCGTGCCGGGGCGGACAGCGATCTGTCGCAGCTGTGCATCGTCGGCATCCACACCGGCGGTGTCCGGGTGGCGCGCGAACTGCATCGCCGCCTCGGGGTCGAGAACCCGCTGGGAACGCTGGACATCTCGTTCTACCGCGACGATTTCTCGCGCATCGGTCTGCACCCCCGCGTGACCCGTTCGGAACTTCCCTTCGATGTCGACGACCGGCACATCCTGCTGGTCGACGATGTCGTCTACAGCGGCAGGACCGTGCGCGCAGCGCTTAACGTGCTGTTCGACTACGGCCGGCCACGGCGGGTGATGCTGGCAACGCTGATCGAGCGCACCGGCCACGAATTGCCGATTCGGGCCGATTTCGTCGGCCAGCGTCTCGATCTCGGTCCACACCAGCAGGTGCGACTGAATCCCGACGATCTCGGCCTGACCATTCGCGACATGGCACACGGGAACGCACCTGCATGAGCCCGTCGGCAGATGTCCAGCTCGACGCCAACGGTCGACTGCGCCATTTCCTCACCACCGAAGGACTGAGCGCGGAACACCTGACCGGCATTCTCGACCTGGCCGAATCCTTCGCCAGCGTGCACGACAAGCCGATCAAGAAGGTGCCGCTGCTGCGCGGGCACACGGTGGTCAACCTGTTCTTCGAGACCAGCACGCGCACGCGCAACACCTTCGAGCTGGCCGCCAAGCGGCTGTCGGCCGATGTGCTCAATGTCGATGTCGCCACCTCGGCCACGGCCAAGGGCGAATCGCTGCTCGACACCATCGCCAACCTGCAGGCGATGCAGTGCGACCTGTTCGTCATCCGTCACGGCGAATCCGGCGCGGCCCATCTCGTGGCCCGGCACGTCTCCGAACACGTCCACGTCATCAACGCCGGTGACGGCCAGCACGCCCACCCCACCCAGGCCATGCTGGACGCCTTCACCATCCGCCGCCACAAGGGCGATTTCTCCGGTCTGGTCGTGGCGATCGTCGGCGATCTGCTGCATTCCCGGGTCGCCCGTTCGGAGATCCATGCCCTGCGAACGCTCGGCGCCGGCGAGATCCGGGTGGTCGGCCCCCGCACGCTGATCCCCTCCGACATGGAATCACTCGGGGTGAGGGTCTTCGAGGACATGGACAGCGGCATCGCCGATGCCGACGTGATCGTGATGCTGCGATTGCAGAAGGAACGCATGGAACACGCGCTGCTGCCGAGCGAATCGGAATACTTTGCCGGCTGGGGTCTCACCCCCGAACGCCTGCGGCTGGCGCATCCCGAGGCGATCGTGATGCATCCCGGCCCGACCAACCGTGGCGTCGAGATCGAATCGAGCGTCGCCGACGGGCCGCAGTCGGTGATCCTGGAACAGGTGACCAACGGCATCGCCGTGCGCATGGCGGTCATGGCGCTGATCACCGGTACCGCACCCGTCGGCACGCCGTCATGAACGCGGTGCGGATCGAGGGCGGCCGCGTGATCGACCCGGCCGGCGGGGTCGACGGCCTGCACGACGTCTGGATTCGCGACGGCCGCATTGTCGCCGTCGGCGATGCCCCGGCGGGCTTCCCCGAGGAGCCTGCGCGCATCGACGCCGCCGGCCTGGTCGTCTGCCCCGGGCTGGTCGATCTGTGCGCCCGGCTGCGCGAACCGGGCGAGGGCCACAAGGGCACGATCGCCTCGGAAACGCGGGCCGCGGTCGCGGGCGGCATCACCACGCTGTGCCAGCCGCCCGACACGAAACCGGTCATCGATGCGCCCGCCACCGTCGAACTGATCCATCAGCGCGCCCTGGCCGCCGGCAGCGCCCGGGTCCTGCCAATCGGCGCCCTCACGCTCGGTCTCGACGGCGAATACCTGGCCCCGTCGCGCTCGCTGGCGGCGGCCGGCTGCCCGGCGCTGGGACAGGCACAACGCCCTGTCCGCGACACCCACGTGCTGCGCCAGGCACTCGCCTATGCCGCGACCCACGATCTGCCCGTGATGCTGCCGCTGCTGGATCCCGACCTGGCCCACGGCCGCGCCCACGAGGGCGCGGTCGCCACCCGGCTGGGACTGCCGGCGATCCCGGTCGCGGCGGAGACGACGGCGCTGGCGCGCGTCATCGTGCTGGCGGCCGATACCGGCGCCCGGATTCACGTCGGCCGCGTTTCCTCGGCCGCTGCCTGCGAGCTGCTGGCCCGGGCACGGGACGCGGGAACCGCGATCACTGCCGACATCGCCGCCCACCAGCTGCACCTGACGCACGAGGCCGTGATCCGGTTCGACAGCCACGCCCATGTCCGGCCACCGCTGCGGGAAGAGAGCGATCGCGTCGCATTGCGCCGGGCACTCGCCGACGGCCTGATCGGGGCGGTCTGCTCCGACCATCAACCGCACGAACCCGACGCGAAGCGCGTGCCCTTCGGCGCCAGTGCGGCCGGGATCTCCGCGCTGGAAACCCTGCTGCCGCTCGCGCTCGACACGGTTCATGCCGGCGACTGCGACCTGACGACCGCGCTCCGGGCGCTCACCTCGGGACCGGCACGGGCCCTCGGCCTGGAAGCGGGCACGCTCGCCCCTGGCGCAGCGGCCGACCTGTGCGCCTTCGATCCGGATGCCGAGTGGGTCCTCGATCCCGATCGCATGTACAGCCGCGGCCGCAACACCCCCTTTGCCGGCACGGCCCTGCGCGGCCGGGTGGCCTGGACGATGGTGGACGGACGGCGGGTGTTTCCGCCCGAGTGAAAGGCTTCTCGCCATGGCGCGAAGCACGCAAGGCGCAAAGCATCATCTCGCGGAGGCGCAGAGTACGCAGGGAAAGCGAAACGAGAATGTGGCAAGCCGGTACGCGA
>CAYZHJ010000049.1:0-12587 GCA_964478305.1 uncultured Ectothiorhodospiraceae bacterium
GCATCCTGCTCGATGGCACCGGACTCGCGCAGATCCGACATCACCGGCCGCTTGTCGGTGCGCTGCTCCAGCGAGCGATTGAGCTGCGACAGCACCACGACCGGCACGTTCAGCTCCTTCGCCAGGCCCTTGAGCGAACGCGAGATCTCCGAAATCTCCGTGGCCCGGTTCTCGACCGTGCCGCCGACCTGCATGAGCTGGATGTAGTCGACCAGGATCAGCGACAGCCCGTGCTCGCGCTTGAGCCGGCGTGCCCTGGCGCGCAGCTCCGACGGCGTCAGGCCGGGCGTGTCGTCGATGAACAGCTTCGACTGCTGGGTCAGCAGCGACACGGCCGAGTGGATCCGCGGCCAGTCGTCGTCCTCCAGCCGCCCCGAGCGCAGACGCTTCATGTCGACCCGCCCGAGCGAGGCGATCATGCGCGTGGCGATCTGCTCGGCCGGCATCTCCATGCTGAACACCGCCACTGGCTCCTGCTGCGTCAGGGCCACATTCTCGGCGAGATTCATTGCGTAGCTCGTCTTGCCCATCGACGGGCGGCCGGCGATGACGATGAGATCGGAGCGCTGCAGACCCGAGGTCAGGTCATCGAAGTCGTTGAATCCGGTGGCGAGTCCCGTGATGTGGGAGTCGCTGTTGAACAGCGTGTCGAGATGATCGATCGCCTCGCCGAGCACGTTGCGGATGGCCCGGAAACCGCGCCGGTGCCGGCTGCCCCGGTCGGCGATGGCGAAGACCTGCTGCTCGGAGTAGTCGAGCAGCTCCTTGGTGTCGCGGCCCTGCGGCTCGTAGGCCGCCCGCGCGATGTCGTTGCCGATCGCGATGAGCTGACGCAGCACCGAGCGTTCGCGGACGATGTCGGCGTACGCGACGATGTTGGCGGCGCTCGGCGTCTCCTGCGCGAGCTGCCCGAGATAGGCCAGGTTTCCGACGCTCTCCAGCTCGTCGCGCTGGGACAGCCATTCGGACACGGTAACCACGTCGCGTGGCTCGTCGCGATCGGCCAGCTCGCCGATGGCGCGGAACAGCAGCCGATGCTCACGCCGGTAGAAATCCGATTCCGCGACCCGGTCCGCGACCCGGTCCCAGGCATCATCGGAGAGCATCAGGCCGCCGAGCACGGCCTGCTCGGCCTCGATCGAGTGCGGCGGGACCCGCGGCGACAGCGCGACGTGTTCCGGGTCGAGGGTGGAAACGGTGTCAGTCATGCATGCGGTCCCGGCAAGTGGCGCCGACCGGCTTTCCCCGATCGGCGTCGATCATTATAGACCGCTGCCGCATCCGGGCCGAATCGTGATCGGCGACCGGTGACGGTACCGACAACCGGATGAATCGTTCAACGCGACCGGCCCGGTTTCCGGGGCGCCGGACCGGGTACCGGAACGCCCCGTCCGGCGGACGAGCCGGCCTGCCGCGGTCCGTTATTCCTCGGGTTCGATGATGACCGTGACGGTCGCGTCCAGGTCGCCGTGCAGATGCACGCCCACCTCGAACTCGCCGACGGTCCGCAACGGCCCTTCGGGCAGCCGGATCTCGCGCTTCTCCGACTCGAGGCCCTCGGCCGCGAGGGCATCCACGATGTCGCCCGCGCTGACCGAGCCGAACAGCTTGTCTTCCGCTCCGACCTTGGCGCGGATCGTGACACGGTGACCGTCGAGCGACTCGAAGCGATTCTTCGCGGCTTCCATCTTCTCCGCCTCGTGCCGCTCCAGCTCGGCACGCCGGGCCTCGATCGCCTGGACGTTCTCCGGCGTCGCCATGCGCGCCATCCCCTGCGGCAGCAGGTAGTTGCGGGCATACCCCGACTTCACCTGGACAACATCACCGAGCTTGCCGAGATTGTCGACATTCTGTGCCAGTATCACCTGCATTGCTTCGTCTCCCGCGAGTGCCGTGGCACCCCGTTGCAGTCACTATTCAATGATCATGTCATTCGGTCCGCGCCCGGGCGCGAAAATCCATCCAGGCATCGGCCACACCGACCAGCGCCAGCGCCAGCACCATTTGCGGCAATGCCAGCAGGCCGAGTATGTACAGTCCCGCCAGCCAGGCCGCGCCCATGCCGCGAGCGGCGACGACCCCGTGCGCCACCGCGAGTCCCTGGAACAGGTAGACCGCCAGGGCGACGAAGGTCAATTCGTCGAGCAGGGCACCCGGCAGTGCCAGTGCTGCCGCACACAGGAGTGCCAGAATCGTGGCCGCCACCCGGCCCAGGCGCAGGGCACGGAACTCATCACCGAATGCACCGGCATGATACAGCCCCGCCTGCCACCAGCGCGCCAGCAGGACACTGCCGATCGTCCCCGCCACGGCCGACGCGGCGAGCATGCCCGTCATCAGAGGGGCAGCCCGCTCGATCAGTTCCCGCACCCTGTCCGCCGGAATGTCGAGATCGGCCTCGACCCGTTCCGGCGGCATGAACTGCAGCAACGCCTCCTGCCACCATTGCGCGGGGGCATCCAGCGCGGCATGCAGCCCGATGACCAGCAGCCATCCGAGCCCGCAGGCGACCAGCAGGGCATCATCGAGCCGTGCCCGGTGCTGCAGTACCCAGGCGATCAGGGCGGCCGGCAACCAGACGGCGCAGGCGCCGATGGCCACGGCGAGGGGGTGCCCCAGCACCAGCCAGCCCGCCGCGACCAGCGCGAGCAGACCGATTCCAGCGGCGTACCAGTACGCCCGCGGGCCGAGCTGCAGCATCACCAGTGCCAGCACGGCCGCGCTGAGCCAGCCCAGCGGCGGCAGCACCGAGGCCAGCAGCAGCGTGGCGCAGGCCACCGACGCCGACTGCCCCGGCCCGCGCAGGATGAAGGCGGCAAACGCGTTCATGGGCGGCTGTTCCGCGGCCCGCGGCCGCGGGCGGCACGCACGGGGCCTACTGGTGGCTGTCCGAGTACGGCAGCAGCGCGAGGTAGCGCGCGCGCTTGATCGCCCGGGACAACTGCCGCTGATAACGGGCATTGGTGCCCGTGATCCGGCTCGGCACGATCTTGCCGGTCTCGGTGATGTAGTTCTTGAGCGTCTCGATGTCCTTGTAGTCGATCTCGGTCACGCCTTCGGCGGTGAACCGGCAATACTTGCGGCGGCGAAAGAATCGGGCCATGGGAACATTTCTCCTGTTCGATCGGTCGGGAAGCGAATCGCTTCAGGCGGTGGCCTCGTCGGCATCCTCGGCCTGCTCGTCGTCGTCGGCCGGGCGCGGCTGGCGGGCCGTACGCTTGTCCTCGCCGCGCTTTTCCTCCTTCTTCGACAACGGCGAGGGCTCGGTCTCGGCGTGCGGACGCGAGAACACCATGTGCCGCAATACGGCATCATTGAAGCGAAAGGCGCTGACGAGCTCGTCACGCGCGGCGGCGTCGCACTCGACGTTGAACAGTACGTAGTGTGCCTTGTGGACCTTGTTGATCGAATAGGCGAGCTGACGGCGACCCCAGTCCTCGAGGCGATGGATCGTGCCGCCGGCATCCTCGATGATGGCGCGGTAGCGCTCGATCATCGCGGGTACCTGTTCACTCTGGTCGGGGTGGACCAGGAATACCACTTCGTAGTGTCGCAAGGTTCTCTCCTTTCGGGTTCGGCCGCCCGGAAATCCCGGTGCGGCAAGGAGTTACGTCCCGCGGCCGGGCCACGGGAAGCGGCGCAGTGTACCGCCTGCCCGGGGCCGATGCAAACCTTCAGCAGCGGGAAAGGAGGAACCGCGAATGGACGCGAATGAACGGAAATGCTGCCGCCCATGGGCGGAGAGCATGTCGGAGCTTCGCTGTCGGTCAGCTACCGGCAGACAACTCGAGGACAGAACCACGAATGAACACGAATAAACACGAATGTGAAACAACAATCTTCGAACGGGTGTCGGAGCTGCGCTGATGCTCAGTGGATCATTCCAGCGTCATGAATCGCCCCGCCCTGACAGAGAAGCTCCAGTAGCGGTTCCGATGGCAACGATATTCGTGTCCATTCGTGTTCATTCGTGGTTCGTCTTTCCCGGCCTTTCCTGCATCGTCTCACCATCAGCGCAGCTCCAACACGCATTCGGCAAGCGAGCGGCAGCATTCCCGTTCATTCGCGTCCATTCGCGGTTCCATCCTTCTCAACGGCCAAACGCTGGCGTACGGCCTCGAACAGGCAGACGCCGGCGGCGACGGAGACATTGAGGCTTTCCACGCCCGCGGCCAGGGGGATCGAGGCCAGGTGGTCGCAGAGTCCGCGGGTACGGGCGCGCAAGCCACTGTCTTCTCCGCCCAGCACCAGCACCAGAGGGCCGGTGAGATCCACCACGTACAGCGATTCGTCGGCATCGCCGGCCGCACCGACGACCCAGCAGCCGTGCTGCTTGAGCCATTCCAGCATTCGCGCCAGGTTGGTGACGGCGGCCAGCGGGATCAATGTGGCCGCACCGGCAGCGGCTCGTTCAACGGCCGGCGTCAGCCGTGCGGAGCGGTCCCGCGGCACGATCACGGCATCGCAGCCGGCGGCGGCGGCACTGCGCAGGCAGGCGCCGAGATTGTGCGGATCCTGGACCTGGTCGAGCGCCAGCAACAGCGGTGGCCGTTCGAGCGTCTCGACCAGTGCCTGCAGGCTCCTCTCGTCGAGCACGCCCGAGCCGGCAATCTCGGCACAGATGCCCTGGTGACGTTCGTCACCGGTGCATTGATCGAGGGCTGCCGCATCCACTCGTTCGACCGGCACGCCGGCACGTCTCGCCTGGTCGAGCACGCGCCGGATGCGTCCATCACGACGCTGCCGGTCCACCAGCAGCCGTTGCACGTGGTCCGCGCCGGCGGCCAGGGCCGTTGCCACCGGATTGACCCCGCCGATCCAGCGCGTGTCACCGCTCATGCGAATTCAGGGAACCAGGCGCCGGGGCTCGGCGCTGTCGGCATCCACGTTGTAGAGATGACCGTTGTCGAGATCGAACCAGAGGCCGTGCAGTGCCAGCTCGCCATCGCGAACGCGCCGGTCGATCCAGGGAAAGGTGCGCAGGCGTCGCAGGGACTGGGCAATGCCGTTATGCTCGGCGCAGGTTGCGCATGCTGCCGCATCGTGCGGTTCACGCTCGAGTGCCGCCTCGCAGGCGGGACGCGCGAGATCGATCCACGGCACCAGGAACTCGCGCTCGGGCGGGTTGCCCTGCAGGGTCGAGATCGCGGCCCGGATGCCGCCACAGTAGGCATGGCCGAGCACGATCACGTTGGGCACGAGCAGGTCGCGCACCGCGAACTCCAGCGCCGCGCTGGTACCGTGGTGATACTCGTCCGGCTGATACGGCGGCACGATGTTGGCGACATTGCGGATGACGAACACGTCCCCCGGCCCGGCGCCCAGCAGCATCGCCGGATCGACTCGTGCATCGGAGCAGCACACTACCGCGGCGAGGGGGTGCTGGCCCTCGCGCACGAGCTGCCGGTAGCGTTGCGGATTGCGCTCGAAATGTTCCGCCCGGAAACGGCGGAATCCGTCCAGCAGGGGCTCGATCGTGCTCATCGGTCTCCTCTTGCCATTATCTACCGGCCCAACAGCGTACCGATGACGGGACGTCGGGGCGAGCCCGTTCAGCCCCTGCGACGCCGGCGATTGCCGGGTGATTTCTTCCTCGATGTCCTGCCGCGCGCTTCGCCCTGCGCCACCTTCTTCCGGCCCGCCTTCTTCTTTCCGCCCGCCTTCTTCTTCCGTGCCGGACCGGCCGGACCGACCGGCTCAGAGACCGGATCGAAATCGATCTTGCGTTCGTCGAGATCGACGCGTGCCACCCGCACCCGCAGCGTGTCGCCGAGGCGGTAGATCCGGCCTGAACGCTCACCGACCAGGCAGCGTCCCACCGGATCGAATCGGTAGTAATCGCGTGTCAGCGAGGTGATGTGTACCAGCCCCTCGGCATACATGTCCTTGAGTTCGACGAACACACCGAACGAGGTCACGCCGGTGATGACGCCCTCGAACTCGGAGCCCACATGATCCTGCATGTACTCGCACTTGAACACGGTCTCGACGTCACGGGTGGCCTCGTCGGCGCGGCGTTCGGTCATGGAGCAGTGGTCGCCGATGCGGACCATGTCCTCGTGTTCGTACTCGTAATCCTGCGCCTTGCCGCCGCGCAGGCAATGACGAATGGCCCGGTGCACCAGCAGGTCGGGATAGCGCCGGATCGGCGAGGTGAAATGGGCATACTGCTCCAGCGCGAGGCCGAAGTGGCCGCTGCAATCGGGCTGATACACCGCCCGGTCCATCGAGCGCAGCAACACGGTCTGGATCAGGTGGGCATCGGCACGTTCCGATGCGGAATCCAGGGTGCGTGCATAGTCCTTCGAGGTCGGCTTGTCGCCGCCGCCCAGCGTCAGGCCGCGTTCGGCGAGGAATGTGCGCAGGTCCTCCAGCCGGTCGGCCGAGGGATCGGGATGCACGCGGTACAGTGCCGGCATGCGCTGCTTCTGCAGATAGCGTGCCGCGGCCACATTGGCCGCGATCATGCACTCCTCGATCAGCTTGTGCGCATCGTTTCGCTCGACCGGCTTGATGGTGTCGACACGGCCCTCGGCATCGAAATGGATCTGCGTCTCCACCGTGTCGAAATCGATCGCGCCGCGCTGCCGACGCGCGGCCCGCAGGACCC
Organism: uncultured Ectothiorhodospiraceae bacterium; assembly: GCA_964478305.1. Taxonomy (GTDB): domain Bacteria; phylum Pseudomonadota; class Gammaproteobacteria; order XJ16; family Halofilaceae; genus Halofilum. The sequence goes on from CAYZHJ010000049.1 coordinate 6,611, forward strand.
TGAACAGGGCGTGCAGCGATTCCAGTTGCGGCACCAGCCCGGCATGCCGCTCGCGCGCGGCGGGATCGCCGTGCACGAGTACATCGGCGACCTGGGTATAGGTCAGGCGTGCATGACTGCGCATGACCGCCTCGTGAAAGCGGCTGCGGCGAATCGTGCCCTCGTCGTCGATCTGCATCTCGCAGGCAAGACAAAGCCGATCCACATCGGGATTGAGCGAGCACAGGCCGTTGGACAGGGCTTCGGGGAGCATCGGCACCACCCGGCCCGGAAAGTACACCGAGGTCCCGCGCCATTGCGCCTCGCGATCGAGAGCGCTGTCCGGCGCCACGTAGGTACCGACATCGGCTATGGCGACGATCAGGCGCCAGTACTTGCCCTTGCGCTCGCAGAACACGGCATCGTCGAAATCGCGCGCGTCCTCGCCGTCGATGGTCACCAGCGGCAGCTCGCGCAGATCGAGGCGATCCTTCTTGTCGGCCTCCCGCACCTCGGCTCCGAGAGCCGCGGCCTCCTCGTTCACGTCGTCGGGCCACTGATGCGGAATGCCGTGCGAGTTGAGCGCGATGTCCACTTCCATGCCGGCCTGCAGCCGCTCGCCCAGCACTTGCACGACCCGGCCGACCGGCTGGCGTCGCTGGGTCGGCTGTTCGACGATCTCCACCACCGCGATCTGGCCGTGGCTCGCACCGTCGACGTGCTCGTCGGGAATCAGGATGTCCTGGTGCATGCGCTTGTTGTCGGGCACCAGCGTGTGAATCCCCGCATCGGCGTGGACACGCCCGACGACCGTGGTGTTGGCTCGCTCCAGAACCTCGGCGATCGCTCCCTCGCGCCGACCACGCCGGTCGATGCCGGTCACGCGGGCCACCACCCGGTCACCGTGCAGCAGTGCACGCATCTCGCGCGGGCCGAGATAGACGTCCTCGCCGACCTCGTCGGTGACGAGAAACCCGAAGCCGTCGGGATGCGCGATCACCCGGCCACGCACCAGGTTCTGCGAGTCGACCGGCACGTAACCCGCGCGCCGGTTGAGCAGCAACTGGCCGTCGCGCACCATCGCCCGCAGGCGGCGGCGCAGGGCCTCGAGCAGTTCCTCGTCGCCGGCAACCTGCAATGCCTCCGCAATCTCGTCGAACGACATGGGTTCGGCGCGGGCATGCAGCAGGGTCAGGATGTAGTCGCGACTGGGAATCGGCCGGTCGTACTTCTTCGCCTCGCGCGCCGCGTGCGGGTCGGTCGCGGGCAGGCGGGATCTGCGTCGTGCCATGTAGTGGCGTTCTCCTTGCTGCAGGCTCGTGCGTGCGCCGTTGAACTTCGTTGACAGCGGATGGCACGCTCTGTAAATTCTCGGCTCCTTCGGGCAGTGCCCGAAGCCACCACCATGCCGAGGTGGCGGAATTGGTAGACGCGCTAGCTTCAGGTGCTAGTGGGGGAAACCCCGTGGAGGTTCAAGTCCTCTCCTCGGCACCAGCCTTTCCGGTCTTCATGGACGACGTCCCTTCTCTCACCAGGCCCTGACGGGCAGTTCGGCCGTACCGGCTGCCGTGATCCGGTGCCGCCGGCCACGATTGCCGCCCCTCCCCTGAAGAATCCCGCCGCATCCGTTGCAGCGGGTCGCCCGGCATGCAGCGCCGATTGTAGCGAGGGCCGCATTGTACGGCATGCGCAGACCCGGCGGCAGGTCATCGGCCATCGAATCGACACCGCCGATGCTTGCCTGTCCACACGAGGCTCGCCCGGAATGCTGTATTCATATACAGTATTCCCATGCAGTCTCCGATCTGGCCGCGTGCGATCATCCATCTGGACATGGATGCCTTCTTCGCCGCCGTCGAGCAGCTCGACGAGCCGGCGCTGCAGGGACACCCCGTCGGCGTGACCAACGGCACGACCGGCACGACCATCATCACCTGCAGCTACGAAGCCCGGCGATACGGCATCAGGACGGGCATGCGACTCCGCGAGGCATGCTCGCTGTGCCCCGGCTTCATCCGACGACCCAGCCGGCCGGAGCGCTATGTGGAACTGTCGGCACGGATCATGACGGCATTGCGGGAGATCACACCGGATGTCGAACCGTTCAGTGTCGACGAGGCCTTCCTCGACGTGACCGCCTGCCAGCGTCTGCACGGCAGTCCCGAGAACATGGCCACGATGGCCATGGAGAAGGCCCGGGCCGCGTCGGGGCTCACCTGCAGTGTCGGCCTCGGCGGCGACAAGACCACCGCGAAATACGCAGCGCAACTGCACAAGCCCGGTGGACTGGGAATCATCCCGCCATGGGAGAGCGCCCGGGTCCTCCGGGACGTGCCGGTAATGGCACTGTGCGGCATCGGCGAGGGTATCGGCCGCTACCTGGCGGAACGCGGCGTGCATACCTGCGGCCAGATGAGCGGGCTCTCGCCCGGCGAGCTCGAACGGCGTTTCGGCGGCACCGGCCTGCGCATCTGGCTCATGTGCCAGGGACGCGATCCCGATCCGGTCACGGTCGAGGTTTCCCCGCCGAAGAGCATCGGCCACGGCAAGGTGATGCCGCCCGGCACCCGTGACCGGGAAACGTTGCGTACGTGGCTGCGACACATGGCGGAGAAGGTCGCCACCCGGTTGCGCCAGCACGAACTGGAGGCGAGTTCCTTCTCCATCGGCCTGGACACGCAGGCGGGCCGTCTCGGCGGGCATTACGCCGCGGGCGGCCATACCAGCGACGGAGGACGAATCATGGCCCTGTGCGATGCCATGCTGCGGGATCGGTGGCACGGCCAGGGAACGCATCAGGTCCGGGTGACGGCACTCGACCCGCGGGCCGTGCAGGTCCAGCCGGATCTGTTCGGTAACGGGGACGCGAAACGGCTGGCACTGAATGCCGTGCTCGACCGGATCAATGCCCGCTACGGACAGTTCACGGCCGCGCCGGCCACGCTTCTCAAGCGCTCGGACATGCCCGACGTCATTTCTCCGGCCTGGAAACCGGCCGGTCACAGGCAGACGATCGGGAAAATGTCCGATCGAGAGTTCGTCTCGCCGTCCGTGGTGCCCGCCCCCCGGCAGGACGAATCCTGATCCGCAACGTGCCCGGCACCCGCTTCAGTCGAAGGGATGACGCAGGATGATGTTGGCATCGCGTTCCGGACCGGTCGAGATCATGTCGATCGGCACTTCGGCGAGTTCCTCGATCCGCTCCAGATAGGCGCGCGCGTTCGCCGGCAGTTCCTCCATGGCACGCACACCGACGGTCGAGGCCTCCCAACCGGGGAGTTCCTCGTATACCGGTTCGCAATCCGCCACCGAATCGGCACCCACGGGGATGTCCTGCACGGCGGCGCCATTGCGGCGATAGCCGGTGCAGATCTTCAGGCTCGGCAGGCCGTCGAAGACATCGAGCTTGGTCAGGCACAGACCCGAGAGGCTGTTGACCTCGACCACACGCCGTAGTGCCACTGCGTCGAACCAGCCGCAGCGCCGTGCCCGCCCGGTAGTGGCACCGAACTCGTTCCCGACTCGCGCCAGGTAGGCTCCGGTCTCGTCGGTGAGCTCGGTGGGGAACGGGCCGCCACCGACCCGGGTGGTGTAGGCCTTGGCAATGCCCAGCACGTAATCGAGATGCAGCGGGCCGATACCGCTGCCGCTGGAAACACCGCCGGCGGTGGTATTCGACGAAGTCACGAACGGATAAGTGCCGTGATCGATGTCGAGCAATGCGCCCTGCGCACCCTCGAACATGATGTCGCCGCCGCTGCGGCGGATCTCGCGCAGACGTACCGGCACATCGGCAATCAGGGGCCGCAGACGTTCGGACACCGCCAGGGCCTCGTCGAGGGTACGGCGATAATCGACCGGCTCGACACCGAAGTACTTCGTCAGCGCGAAATTGTGATAGTCGAGCAGCGATTCCAGCTTGGCGGCGAATCGCTCGGGCTGGAACAGATCGTTCACGCGCACGCCCTGGCGCGAAACCTTGTCCTCGTAGGCCGGCCCGATGCCGCGGCCGGTGGTGCCGATCGCACCGGCCCCGCGCTTCTTCTCGCGGGCGTGATCGAGCGCGACATGGAACGGCAGGATCAGGGGGCAGGCCTCGCTCACCCGCAGCCGGCCGCAGACATCGATGCCGGCACGCTCGAGCGTGTCGATTTCCTCGAACAGGGCATCCGGCGACAGCACCACGCCGTTGCCAATCAGGCATTCCACACCCGCATGGAGGATGCCGGACGGGATCAGGTGCAGGACGGTGGTCCGTCCGCCGATGACCAGCGTGTGCCCGGCATTGTGCCCGCCCTGGAAACGGACCACCGCGCTTGTCTGGGCCGCCAGCAGATCGACCACCTTGCCCTTGCCTTCGTCGCCCCACTGGGCGCCGAGCACGACGATGTTGCGACCCATGATCAGAGTTCTTCCACGACCCAGTATCCATCCCGATGCACGAGCTGCCGATCGCAACCGAGTGTTTCGGGGCCTGCCTCCTGCTCCGGCAGCATGGCGATCACCCGCTCGCCCCCCGCCCGCAGCTCCGCGATGCGCTCCGCGAGCGCCGCATCCCCGTCGGCGGGCGCGGCAATCGCACCCGGCCAGCCCGCCTCGTCGGCGGCAGCCAGCGTCGCCAGGCGCCGCAGGTCGGTGCTGAAACCCGTGGCGGGACGCGCCCGGCCGAAGGCCTCGCCGATACCGTCGTAACGACCTCCACGCGCAATCTCTTCACCTTCCCCCGACACATAGGCCGCAAATACCACTCCGGTGTGGTAGTGATAACCACGCACTTCGGCAAGGTCGAAATGCAGCCGCACGTCCGGCCGTCCTTCCGCCAGTGCATCGGCCAGCCGTTCCAGATGATCCAGCGCCTCGGAAACCGTGTCTCCCGCCGCCGCCAGCTCGTGCCGGGCACGCGCGATCACTTCGCGCCCGCCGTGCAGATCGGCCAGGGAACGCCACATCGAATCAGCCTCGGGGGACAGCTCCAGCGCATCGAGCCGTGCCTCGATGTCGGGCACGCTCTTGCGTTGCAGCATCTCGAAGAGCTCGGCCTCGTCGTCGCCACCAAGGCCGCTCGCCGCGGCAACGCCGTGGACGATGCCGACGTGACCCAGGTCGATCGAGAGCGGCTGTGACAGCTCGATGCAGTCCAGTGTCGCCAGCAGGAGTTCGAGGACGTCGAGATCCGCCGCGAGACCACGGTGCCCGTAGAGTTCGGCCCCGAGCTGGAGCGGGCTGCGGCTGCCGCCGAAGGAGCCCGGCCGGGTGTGCACGACCGCGCCGAGATAGCACAGGCGCACCGGGCCGGAATGGTTCAATCGGTGTGCATCGATGCGGGCGACCTGCGGCGTCATGTCCGCACGCACGCCCATCGTGCGACCGGAGAGCTGGTCGATCAGCTTGAACGTGTCGAGCTCGAGATCGTGGCCGGCGCCGATCAGCAGCGAATCGGTGTATTCGATCAGGGGCGGTATGACGAGATCGTAGCCCCAGCGATCGTAGAGATCGAGAATGTGGCGGCGCAGCCGTTCGAGCCGCCAGGCCATTGCCGGCAGCGCCTCCTCGATGCCTTCCGGCAGCAGCCAGCGACCGCCGCGATCCGCCGTGGCAAGGGGGCGACGGCTCATCGGATCAGGTACAGCAGACCGACACCCGCCGCCATGCTGGCCAGGCCGATCGTGCGCAGGGTCCGGTCGGGCATGCGACTCACCTGTTCCATGGTCCGCCGGAAGCCGGCTGGACTGAGAAAGGGCATCAGCCCCTCGATGACCAGAACGAGCGCAATCGCCGCCAGCAGATCGTTCCACATCGGACGGCCTCAGCGTTGCGCGCGACGCGGGTCACCGCCGACGGTCGTCACGAACCGGGGACGTTTCATTGACGGCCGCCGGCATCGTCGAAGTAATCGAAGAACTCGGAGTCCGGCTCGAGTACCAGGGCATCGCGGCCACCGTCGAACGAACCCTCGTAGGCCAGCAGGCTGCGATAGAAGGCATAGAACTCCTCGTCC
>CAYZHJ010000049.1:12687-19778 GCA_964478305.1 uncultured Ectothiorhodospiraceae bacterium
TTGAAGAACTTCACGGTATCGACGATCTTCCACTTGACGAACGCATCGACGATCAGGTTCTTCTTCTCGACCGTCAGGACACGGTCCGGTGCCGCATCCATTGTCAGGACCCGTGCATCGAACTTGCGCACCGAGTTGAAAAACGGCAGCTTGAAGTGGAGCCCGGGCTCGTAGTCGGCCTCGACGATCTCGCCGAGCTTGAGCTTGATGGCGCGTTCGGTCTCCTTGACCGTGAAGGTGAAGCCGACCAGGCCGAGCAGGACGACCGCGAACACCACCAGCACTGCATAGAAGCGGTTCATCGGTTCGACTCCCTGCTGCGATCACCCCGGTTGCCGCGGGCGGACTGGTTGTCGGAGGCCGCGGCGCCGGTGACCGAGCCCGGCAGCGACGAGCCCTTCGAATCCTCGCCTTCGCTCTTGCCACCCTCGCGCAGCATGCGTTCGAGCGGCAGGTAGATCAGGTTCTCGCCACCCTCGCCGCGCTGTACCAGGACCTTGCCGGTACTGCCGAACACCCGTTCCATCGTGTCGAGATAGAGCCGCTTGCGCGTGACCTCCGGCGCCTGGCGGTACTCGGTGAGGAGGGCACTGAAGCGGGAGGCGTCACCGGTGGCGGATTCCACCACCCGGGTCCGGTAGGCGCGGGCCTCCTCGATGCGCTCGCGAGCCTCGCCGCGCGCGCCGGGAATGATGCGGTTGCGGACCGCCTCGGCCTCGTTGATGAATCGGACCTGGTCCTCGCGTGCCTTGATCGCGTCCTCGAACGCGGCCTGGACCGCCTCGGGCGGCTGCGCCTGCTGCAGGTTCACCGCCTGGATGTTCAGGCCGGTCCCGAACTCGTCGATGATGCGCTGCGTCATCTCCTGGGTGCGCTCCGCCACTTCGCCGCGTCCCTGGGTGATGATGTAGTCCATGTCGTTCTTGCCGACGACCTCGCGCAGTACGCTCTCGATGGTCTGATGCAGCGTTTCCTCGGGCGACCGGACCAGGAACAGGAAATCCTGCGCGTCGCGCACGTTGTACTGCACCGACAGGTCGATGCGCACGATGTTCTCGTCGCGGGTCAGCATCATCTGCGACTGCAGCGCAATCGAGCGATTGCGGGCGACATTGACGATCCGCGCGGACTCGATGGGCCACGGCAGATGCCAGTGCGGACCGGGGCCGGACACCCGGTCGAATGCCCCGAAGCGTGTGATCACGGCGCGTTCGGGTGGCTGCACGATGTAGATGCCACTGGCCAGCCAGACGAGCACGAGCAGGCCGAGCACGCCCCAGGCGAACTTCTCGTTGATGCCGCCCGGACCGGTATCGCCCCCCCCGCCGCCGGAGCCCGAGGACCCCCGGCCGGAGAACAGGCCGGTCAACCGTTCCCTGAACTTGCGAAAGGCCTCGTCCAGGTCCGGCGGTCCGCCGTCATTGCCGCGGTTGCCCCACGGATCCTTGCCGCTGCCGCCAGGCTCGTTCCAGGCCATGCTTCAACTCCCAGTCAGGGATGTTCGTTCGGGATCCATCGGAGAAGGGATCGGGACATTCCCCGTGAAGCTCGACGAGGCCGCGCCGAGAAGGCGCGGCACGAGTAAAACAACCCGCACATTCTATGGACCTCATCCAATACCCGCAACTCGTCTCCCGGGCGGAACCAGATTTCCCGCGTCGATCGACTCGGCGGCGGCGATCCGGTTCCAGTCTGACTCGTCGAGCAGCACCTCGAGCCAGACCCCGCCGTCGGATTCGGGGGCCTCGCTGACCACCCCGCCCTCGGCGAACAGGCGCGACCGCAGACGCCCCTGCGACGGCGAGACGCGCAGCCAGCCGTGTACCTGCGGTCCGCCGAGCCGCTCGGCGATCGCCGACAGCAGGCGCTCGATCCCCGCACCGCTCTCGGCCGATATCCACACCCGGGCCGGCAGCCCCTGCTCGTCCCGGGCCACTGCCGGCTCATGGTCGGTCAGGTCGATCTTGTTGAACACATCGAGTCGCGGAACCTCGTCGGCGCCGATATCCCGCAGGACCGCCTCGACGTCGGCCATGCGCTGTTGCGGGTTCTCGTCGGCAGCATCGATGACGTGCAGCAGCAGCGCGGCGTCGCGGGTTTCTTCCAGGGTGGAACGAAAGGCCTCGACCAGTTCGTGCGGCAGGGCCCGAACGAAACCGACCGTGTCGGCGAGGATCGCCGGGTGACCGAAGGGCAGCCCGAGCTGTCTCAGGGTCGGGTCCAGCGTGGCGAAAAGGCGGTCGGCGACGAACGCCTCCGGTTCCGCCAGCCGCCGGAACAGGGTCGACTTGCCCGCATTGGTATACCCCACCAGGGATACCGTCGGCGTTTCCGCATCACGCCGGGCACGGCGCCCCTGTTCCCGCTGTCGATGCACCTTCTCCAGCCGCTTGCGGATCTGCTTGATGCGGCCCCCGATCAGGCGCCGGTCCATTTCGAGCTGGGTCTCGCCCGGGCCGCGCAAACCGATGCCGCCCTTCTGGCGTTCGAGGTGAGTCCAGCCGCGGACCAGCCGGGTCGACAGATGCGTGAGCTGGGCCAGCTCGACCTGCAGCTTGCCCGTGAACGAGCGGGCCCGCTGGGCAAAGATGTCGAGGATCAGGCCGGTCCGGTCGAGCACCCGGCACTGCAGCCGCTGCTCGAGGTTGCGCTCCTGGGCGGGGGTCAATTCATGATCGACCAGGATCAGGTCGGCGCCGGTCGTCTCGATCCGCCGACGGATTTCATCGGCCTTTCCGCTGCCGACGAAATATTTCGGGTCCGGCCGCCGACGGCTCCCGGTGAACTCGTCCAGGACTTCCACGCCCGCGGCCCTCGCCAGTTCGCGGAACTCGGCGAGCGCTTCGGGGGACCATGCGTGACCGATCCCGATATGCAGAAGTAGTGCTTTCTCGGCGTTCGTGCCCGGGCGTTCGAACAAGGGAGGTCAGGCGCTCCGACCGCGTATCTCAGGCATCGGCGTCATCGGCCAGGCCCGAGAGCTTGACACTGCGCTGGGGAACGATCGTCGAAATCGCATGCTTGTAGACCATTTGACTGACGGTATTCTTCAGCAGCACGACGAATTGATCGAACGACTCGATCTGCCCCTGGAGCTTGATGCCGTTGACGAGATAGATCGACACCGGTATGTGCTCCTTGCGCAATTGATTGAGAAAGGGTTCTTGTAGGGACTGCCCTTTTGCCATTTGGCGACTCCAGTCCAGTGAAATCCTTGCGGGACGACATCGGCACCATCGATACACGCACTGGTCGACCGCCCCCGTTTCCGTCGATACGGTACGGTCATTCTAGCCTCTCTCCGTACCCCCTTGCCATTGACGGGTCGTTACGATCCTGTCATCTGCCGTCCCCGCACGGGATCAGTATGCGGGCGGCCCGGGCCGTTTCAAGAGTCGGCGTCAGACGACGGCATTCACCTCGTCCGCACGATCCACGTATCGGTCACGTTCCAGCACCTTGAGGTCGCGCAGGACCAGCGGATCGGTGGTCGTGCGCCCGAGCGTCTCGGCGATCTCCGCCACCGATTTGCTGCCGTCGACGAGGATCAGCAGCCGCCGCTGCATCGCGGACAGGGCATGCGCCCGGGTCCTGATTTCCTCCCTTCCGCGTACCGTCTTCACCAGCACTGTGTCGGGCGACATCGACCCTCCCCGTCAGACCCGCATTCCGTTACGCCCGGACAAGCCCGGTACTCGCTGTCCGCGCCCGGCTCCGCATTCAGGCATTTCCCTCGCGTCGGCGTTTCTTCAGCAGTTCGAGGTTCTCGCGCGCCCCGGAGAGATGCGGGTTGACCGCCAGTGCCCGGCGAAAGGCCTCGAGCGCGGCTTCATCGCGTCCCAGTTCCATGTAGACCAGACCGAGTCCCGCGAGGGCGCCGAAATGCCGCGGTTCAAGCAGCAATGTCCGCCGGATGTCGGCCGCGGATTCGGCGTGACGTCCGCGCAGATAGCGCACGGTTGCACGCTGATTCCAGCCCTCGGCATACTCCGGCGACATCTCGACCACCTGATCGAACCAGCGTTCCGCCCGCACCAGCCGGTTCGCGGCAAGCGCTCGCGCCCCCCGTTCCATCGCCCTCTCCACCAGTGCATTGTCGCTGCTGCGCCAGAGCCGCCAGATGCGTCTGGTAAGCATGGCGGCAGTGCTCTCGTCCTCGACCGTCTGCAGGCGCGCGAACAGCTCGTCCAGTCTCGGATCGGTCTGATCGGCAACCGCCGATGCCGACAGCAGCAGCACCGGCAACAGCACAAGCGCAATAGCACGCGGATGGTGCATGACCGCATTATGTACGGGATTCGGAGCAACGCAACCGCCGGGTATTCTGCGCCGGTCAACCGACCCCGGGTTCAATGCGCAGGATAACGCGCAGACGGCGCCATTGTGGCGGCAGCAGGCTGTCGGGCAACAGTGCCAGCCGGCGAACACCGCCCGCACCGTGCAGATTCAGCACCACCAGCCACGGCGTGACGAACGTGGCCGCGTGAAGCACGAGGGGGCCGGTCCCATCGAGCCACCAGGCACCGTCGGCATCCCGCGTGATGCATTCCGGCATCCGCCGCGCGTCACACTCCCGCCACAACAGCAGCGACAGCATTGCCGTGCCGGCAATGGCCGGGAGCAGGGGCAACGCCAGCAGGAGGCCGGCTGCCACCAGCAGATGGAACGAGACCAGCAGTCCGCGCAATCGCGATGAAGGTCGCGGTTCAAGATGGAGTGCAGTTGCGAATCCGTTCCACGACATCGGCAAGCTCCGGATCATCCGTGTGCATGCGTCCGCTCAGCAGCGCATACAGTTCCGGATCCTGGCATTCGAGCAATCGCTCGAACGCCCGCTGTACGGCCGGCGATGCATCCGCATGGGCGTGCTCCAGGAACCGGCCGAGCAGCAGATCGAGCTCCTTCGTGCCCCGGCGGCAGAGCCAGCGCAGGCGCGCGGCATCGCTCACGCCGGCCTCCTCAGCCGCGACGCTCGACCAGCAGTTTCTTGATCTCGCCGATCGCCCTTGCCGGATTCAGTCCCTTGGGACACGCATCGGTGCAGTTCATGATGGTATGGCAGCGATACAGCTTGAACGGATCGTTGAGTGCATCCAGTCGCTCGCCGGTGGCCTCGTCGCGCGAATCGACGATCCAGCGATAGGCATTGAGCAGGGTCGCCGGGCCGAGATACTTCTCCGGATTCCACCAGTAACTCGGGCAACCCGTGGAGCAGCAGGCGCAAAGGATGCACTCGTAGAGCCCGTCGAGCTTCTCCCGGTCCTCCTTCGATTGCAGGCGTTCGCGGTCCGGCGGCGTCGGGGATTGCGTCTTGATCCAGGGTTCGATGGACGCATGCTGGGCATAGAAATGGGTCATGTCGGGCACCAGGTCCTTGTGCACGGTCATGTGCGGCAGGGGATAGACGCTGATGTCGCCGCGGTAATCCTCGATCGCGGTCAGACAGGCCAGACCGTTGCGGCCGTTGATGTTCATCGCGCAGGATCCGCAGATGCCCTCCCTGCAGGATCGACGGAAGGTGAACGTGGGATCGATGTCGTTCTTGATCTTGATGAGCGCATCGAGAACCATCGGCCCGCAGTCATCCAGATCGATCTCGAAGGTGTCGATCCGCGGATTGTCCTCGCCGTCGGGATCCCAGCGGTAAACCTGGAAGGATCGCGTGCGCTTCGCGCCCTCCGGCGCGGGCCAGGTCTTCCCCTTCTCGATCCGGCTGTTCTTCGGCAGCGTGAATTCCGCCATTACGACACCTCTCTACCTCGATTCGGACCGTTCATGTGCGATCCGCGGGATTGCGATGGAACACCGAAGACACCGAAAACACCGAAAAAAGCGTGAATATCACTTTATCGAGCCGGTTCACTCTCTCGCACAAATCTTCATTCTTCAGTGTTTTCGGTGCATTCGGTGTCTTCGGTGTTCCCATTCCCGGATGTCCTGGTGCAGGGGCCGCCGTCTCAATATACCCGCTGCTTCGGCGGGATCACGTCGACCTCGTCGGTCAGGGTGTGCATGTGCACCGGCCGGTAGTCGATCCGGGTCGTGCCGTCGTCCGGCTCCAGCCAGCACAGTGTGTGCTTCATCCAGTTGTCGTCGTCGCGGTCCGGGTAATCCTCGCGCGCGTGCCCGCCGCGGCTCTCGGTACGGTTGAGCGCGCCGTTGATGGTCGTCACCGCGCAGCCGAGCAGGTTCTCCAGCTCCAGCGTTTCCACCAGGTCGGTGTTCCAGATCAGCGAGCGGTCGCTGACGGCGATGTCGGCGAAGGAGCGGTAGATCTCGCGCATCTTGTCCACGCCCTCGGACAGCAGGTCGCCCGTCCGGAACACCGCCGCGTGCTCCTGCATGGTCCGCTGCATGCGGTCGCGCAGCCTGGCCGTGGGGGTGCCGCCGTCGGCGTTGCGCAGCCGGTCGAAGCGCTCGACGATGTGATCGGTCGCGCCGGCCTGCAGCGGTTTCTGCGAGGAGCCCGGCTCGACCAGTTCGGCCGCCCGGATGGCCGCGGCACGGCCGAACACCACGATGTCGAGCAGCGAGTTCGAGCCCAGCCGGTTGGCGCCGTGCACCGACACGCAGGCGGCCTCGCCGATCGCCATCAAGCCGGGTACCACCTTGTCCGGATCGCCACCCTCGGCGGTGACCACCTCTCCATGGTAGTTCGTCTGGATGCCGCCCATGTTGTAGTGCACGGTCGGCAGGACGGGGATCGGTTCCTTCGTCACGTCGACGCCGGCGAAGATGCGCGCCGATTCGGCGATGCCCGGCAGCCGTTCCTCGATCACCTCGGAGCCGAGATGCTGCAGGTTGAGGTGGATGTGGTCGCCGTTCGTCCCGACTCCGCGGCCCTCGCGGATCTCGATGGTCATCGCCCGGCTGACCACGTCGCGCGAGGCAAGGTCCTTCGCATTGGGTGCGTAACGCTCCATGAAGCGCTCGCCCTCGGAATTGGTCAGGTAGCCGCCCTCGCCGCGCACACCCTCGGTGATCAGGCAGCCGGAACCGTAGATGCCGGTGGGATGGAACTGGACGAACTCCATGTCCTGCAGCGGCAGGCCGGCCCGCAGCACCATGCCGTTGCCGTCGCCGGTGCAGGT
>CAYZHJ010000050.1:0-19670 GCA_964478305.1 uncultured Ectothiorhodospiraceae bacterium
TGTAGACGACGTACTCGCACATGTTGCGTGCGTGGTCGGCGACCCGCTCCAGCGCCCGCGCGCACCACAGTATCGACAGCACGCTGCGGATCGAGCGCGGATCCTCCATCATGTGCGTGATCAGCTGGCGCACGACGCCGTCGTACTCCTGGTCGATCTTCGACTCCTCGCCGGCGACACGCAGGGCCGCCTCCACGTCCATGCGGGCGAACACGTCGAGGGTATCGTGCAGCATGTGCCGCACGTGATCGCCGAGATGCTGCACGCCCAGCAGCATGCCGTCGTCCTGGAAGCCGCCCTCGCGGGCGAGTTCGACGGTGAAGCGACCGAGCTTGTCGGCCTCGTCACCGACGCGTTCCAGGTCGGTGATGGTCTTGATGATGGTGACGACGATGCGCAGGTCGCTGGCGGTCGGCTGGCGCCGCGCGATCACCTGGGTGCATTCCTCGTCGATCTCGACCTCGAGCGAGTTGACCTGATAGTCCCCGGAAACGACCCGCTCGCCGAGCTCGCTGTCACCGGTCATCAGGGCCTTGAGACCGTCGGCGAGCTGCTTCTCGACCAGCCCGCCCATGGTCAGGACCTTGTTGCGGATATCGTCGAGTTCCTCGTCGAACTGCTGCGAGATGTGCTGGCCCAGCTTGTTCGAATCGATGGCTGCGTCCTCCGTCGTGCGGCACCGGCCGCCGATCATGCGCCCATGTTACCGCGTTCGCGCCCGCTCGTTGCAGCGTGGCGTCAACCGAAGCGGCCGGTGATGTAGTCCTCCGTCTTCTTCTCGCGCGGCTTGACGAAGATGGTCTCGGTCTCGCCGTACTCGATCAGTTGTCCGAGGTGGAAGAAGGCGGTGTAGTTCGCGACCCGGGCAGCCTGTTGCAGGTTGTGGGTGACGATGACGATGGTGTACTTGCGTCGCAGCTCGGCGATCAGCTCCTCGATCGTGGCGGTTGCCACCGGATCGAGCGCCGAGGCCGGCTCGTCCATCAGGATCAGCTCCGGATTCACCGCCACTGCACGGGCAATGCAGAGCCGCTGCTGCTGGCCGCCGGACAGGGCCGTGCCCGGCGTTTCCAGCCGGTCGGCCACTTCCTTCCACAGGCCGGCGCGCCGCAGCGCATTCTCGACCAGGTCGTCCATCTCCGAACGGGTACGCGCCAGGCCGTGAATGCGCGGCGCATAGGCGATGTTCTCGTAGATCGACTTGGGAAACGGGTTCGGTTTCTGAAACACCATGCCGATGCGGGCCCGGAGCTGGACCACGTCCACCGAGCGGTCGTAGATGTCCTGTCCGTCGATGACGACCTCGCCGCTGACACGGACCGACGGGATCAGGTCGTTCATGCGATTGAGGCAGCGCAGGAAGCTCGACTTGCCGCAGCCGGACGGCCCGATCAGGGCGGTCACCTCGCGTTCGACCAGATCGAGGCTGACATCGAACAGTGCCTGGGTCTCGCCGTAGAACAGGTCGAGATTGCGCACATGCCCCTTGGTCGCGCGCTTCTCGCGTCGATCCCGTTCCGCGGCTTCTGCTCCGGCATTGCTCGTGGGCATCTCTTCAACCTCGTCGCGTGTGATCGCACGTGGCGACTGCGATTCCATCATGATCTCCCGGTCCGTACCACCTGCAGAACGACTCACCAGCGGCGCTCGAAGCGCCGGCGCAGATACACGGCCGTCGCATTGAGCAGGATCAGCACCGACAGCAGCACCAGGATCGCCGCCGCGGTGCGCTCGACGTAGGCCGCCTCCGGCATCCCCGCCCAGGTGAAGATCTGTGCCGGCATCACCGTCGCCGCATCGCTGAAGCTGGTGGGCGCATCGGGAATGAACGCGATCATGCCCACCAGCAGCAGCGGCGCCGTCTCGCCCATGGCCTGCGCCATGCCGATGATGGTACCGGTGAGAATGCCCGGCAGCGAAACCGGGAGGACATGATCGCGCACGGTCTGCCAGCGGGTCGCGCCCATCGCCAGGGCGCCCTCGCGGATCGAGTGCGGTACCGCCCGCAACGCGGCGCGGGTACTGATGATCACCACCGGCAGGGTCATCAGCGCGAGCGTGAGCCCGCCGGCGATGGCCGACGAGCGCGGCACGCCGAAGAAGTTGATGAAGATCGCGAGACCCAGCAGTCCGAACAGGATCGAGGGCACGGCGGCCAGGTTGTTGATGTTGATCTCGATCGCCTGGGTGAACCGGTTGTCCGGCGCGAACTCCTCGAGGTAGATCGCCGACATCACCCCGATCGGGAACGCGAACGCCATGGTCAGCACCAGCACATAGAGCGAGCCGATGATGGCCGAATTCAGGCCGGCGAGCTCGGGAATCTTCGAATCCCCGTTGGTGAACAGCCAGCGGTTGAAGGCGAAGCGCAGATCGCCGGTCCGTTCCAGTTCACGGACAGCCTCGGCCTGGCGTTCGCGCAGGGCATCGTGATTGCCCTTGCGGTACTGATCGACATCGGCCTTCGCCAGCAGCCAGCGGGTTTCGGTGGTGCCCATCAGGTCCGGATTGCGCTCGACCTCGGCCGGTATCTGGCGCAGGAATCCGCGGCTGACGAAATCCCGTGCGGCCTCGTTGATCGCCAGCGGGGGAATCTCGACGCTCTCCTCGTTGTAGGTGATCTCGGCCCGTATCTCGGTCTGCGTGAAGGCGCTGTAGCCGGTCGTGATCATGTCGGCGAAGAACACGATCAGGAAGGCGACAGCCAGGCCCAGCGCACCGATGCAGGCACCACGGAATCGACGCTCGGCGCGATAGCGCCGTCGCAGCCGGGCATCCGCGCCGTAGCCGGGATCGATGCGGCCGCTGTCGCTCGAGCGGCTCATGAGCTGTACTTCCGGCGGAAGCGGCGGATCATGATGACCGAGGCCAGGTTGAGGCTCAGGGTCACGACGAACAGCACCAGTCCCAGCGCGAAGGCCGACAGGGTCTCGGGACTGTCGAAGGCCTGGTCGCCGGTCAGCGCATCGACGATGCGCACCGTGACCGTGGTCATGTCCTCGAGCGGATTGACCGTCAGGTTCGGTCGCAGACCGGCTGCCATGACGACGATCATGGTCTCGCCGAGCGCGCGCGAGACCGCCAGCAGGAACGCCGAGATGATTCCCGGCAACGCGGACGGCAGGATCACCTGGCGAATGGTTTCTGAGTGGGTGGTGCCGAGCGCATAGGAACCCTCGCGCAGGGCATTCGGCACCGAATTGATGACGTCATCGGACAGGGACGAGATGAACGGAATGATCATCACCCCCATCACCATTCCCGCCGCCAGCGCGCTGTTGTAGGAGGCGTCGAGCCCGAACCAGCCGGCGATGTCGACCACCAGTGGCGCCACGGTCAGGGCGGCGAAGAAACCGTAGACGACGGTCGGAATGCCGGCCAGGACTTCCAGCGTCGGCTTGGCGATGCCGCGCACCCCCCTCGAGGCGTACTCCGCCATGTAGATCGCCGACAGCAGACCGATCGGCAGTGCCACGCACATCGCGATCAGGGTGATCATGAAGGTGCCGGCGAACAGTGGTACCGACCCGAACTTGTAGTCGGCCGCCGCCTCGTCGCCGCGGCCGGCGCCCTGGAGGAAGGCCGAGTCCGGCGCCCATTCGGTACCGGTGATGAATTCGAGGAAGCTGACGATGCGGAAGAACCGGATCGATTCGAACAGGATCGACAGGATGATGCCGATGGTGGTGAGGATCGTGATCAGCGCGGCGGCCAGCAGCAGCCTCCGTACCAGGCGGTCGAGCGCATTGCGTGCCCGCAGATCGGGCCGCAGCAGGCGGCGGCCGAGCCAGAGACCGCCGGCGGCGACCGCCAGCGCGACCGCAACGACACCCGACTCGGGCAGTTGCGCCCAGCCGAACAGCTGCACGAACGCGGCCATCACGGCGATGGCGCAGGCGGGCAGGATCACCCAGCTGGCGACATACCAGCCGTATTGATTCGGCCGCGAGTGCGGTGCCGTCCCCGCTGCCTCGGCGGCCAGCGCCCATCCCCGGCCCGCATGCCAGGCAACCCATGCGAGCGGAACGGTCCCCGCCAGAAAGATGAAGATCGTCGTGCCGATGTCCACGTACGCCGGATCTCCCGCGGAACTTCGCCGATGGGTGGATCGGTGCCTTGCTCGAACGGCGATCCCTGCGACCCGGGCGGTACGGGCCTTCCCTGTCGCCCCGTCCGCCGTGGCCCGCGATCATACCTGCCGCATGACCCGGCTGCCACGGCGTTCGCGGAATCGGCCGCCGCGGATCGCTGAATCCGCGGCGGCCGGCTCGGAACCGCCCGGGTGTCCCCGTGCCTGCGCTAGTCCTCGAGCTGCGCCAGCTCGAGCCTTTCCCGGGCGGCGACCCGCTCGCGGACCGAGGCGCGCAGATCGTCGGGCAACGAGATCAGGCCCAGGTCCTTGAGATAGCCGTACGGACCGATCATCTTCTCGCTCATGAACAGATCGACGTATTCGGTCAGGCCGGCGACCTTTCCGACATGGCTGTTCTTGATGTAGAAGAACATGCTGCGCGAGACCGGATACTCGCCGGAGGAAATCGTCTCCGGCACCGCTTCCACGCCACCGACCGTCGCGGCACGGATCGTGTTGCGGTTCTCCTCCAGGAAGCTGTAGCCGAACACGCCGAACGACGCGCGATTGCGCTCGATCTTCTGCACGATCAGGTTGTCGTTCTCGCCGGAAGGCACGTACAGGCCGTCCTGGCGAACACTGGAGTACTCGCCGTCGTAAGCCGGCATGTCTTCGGTTGCGGCCTCCATGACCAGTTCCTCGAAGGCGTCCCGCGTGCCCGACGTGGCGGGCGGACCGTAGATCAGGATTTCCCGATCGGGCAGCGAATCGTCGATCTGGTTCCAGTGCGTATAGGGGTTGGACACCAGCTCGCCGTCCCGCGGCACTTCGGCGGCGACTGCCAGCGTGATCTGCTCCAGCGTGAAGTTGATCGGGTCGTTCCTGCGGCTCTGCGCGATCACGATGCCGTCATAGCCGATCATCACCTCGGTGATGTCCGTCACGCCGTTTTCCTGACAGTTCCTGAATTCGCTCGGCTTCATGCGCCGCGAGGCATTGGTGATGTCCGGTGTATCGATGCCGTTGCCGGCGCAGAACAGTTTCATGCCGCCGCCCGAGCCGGTCGACTCGACCACCGGAGTGGCATTGTCCGTGGTGGCTCCGAATTCCTCGGCCACGTAGCTGGAAAAGGGATACACGGTACTGGAACCGACGATACGGATCTGCTCGCGCTGGACGTCATCGGCCACGGCGGCACTTGCCGCCACGGCGACAAGTGCCGCCGGTGCCAGCCGCTTCAAGAGGGTGCGGGTCGTCTTCATTGCTTTCCCCATGTGTCGGATTGCATCGCCTGTCCGGATCCGCGTCCGGACCACACCGGATCGCGGAAGCCATGCGCAGCCTATGAAGGAATTGTGACGCCTTCATGACAGCGCGCCCCGTCCGGATGCGGGCACGGGTATCAGGGCACCGCCCGGGCGCTCGCCGTCGCCTCGTCGAGACGCACGATCCGGTCCGCGGGGAAGCGACAACTGAAGCGGCTGCCCCGTCCCGGCACGGACTCTATCTCCAGGCTGCTACCGTTGCGTGACAACGCATGCTTGACCACGGACAACCCCAGACCGGTACCGCCCCGGGCCCGCGACCGGCCGGCATCGACACGATAGAAACGTTCGGTCAGCCGCGTCAGGTGCCGCGGATCGATGCCCTGGCCCTCGTCGCGGACGCTCAGGCGGGCACCGTCGCCGTCGGCCCGCCAGCTCACGTGAATCCGCGTTCCGGGCGGCGTGTGCCGGACGGCATTGGTGATCAGGTTGCCGAAGGCACTGGTGAGCTCTCCCGACACACCCCGCACCCCGAGATCCGGATCCGCCTCGAGTTCCAGGCGGTGCGCCTGATCGCCGGAAACCCGCCGCGCGTCCTCGACCAGTCCCGAAAGCAGGCGCGCCACCGCCACGATCTCGGCGGCCTTCGGATCCACCGGCTCCAGTTCCAGTCGCGACAGCATCAGCAGATCCTGCACGATCGACAGCATGCGCTTCGATTGCCGCTCGATCGCATCCAGCCCCTCGCGCACATGCTGCGGCACGTCCTCGTCACCGAACGATTCGACATAGCCGGTGATCACGGTCAGCGGGGTGCGTAGCTCGTGACTCACGTTGGCGACGAAATCGCGCCGCACCGCCTCGAGCCGCCGCAGCGTGCTGGTATCGCGCGCCATCAGCAGATGCTGGCCGTCGCCGTAGGGTATGACCCGGAGATTGAGCTCGATGTCCTCGTCGAGCGGCGAGGTCACGTCGATGGCCTCGCTGAAATCGCCGCGCCTCAGGTATTCGTTGATGTGCGGATCACGCAGCAGATTGTTGATGCGCTGGCCGTGATCCTGCGGATTGCGGATGCCGAGCAGCGTCCGGGCGGCCCGGTTGGACCACTCGATCTCGTTGGACTCGCCGAGCACGACGGCGGCGTCGGGCATGGCCTCGGTCGAGCGATGAAAGCGGTTGAGGATGGAGGTCAGGCGCTTCTTGCGGCGACGGTTGTGCTGCTGCAGGCGATAGATGTGGTGGACGAGCTGGTCCCAGATGCCGCTGGAATCCGGCGCCTGTGCCAGCGAGCCGCCGCTCATCAGCCAGCGCTCGACCAGGTACATCTGGCGCAGGTGCCAGAGCACGTAGAGCACCAGCCCGCCGAGCAATGACAGGGCCCAGTGGCCGGTCAGCAGGGCCGCCAGCAGCGAGGCCAGCAGCGTGCCCACCAGGCGCCAGACCTCGATCCTCCAGGCATCCGACAGCAGCATCACGCTCCCCGGTACGTCGACCGCCGGACCCGCCGGCCCCGTTCAGTCCACGGAGAAACGATAGCCTACCCCGCGCACGGTCTGAACGGCACCCTCCAGGCCGTACGGCCTGAGCAGCTTGCGCAGGCGCAGGACGTGCACGTCGACGGTGCGCTCCTCGACGAAGACCTCGCGGCTCCAGACGTGGTCGAGCAGCTGGGCCCGGCTGTAGACGCGCTCGGGATGCCCCATGAAGAACCGCAGCAGGCGGAATTCGGTGGGACCGATGTCGACCGGCGTGTCGTCCACGTAGACACGGTGGGACACGGTACTGAGAGACAGCTTGCCGGCGGTCAGGGTGCCCTGGGCATCCTGGCCGGAGGTCCGGCGCAGCACCGCGCGAATCCTGGCGGCCAGCTCCCGCGGCGAGAACGGCTTGGTGACGTAATCGTCGGCGCCGGATTCGAGGCCGTGGACCCGGTCGTTCTCCTCGGTACGCGCGGTCAGCATGATCACCGGCACCTCGGCCGTCAGCTCGTCGCGCTTGCACTGGCGCACGAACTCGATGCCGCTGGTGCTCGGCAGCATCCAGTCGACCAGCATGAGGTCCGGGACCTTCTCCGAGATCCGCAGTCTGCCCTCCGGCGCATCGGCAGCGGTGAGCATGTCGAAGCCCTCGCGCGACAGCACGCGGCTGACCATCTCACGCACCTCGGCCTCGTCTTCCACCAGCAGTATCGTTGCCTGCATGTTCGTCATCCGGTCGTCATCCCGATGTCATCATTCTAGGCTAGCCCGCATTACGACAATGTGACAGGGGCACCTCAACCTGACCCCGCCACCCGTGGAACCACGATGACCGGACTGTGCATGTTGTGCCGAACCACCATGTACATCCGGTGACTCTGCAAGTTCCCCGCGTCATCCGGCCGATCAATCAGTCCGGCTGCCGAGTGAGGCGGTCCACCTTCTCATTCAGTTCGCGCATGAGCCTGAGTATTTCCTCGCGCTCGTCGTGGGCGCGATCCTCGATTGCCTGGCGCTCACGTGCCTCTTCTTCGTAGTGCATTTCCTGCATCGTGTTGACAATGATACCGATGAACAGGTTGAGAACAGTGAAGGCCGTGATCAGGATGAAGGTGATGAAATACAACCAGGCAAACGGATAGGTTTCCATGACCGGACGAGAGATTTCCTCGGACCAGCTTTCCAGGGTCATGACCTGGAACAGGGAATAAAGCGTCAGGCCGAGATGCCCGAAATTGTCAGGGAAGGCTTCGCCGAAGAGCTTGGTCCCCATGACGGCAAATATGTAGAACACCATACCCAGCAGGAAGGCGATCCAGCCGATACTCGGGATTGCCCGAAGCAGGGATTCAACTATATGTCGCAGGCGTTCAATCTTGGTCAGCAGGCGCAGGATCCGAAGGATGCGCAGGGCCCGGAGAATGGTGAAGGGCCCGCTGGCCGGCACCAGGGAAATCCCCACGATGAGGAAATCGAAAACGTTCCAGCCGCTGCGGAAGAACCGGAAGCCGTATGCGTACAGCTTGATCAGGATCTCGATGACGAAGATGGACAGGACGATCCGCTCCGCGATCGCCAGCGGTCCCCCGGACCAATCGCGCACGGTGGCCGAGGTTTCGAGTCCGAGCGTTATGGCGTTGAAGACGATCAGGCCGATGATCACGTTCTGAATGCGTGAACTCTCGATCCAGTCTCCTGCCCGCTTGCGCAATGATCGGTACTGGCTGGTTTCCATGGACTATCCCGTGCAGTGTCCGCGAGGCCGCGATACTATACGGAGTGATACTGGTGGTTGCACTTTGGCTTGCGCCACGGGAGCGACACGGTCGCCCCCTTTGTCGTCGTTCGCCGGACCGCCGGGGCCGGTCATCGGCCCGGCGCGTTTCCGACGCGGCGCCCCGAATCCCGAGGCGCAAGGGGCAACTGCCACACGAGTGTGCCGATCACTGCGACCCGTGTCCGCCACCACTGCACGCTCTTGACCCTCCCGATATCAGAAAGGATACTGCGCGAAAATCATAACAATCCGGGAGTACATCATCTGCCTCCCTTCGGTGAAACGATTCGCCCCTTGCCCGGAGTTGGTCAATCCCGGAACCATGACGGCCTCGCCGGCATGCGGTTGTGGATGCGGATCGGCGCGATCTGAACCCGGTATCTGACAGGGGACGCGATCCGCATGACCCTGGCCCTGATCGTACTTCTCCCCTTTCTCGGTGCCATACTGCCGGCGCTGATGATCCATTCCGGGCGCGCGGCCTGCGCCCTCTCCGCCGCCTGGGTCACTCTGCTGGCCTTCGGCCTGCTGCTCACGCACGTCCCCGCCGTGATGAGCGGCCAGGTGATCGAGGCGGGCTGGGAATGGCTGCCTGGCCTCGGGCTCCACGTCAATTTCTTCCTCGACGGCCTCGGCCTGCTGTTCGCCGGACTGATACTGGGCATCGGCCTGCTGATCATCATCTACGCCCGGTTCTACCTGGCCGAGCAGGACCCGATGGGCAATTTCTACACCTATCTGCTCCTGTTCCAGGGCGCGATGGTCGGGATCGTGCTCTCCGACAATGTCCTGCTGCTGCTGATCTTCTGGGAGCTGACGAGCCTGACCTCGTTCCTCCTGATCGGCTACTGGCGCCATCTGCCGGAGGGCCGCCAGGGCGCGCGCATGGCCCTGGTCGTCACCGGCTCGGGCGGCCTCGCCCTGATCGCGGGGATGCTGATCCTCGGCCACATCGTCGG
Organism: uncultured Ectothiorhodospiraceae bacterium; assembly: GCA_964478305.1. Classification (GTDB taxonomy): domain Bacteria; phylum Pseudomonadota; class Gammaproteobacteria; order XJ16; family Halofilaceae; genus Halofilum. The sequence goes on from CAYZHJ010000050.1 coordinate 9,552, forward strand.
CTCCTACGACCTGACGGTGATCCTGCAGCACGGCGACGAGATCCGGGAATCACCGCTCTACGTGCCGGCCCTGCTGCTGATCCTCGTCGGCTGTTTCACCAAGAGCGCGCAGTTCCCGTTCCATTTCTGGCTGCCGCACGCCATGGCCGCGCCCACGCCGGTCTCGGCGTACCTGCACTCGGCGACGATGGTGAAGGCCGGTGTCTTCCTCCTGGCCCGCCTGTGGCCGGTGCTTTCCGGACCCGACATCTGGTTCTACCTGGTCGCGACCACCGGCCTGGTGACCATGATCGTCGGCGCCTGGATCGCCCTGTTCAAGGACGATCTCAAGGGCCTGCTGGCGTTCTCGACGGTCAGCCACCTCGGCATGATGACCATGCTGCTCGGGCTCGCCACGCCGATGGCCGCGGTGGCCGCCGTGTTCCACATCATCAACCATGCCACCTTCAAGGCCGCGCTGTTCCTCAACGCCGGAATCATCGACCACGAGACGGGCACGCGTGACCTTCGAAAACTCGGCGGCCTGCTGTTGCTGATGCCCATCACCGCCACCCTGGTGATGATCTCGGCTGCCTCGATGGCGGGCATCCCGCTGCTCAACGGATTCCTGTCGAAGGAGATGATGCTCCACGAGATCAGTCACACGGCCTGGGCGGGACAGGGCTGGATCCTGCCGGTGCTGGCGACGGTGGGCGCCCTGTTCTCGGTGGCGTACTCGTTCCGCTACATCGTGCACGGCTTCTTCGGCCCGCAGCGCGACGACTACCCGAGTCACCCGCACGACCCCCCTGCCGGCCTCTGGCTGCCGCCCGCGCTGCTGGTCGTCCTGGTCGTGCTCATCGGTCTTTTCCCCGAGACGTTCGCCGGCGACCTGGTACGCAGGACCGCCTCCGCGGTCATCCAGGGACCGGTGCCGGAATTCCACATCAAGCTCTGGCACGGCTTCACTCCGGCCCTGCTGATGTCGGTGATCGCGGTCGGCGGCGGCCTGATCGCCATGTGGCGCTACCCCACCGTGCGGCGCTGGTGGCAAGTGGGACCCCATCCGGAAGCGAAGGCCATGTTCGATGCGGTCATCGCCGGTGCCGTCCGGCTGTGCCGGTCCACGGTGCTCGCCCTTCACAACGGCTCTCTGCAGCGCTACCTCGCCTTCATGATCGGCGCCGCCGTGGTCGCCGGTTTCAGCGGCTTCCTGACCGCCAGCCATGGGCCCGGCGATCGCGAACTCCTGCCGGTCATCCCCGTGGCCGGGGTTCTCTGGCTGATCCTCCTGGCCGCCTGCGGACTGATCGTCGCGTTCCAGCGCCAGCGCCTGTTCGCGGTGCTCCTGGTCGGTGTCGTGGGACTGATCGTCGCGATCACCTTTGTCTACTTCTCGGCCCCCGACCTCGCCATGACACAGATCTCGGTCGAGGTCGTCACCACCATTCTCATCCTGCTGGCCCTGTATTTCCTGCCCAAGGAGACGCCCCGGGAGAGCAGCCCGCTGCGGCGCGGTCGCGATGCCGTTCTTGCCGGCCTGGCCGGCCTCGGCGTCGGCGGCCTCGCCTGGGCGGTCATGACGCGCGATTTCAGCAGCCTGTCCAGCTACTACCTGGAGAATTCACACCACCTGGGGGGCGGCGACAACGTCGTCAACGTCATCCTGGTGGACTTCCGCGGCTTCGACACCTTCGGCGAGATCATCGTGCTGGGTATCGCCGGACTGGCGATCTATGCCCTCCTGAAGGGCATGATGGAGGGCGAGATCCACGAAAAACTCGGGTCGTGGCCGGTGGATGTGCGCAAGTCGGCGGATCGCCATCCGATACTCATGGTCGTCATCGCCCGCGTGATGCTGCCGCTGGTGCTCATCGTCGGGGTCTACATCTTCCTGCGCGGTCACAACAGTCCGGGCGGGGGTTTCATCGCCGGCCTGGTCGTGGCGATCGCCCTGGTAATGCAGTACATGGCCAGCGGATTCGGCTGGGCCGCCCGGCGCATGACCATCAAGTACCACGCACTGATCGGCGGTGGCGTGTTGATCGCGGCCACGACCGGCATCGGTGCGATGATCATGGGCTATCCATTCCTGACGAGCACGTACGATTACTTCCATCTGCCGGTGGTGGGCAAGTTCGAGCTCGCCAGCGCACTCGGCTTCGACATCGGGGTTTTCCTGACCGTCGTCGGCAGCGTCATGCTGGCACTGGCCCATCTGTCCGATCTCGGCCGCTGGGCCAGTCATTCCCCGATCAACGAGCAACCCATGGATTTCCTGCCGACCCGTGACCAATCCAGCCGGGGAGACGACTGACATGGAATTCCTGGTGGCCAGCACCATCGGCGTGATCACGGCCGCGGGCCTCTATCTGGTGCTCCGCGCCCGCACCTTCCCGGTCGTGCTCGGCCTCACCCTGCTCACCTACGCGATCAACCTGTTTCTGTTCATCACCGGGCGCCTCGCGGTTGACAAGGCCCCGGTGCTCCAGAAAGGGGTGACCGAGTACACCGACCCGCTGCCGCAGGCACTGGTGCTGACGGCCATCGTGATCTCCTTCGGCATGACCGCGGTCATCGTGGTCATGGCGCTGCGCGCCTACATCGAATCCGACAGTGACCATGTCGACCTGGCCGACGGCGACGGTGACAGGGGAGACAGTGGCACATGAATCACTGGATCATCCTGCCCATCCTGCTGCCCGCGATGGTCGCGCCGCTGATCGCGCTGACGGTACGGCACGACATCGTCCTGTGCCGCGTCTTCTCCGTGGCAACCACCGTTCTCCTGCTGTTGCTCGGTGGCGCCCTCATGGGCACGACCGCCGCCGAGCCGGTGCAGACCTACAACCTCGGCAACTGGCTCGCACCCTTCGGCATCGTGCTGGTCCTCGATCGCCTGTCGGCGATGCTGCTGGTGCTGACCGCCCTGCTCGGCCTGGCGGTCGTGCTCTACGCGATCAATGGCTGGGACCGGGCGGGGCGTCATTTTCACCCCCTGTTCCAGCTCCAGTTGATGGGCATCAACGGCGCCTTTCTCACCGGCGACCTGTTCAACCTGTTCGTCTTCTTCGAAGTGTTGCTGATCGCCTCGTACGGCCTGATGGTGCACGCCGGCGGCGCGGCCCGGATGAAGGCGGGCGTGCAATACGTGGCCATCAACCTGGTCGGCTCCAGCGTATTCCTGGTGGCAGTCGGGCTCATCTACAGCGTCACCGGCACGCTCAACATGGCACACCTGTCCCTCGAGCTCGGGCGCGTGTCCGCGGACGACCGGGCCCTGGTCGAGGTCGGCGGCCTGCTGCTGTTGCTCGTGTTCGCCGTCAAGGCCGCGCTGGTCCCGCTACACTTCTGGCTGCCCGGCACCTACGCCAATGCACCGGCACCGGTCGCGGCGCTGTTCGCGATCATGACCAAGGTGGGTGCCTACGCCATCATCCGCGTATTCACCCTGATCTTCGGCGCCGGCGCCGGCGCCAGCGCGGGCCTGGCCGGACCCTGGCTGCTGCCGCTGGCGCTGGTCACGCTGGTCGGCGGCATGGCCGGCGTGCTCGCCTCCCGCCGGCTGGGGCAAATGGTCGGCTTTGCCGTGATCGGCTCCATGGGCACGCTGCTGGTTTCGGTGGCGCTGTTCACCCCCCAGGCCATTTCCGCCGCACTCTATTACCTGCTGCATTCCACCCTTGCCGCGGGCGCGCTGTTCCTCATCGTCGATCTCGTCCGGGAGCGTCGGCCGGAGTTCGGCGACCGCCTTACCACGGCCCCGCAGTTCGCCCAGTGCGGTTTCATCAGCGCCCTGTTCCTGCTCGGCGGCATGGCGATGACGGGATTGCCGCCGCTGTCCGGTTTCGTGGGCAAGCTGCTGGTGCTGGACGGCGCACGGGAATCGGCGCATGCCGCCTGGATCTGGGGCGGAATCCTCGGGAGCTCGCTACTCGCCATCATCGGCTTCGCGCGCGGCGGCACAACGCTGTTCTGGAAAAGCGCCGCCGTGGAGGGATACCTCGAACCCCGAGGACAGCCGGCACCGCATCTGCCCTTCGTCGCCGTCGGGACGCTGCTCGGGGCGATGGTGTTGCTGACGGTATTCGCCGGCCCGATCACGGTGTACCTTGATACCGTGGCACAACAGTTGTTCATGCCGGCGGAGTACATCGATGCCGTCATGACGGCCAACACGGTACCGCCCGCGGGAGCACACTGATGGCCGGGAACACGGACAATCGCAGCTTTCTCCAGCGCTGGCTGCCACACCCGCTGCTGTCGCTCGTGCTGGTTGTCCTGTGGATGGCGCTGCTGAATGATTTCAGCGCGGGTGGACTTGTGGTAGGCGCGGTGCTGGGGGTGATCATACCCATCGTCACCAGCCATTTCTGGCCGGACCGGCCACCGGTTCGTGCCTACGGCAAGGCGATCACCTATCTCTTCCTGCTGGCCTGGGATGTTGTCGTGGCGAACATGCAGGTGGCCTGGCTGATCGCCTTCCGCCCGGCCGAGCGCCTGAACTCCCGATGGATCACCGTTCCCATCGAACTCGAGAGCCCGGAAGCGATCACCCTGCTGTCGGCCACGATCACCCTGACACCCGGCACGGTGACCAGCGATGTGTCCGCGGACGGCAAGAGCCTGCTGGTCCATTGTCTCGATGCGCCGGATGCGATCGCGCAGGTCAATGAGATCAAGACTCGTTACGAGCGGCGCATCAAGGAGATCCTGCCATGATTGCCAACGCCCTGGTATTCGGCTATCTCGCGGCCTCACTGGCACTGGTGTTCAATCTCTTGCGCCTCGTGAAGGGTCCGACAATCATGGACCGCGTGCTCGCGCTGGACACCATGGTCATCAACGTGATCGCGCTGATCGTGTTCTACGGCATACAGCAGAACACGGCCATGTACTTCGAAGCCGCCCTGCTGCTGGCGATGTTCGGCTTTGTCGCGACCGTCGCGTTCTGCCGTTTCCGCCTGCGCGGCGATATCATCGAATAGATGTGGTGATGGAAATGGAACCACTAATAGAAATCGTAGTCACCATTCTCATCATCGTCGGCAGCGTCTTTCTGCTGGTGGGTTCCGCCGGACTGATCAAGCTGCGCGAGCTCATGGCCCGCCTGCATGCACCAACCAAAGCCACGACCCTGGGTATCGGCACCATCCTCATGGCATCGAGTTTCAACTTCATCCTTGCCGAGGGCAGGCTCTCGGTGCACGAGATCCTGGTCCTTGCATTCCTGTTCCTGACCGCGCCGGTCACGGCTCACTTCGTGGCCAAGGCCCATATTCACGAATACATGCAGGATGGCAAAGGTTTGCCACCGACGCAGCGCGACCGCGGCTGGAGCACGTTCGACGCAGGAAACACCGCGACTGGTGAAGGCGACGGCGAGACATCCCCGGTTGCTCGCGAGGATTCCTGAATCCGTCTCCGGCATCGGCGGGCTGCCGGTTGCGTTGATGTACTGGTTCATCACCATCGCCACAGCCGGATACAACCAGCCACTGCAGGTCGGCACAAGAACCTGACTCCTGGTAGCTGGCCGCCCCTCACCCGATCCGCACTCCGTTCTCGACCGGGAAGGTCGGCTCCAGCAGCACGACATCGTGCTCCGGCGACATCGCGCCCAGGACCAGTACTTCGGATTTGACACCAGCGATACGCTTGGGCGGGAAGTTCATCACCGCCACCACCTGGCGCCCGACCAGGTCCTCCGGCCGGTAGTTGCGGGTGATCCGTGCCGAGCTGGTCCGTTCACCGTGATCGGGCCCGAAATCAATGGTGAGAACATAGGCCGGCATGCGTGCCTTGTCGTTTACCCGTGCATCGGTGATAGTGCCGGTCGCCATCTCGACCCGCTCGAAATCCTCGAATTCGATCATTCGGCTGTCCTCCTCTCTGTGGCGGGTTCACCCCGCGATTCGCCTCCGCCGGCCGATTTCTTGAGTCCATACAGGCCTTCTGCGACACTCCGTACCAGTTCGCCGGTGGGGGCGGCCGGCGGCGCTGACCGACTCCGGAACAAGACGACAGCAAGGCAGTGACCGGCCCGGAGGCATCGAACCGGATCGCGACCGCTTCCTCGACCGTGGGGCCGGCATTCTCCACCGACCCCGCCCGCTTCGGCCACTTCCGGTAATCCTCCCCGCCGCGTCATGTCCACAACGAGGACCGAACCGCGATGGCGAACCAGAACAACGGCGCGAACTCCGGGAAAAGCGGTTTCCAGCTACTGCAGGAATTCTCGGCGTTCCTCCTCGCCGGCACCGCGATCGCCCTGATCTGGGCCAACTTCGATACCCACGGCTACCACCACCTGGTGGACACCCCCATCTTCGAGAAGGGGCACTGGCTGGCCGACCTGCTGACCCACGGCAACCAGCAGCTCAACCTGCACTTCATCGTGAACGACATGTTCATGGTGCTGTTCTTCGGCCTGGCCGGCAAGGAGGTGGCCGAGAGCTTCCTGCCGGGCGGCTCGCTGTCGAGCATGCGCAAGGCGGCCCTGCCGGTGATCGCCACCCTGGGCGGCGTGGTCGGGCCGGTCGCCCTGTTCATCGTCATCTGTCTGGCGACGGGTGTGGACGATGTCGTCATAACCGGCGGCTGGGCCATCCCGACCGCCACCGACATCGCCTACTGCTGGCTGTTCGCCGGCCTGATATTCGGCCGCGCCCATCCCGCGGTGGTGTTCCTGCTGGTCCTGGCGGTGATCGACGACCTGATCGGCATGCTGATCATCGCCTTCTACTACACTCCCGAGGTGCATCCGGAATGGCTCATCCTGCTGGCGCTGGCACTGGTGGTCTGCGAGGCGATGCGGCGCTTCGGGGTCAAGAGCTTCTGGCCCTATCTCCTGATCGGCGGCACGCTGAGCTGGTTCGGCCTGCACAACACGGGCGTCCACGCCGCCCTGGCGCTGGTGCCGATCATCCCGTTCATGCCGCACGCCGAGCGCGATGCCGGCCTGTTCATCGACGAACCCGACGAGCACGATTCGATGAACGAGTTCGAGCACTTCTTCAAACCGATCGTCGACGTCGGCCTGTTCTTCTTCGGCTTCGCCAACGCCGGTGTCGCCCTGACCGCCGAGTCGTTCTCCGGGGCCGCCACCTGGGCGATATTCCTCGCCCTGGTGGTCGGCAAGACGGTGGGCATCTTCGGCTTTTCCTGGGCGGGTCAGCGCTTCCTCAAGCTCGAGCTGCCGAAACCCATGGTCCTGCCGCAGATGGTCGTGCTGGGCTGCGTTGCCGGTGTCGGCTTCACCGTGGCCCTGTTCGTCACGGCCGTGGCGATCCAGGTCAAGGGCATACCGGCCGATACCGGCGACATGCTGAAGCTCGGGGCGCTGCTGAGCTTCGCCGCCGGACCGATCGCGATGTTCCTCGGCTGGAAGCTGAAGGTGGAGAAGATTCATCGCTGAGGCGACATCGCGTCACGACGAAAAAAGCCCGCGTGACCATCGTCACGCGGGCTTTCCCGTTCCTGTGCCGGAGTGCCCGGCCCGTCAGCGGAATGACGGCATGTTGAAGTGGTACTTGAAGCCGATACCGAGCCCCGAATAGGAATCGTCGGAATAGCTCATGTACTCGAGGGTCACCGCCGCGCGCTCGGAACCGTAGAGTTCGATGCCGATGCCGCCGGCGATGGGGTCGTACTCGTCGTCGTCGACCGAGTCGCCATCGACCCGGACCTCGGATGCGCCCAGCAGCAGATAGACGTTGGTCTTCTCGAACGGCAGATTGAAGCGGCCGAACAGGCCGACATAATCGGCATCCGAGTTCCCGCCGACACCGCCGCTGTCGAGTCCCGCACGCCCCTCGATACCGAGAAACTTGCCGAACTCGTAACCGAGCCGGAATCCGAGATCGGTCGCACCCTCGGTACCGGCACCTACTTCGCGCTGATCCACCTTGTAGTCGCCGACGGACACGCCCCAGTACAGATTCGGCGGCTCGGCCCACGCGAGTCCGGGCGCCGCCAGCAACGCCGCGGCCAGAACGGTTCGTTTCCTCATGGGCTGCCTTCCCTCCCGGTCCTGGATTCGCCACCGACGCCGCAATCGGCCGCGACGCGTGGTGGCACAAGCTTGGCAGGCCCCGCCCGGCAAATCAAGAAATCAACCGGTTAAGCCATGTTCTTGAGATCGATTGCAGATGGAACGACAAGCGGCTTGACGGCATGCGGGTTCGCCCCAAGACTTGGCGGTCACTTTCAAGGGAGTTCCCGCTCATGACCCACGCCATCCGGATTCACGAACACGGTGGCCCCGAGGTACTGCGCTGGGAGGCCGTCGATGTCGGCGATCCCGGGCCGGGCGAACTGAAGGTGCGGCACACGGCCGCCGGCCTGAACTACATCGACGTCTATTTCCGGACCGGACTGTATCCCGTGCCGGAGCTGCCCTGCGTGCTCGGCAAGGAGGGCGCCGGCGTGGTCGAGGCGGTGGGACCGGACGTCGGCGATTTCCGGACCGGCGACCGGATCGCCTACGCCACCGCGCCGCTGGGCAGCTACTCCGAAGTCCGCATCATGCCCGCGGCGGACGCCGTCCCCCTGCCCGACGCGATCGAGGACCAGACCGCGGCCGCGCTGATGCTCAAGGGCATGACGGCACAGTACCTGCTGCGACAGACCCATGCCGTCCAACCCGGCGATACCATCCTCCTCCATGCTGCCGCCGGCGGGGTCGGCCTGATCGCCTGCCAGTGGGCGAAGCACATCGGCGCCACCGTCATCGGCACGGTCGGCTCGCGCGAGAAGGCGGAGCTGGCGCGCGAACACGGCTGCGATCATCCGATCGTCTACACCGAGGAGGACTTCCTCGAGCGTGTGCGCGAACTCACCGACGGCAAGGGCGTACCCGTGGTCTACGATTCGGTCGGACAGGACACCTTCATGCGCTCGCTCGACTGCCTGCAGCCGCGCGGCCACATGGTCAGCTTCGGCCAGTCCTCGGGCGCGATCGAGCCCTTCAACATCGGCCTGCTGGCGCAGAAAGGCTCGCTCACCCTGACGCGGCCGTCGCTGTTTCACTATGTCTCCAGCCGGGCCGAACTACTGCAGTGTGCCGGCGAAGTGTTCGACGTGGTTTCCCGCGGCGCGGTACGGATCGAGATCGGACAGACCTTCCCGCTGGCCGAGGCCGGCCGGGCCCACACGGCGCTGGAACAGCGCGAGACCCGCGGCGCCACCGTGCTGCTACCCTGATGCCGCTGCGTCCTTCCCTGTGCACGTACAATCTGTGGAACGTGGAGCGTTGGACCGAACGCGAGCCCGCACTGCGGCAATTCCTGCAGCGATTCTCGCCGGACCTGCTGGCGGTGCAGGAACTGCGCGAACCGACCCGCGACTGCATCGACGAAGTGCTCGACGGGCACGACCGGGTGGTCGACGAATTCCCGGGCTGGGCGACCGAGAGCAATCTCTGGTGGAACCGCGCACTGTTCGCCCGCGTCGAGCACGGGGCCGAGGAGTACGGCAGCCACGAGCCGGCACGGCGCCTGTTCTGGGCACGCCTGCGCCGGGCCGATGACGACGCCACACTGCTGTTCGCCACCGTTCACCTGACGCCCGATTTCCCCGACGACGAAACGGGCCGCGCCCAGGCCCAGCGACTGCGGCAGACCCGGGCGATCATCGACGCGCTGACGCGAATCCGCCGCCCGGACGAACCGGCCTGGCTCGCCGGCGATCTCAACGAGGCCGTCCAGCCCGGTCGCCTGCTGCACCGGGCGGGCTACGTCTCCTGCTTCTCCGCCCTCGGCCTGCAGCCGCCACCGACCTTCCCGGCCGTCCCCACCGCCGGCAAGGCACCCGACGACTTCCGCTACAACGCCTGCTACGACTGGATCCTCGCCACCGGGCCGGTACGGCCACTGGCGGCGCATTCGCCGCATTGCTTTCACGACGATGTATCGCCTTCGGATCATTGGCCGATCGTGGCGGTATACGAGGTGGAATGATTGATTCGGGGTGGGTTTGCCGGTTGGCGATTCGGTTGCCGTGCCGGAATGGGCCTCTTCGTCGCATAACCGCCGTGCCACGGGTTTCGCCCTGCTACGCAGGGCGAGGCACTTTCTTGTGGCGTTGTAGGTTGGGCCGACGAAGGAGGCCCAACACGGGCGTTCGGTTTCGCTGTTGGGC
>CAYZHJ010000051.1:0-19569 GCA_964478305.1 uncultured Ectothiorhodospiraceae bacterium
TGCTGCGAATGATTCGGCTGCTGGATGCGCCGGACGACATTCCCGTGCTCGAGCCGCTGATCGTGCGCGAGATCGTCTATCGTCTCATCCAGGGACCCCAGGGCGGCATGCTGCGCCAGATATCCGGCACGGCCGACAGCCGCTTCGCCAGGATCCGCCGGGTCATTCACTGGATTCGCGAACACTGTACGGAACGATTGCGCATCGAAACCCTCGCCGGAATCGCGGGGATGAGTCCTTCTTCCCTGTATCGCCATTTCCGGACCGTGACCGCGATGAGCCCGTTGCAGTATCACAAGACAATGCGGCTGCACGAGGCACGCAGGCGCCTGCTCGGCAACTCCGGCAACGTGGCCGAGGTGGCGTATGCCGTCGGCTACGAGAGCCCGTCGCAGTTCAGCCGCGAATACGCCCGGCAGTTCGGTGTATCGCCGGCCGGAGATGTGTCCGAACTGCGCCGCGCAACCAGCGCGTAGTGCACGGGACTGGAGTTTGCCGGGGCGCGTTGAATCGCCCCGGCGGTGACTGCGTCAGGTTCGCGTGATGGAAACGCCGCCATCCACGAGATGTGCGGTACCGGTCATGAATCGGGATGCGTCCGACGAAAGGTGGAGGATCGAGTGCGCGATCTCTTCCGGCGTGGCCATGCGCTTGAGCGCATGCAGCCCCTCGATGAAGGATCGGGTTTCGGGAGCCGCGGTCAATTCCAGGGACAGTGACTGAAATTCCGGAAGGCTGAAGAAGAGATCTGATAGAGTATCAGGTCAGTCTAATCAGAAGACTGAGCCAGGGAAGGAGAGGGACATGCCGAGGATGGCGCGCATCGTTGTGTCTGGTTATCCACATCATGTCACGCAGAGGAGGAATCGGCGGCAGGCCGTGTTCCTCGCGAATGACGACTGGTCGATATATCTCTCCTTGATCCATGCCGCCTGCAGGAGCGCTGACACGCGAGTGCTGGCCTACTGCCTGATGTCCAATCATGTGCACTTCGTGATGGTCCCGAGCCACGAGGACGGCCTGCGAGCGGTTCTGGCGGATGCCCATCGGCAGTACACTCGACGCGTGAATTTCCGCGAAGACTGTCGTGGTCATCTTTGGCAGAAGCGGTTTTACTCGTTCGTCATGGACGAATCCCACCTGCAGGCGGCAATCCCGTACGCCAAGCAGAATCCGGTTCAAACCGGTCTTTGTGAATCACCTGAGGAATGGCTATGGTCAAGCGCGGCCGAGAGTTTCGGTTACTGTCCTCGGAATAGCCCATGACACTCGCCCTTTGAGCGGAAATCCGGACGTCTTGTTATGCTGGCGGCCCACGACCCGCGGAGCTAGTTGGAGGGGATCATCGATGGAAAGCTTGGCCGAGAATCTGCGCACGATGGTGAGGCGCCCTTTGTCTGCAGAACATGTCACGCGTTTGCGCGATGCCGGCGAGATACGCATCGTGGAACCTGGCCATGTTTTGCTCTCGGCAGGCGCTCCGCAAAGTCATCTGTATTACGTCGAGGAGGGCGAGTTTGAGGCATTCGATCCGGTGAGCGACGAGTCCTTGTTTGAGGCGACCATCGGGCCCACCCAGTTCCTCGGCGATATTGGGCTGCTGTCCGGCAGCCGCAGTCCGCTGGCCGTCCGCGCCATCCGATCGTCCCGCGTGATCGCGGTTCCCCGACAGCAGTTGCTGGACCTGATGGCGATTACCCCGGAGATGTCGGACATCATCGTGTCCGTGCTCGCTGCCCGCCGCCGCCACCACCTCGAGCGCGAGGCATCGGGCATCACGATCGTCGGGCGTGAGGACGATCGCCGTGTCCGCGATCTCGTCGCCTTCGCGGCGCGCAACCGCCTGCCGGTGCGGCGACACGATCCTGACTCCGACGAGGCGCGTGCGGTGCTCGACGTCTGTGACTTCGATGGCTCGATACCCTATCCCCATGTGATCATCGGTACCAACGAGGTATTGGCCGCGCCAACCCCCGCGTCGCTCGCCGATCGAATGGGGCTGCGTCTTCCTGTCGGGGAGCGCGCCGCGTTTGACGTGGCGATCGTCGGTGGTGGCCCCGCCGGGATCGCCGCTGCAGTCTATGCCGGCGCCGAAGGGCTGTGCGCCCTCGTCATCGAGGATCTCGCGATCGGCGGACAGGCGGGTACCTCGAGCCGGATCGAGAACTACATGGGGTTTCCCACCGGGATCTCCGGCGCGGACTTGTGCTGGCGCGGCGAGATCCAGGCGCGCAAATTCGGCACGCGCTTCGCTATGCCGCACCGGGTCTGCGGGCTGTCCGCCGAAGCGAATGATTTCGCGCTCACGCTCGACGACGACACGCGGGTCACGGCGCGTGCGGTGGTCGTCGCCACCGGCGTGCAGTATCGGCGCTTGAATGTCGATCGTCTCGAGCATTTCGAGGGTGCCGGGATCTACTACGCGGCGACCGATGTGGAAGCCCGCTACGCCCGCGATACCGAGGTCGTGGTGATCGGCGGCGGAAATTCGGCCGGACAGGCAGCGATGTTTCTGTGCCGAGCCGCGCGGCACGTACACATGCTGGTCCGCAGCGACTCCCTGGCTGCGTCGATGTCGTCGTATCTGGTGGAGCGACTCCAGAGCGATCCCGCGATTACCATCCACTACCACACCGAGCTGGGCGCGCTCCACGGTAACGACGCGCTCGAAGCGGTAACTCTACGCGACCGGAAGGCGGGTGCCGAGCGGAAGCTATCGACGCGGGCCGTGTTCGTGATGATCGGCGCCGCGCCCAATACCGGCTGGCTCTCCGACCTCGTGAACCTCGACGACAAGGGTTTCGTGCTGACGGGCGCCGACGCGGGCGCCCCATCCCCGTACGCGACCTCGTGCCCGGGGATCTTCGCCGTGGGCGATGTGCGTGCCGGATCGGTCAAGCGGGTCGCCTCATCGGTAGGCGAGGGCTCGGTGGCGATCTCGTCCGTGTGGTCTTATGTGCAGAGACCCTGATACCTGTAGTGATCGGGACCAAAGTAGAAACTCGTGAGCCAACTGGTACTCGGGGTCATGATATTCGGGATCAGAGCAAAAAACCGGCGATTCGCTACCTGGTAATTCCGGCTGGTAATTCCCCGGAATAGGCCGACGCCGCGTTAGAACTCTTTGTAAAGCGCCTTGGAACGCCACGGGACGTTGCTGGCGTGGTGCACTGCCTCTTGCCCGATGCTTCCCGATTCGTCACCGGTCAGTGCATCATGGGCGATGGACTACGCCATAGCAGGCCACTGGGACCAGCCGTCGACTGACGAAAACGACAGCTTACGGCGGTGCAAAACGCTTTCTGTATTCGCGCGGGGGAATGCCCAGGTTCCTGACGAACGCGGAACGAAAATGTTCCTCGTTCCTGAATCCGCAGCTATCCGCGATCTGTCCGATCCGCTGATCGGACTCTTCCAGCAGGCGTCTGGCGGTGTCGATGCGGATCGCCTCTACTGCTTTGGCAGGCGTCGTATTCCGCTTTTGCGAATAGAGCCGGGCGAAGTTGCGCGAGCTCATGTGTACCCGCTCGGCCAGGGCCCCGGCACTGAGATCCTCTTGGAGATTCTCGGCGATCCAGCGTTCCAGATCGTCGAAGACATCACCGCCGGATTCCGCCTGGGACGCCAGCAGCGCACTGTATTGCGACTGGCCGCCCGCACGCTTCAGGTAAACCACGAGGACGCGCGCGACTTCCAGCGCCGTGGGGCGTCCGAGATCCTCCTCGATCAGAGCCAGCACGAGATCGATTCCCGTCGTGACGCCGGCCGACGTCCAGATCGAGCCGTCCTGCATGAAGATCGCGTCGGGCTCGACGCTCACTTCCGGGTGACGCGCGGCGAGCAGCGAACAGTGCATCCAATGCGTCACCGCGCGCCGGCCGTCGAGCAGGCCGGCCGCCGCGAGCAGAAAGCTGCCGATGCAGACGGAACATACTCGTCCGCAGCTTTGTGAGCGTTCCCGTATCCAATCGACCAGATCGGTATCGCGGGTCACGTCATCGACAGTGAACGCGCCCGGTGCGATCAGGGTGTCGATCGCCTGCTCGCTCAAGGAGTGGACTGAATCGGTAACGATCTCGATGCCATCGGAGGTCATCACGGGACCACCTCCCGACGAGACGACGTGGCATTCGTAGGGCGGCGCGCGCCGATCGCTGCCGGCAAACGAGGAAGTGACGCGAAACGCTTCCAGGGGACCGGACAGGTCGAGCAGAGAGACGCCACGATAGGCGACGATCGCGATGTGTCGAGTCGACTCCATTACGGCACCGGCAGGATTCACGGGATTTTTGTCATTGTTGCAGTGCGCTGTCAACGATACCGTTGGGCCGCGTTTTCCTGCTCAATTATATCTCCTGTCGCACGTATATTTCGACAGGCTCACCGACAGGGAGCGAACTATGGCTTCATTAAAGATCGGCGTTATGGGTACCGGCATGGTCGGGGAAGCCCTGGCGACAAAGATAGCGGCGCTCGGGCATGAGGTGATGATGGGCGCACGGATGAAAGACAACGAGAAAGCCGTGGCCTGGGTCAGCAAGACCGGGGGCAGCGCCCGGCAAGGAAATTTCCAAACGACCACCGGTTTCGGAGAAATCCTTGTCTTCGCCGTTCACGGCTCCGCGCTCCTGGATATCGCGAGGAGCCTGGATCCCGAAACCCTTGCCGGCAAGGTCGTCCTGGACGTCACCAATCCACTGCATTACGTCGAAGGTGAGACGCCACAGCTTGTTCCGGAACTCGTCAATACGACATCGGCAGGCGAAGAGCTGCAAAAGGCGCTTCCCCGGGCACGGGTCGTCAAGGCGCTCAACACAATGAATTGCTCCGTCATGGTCAATCCGTCCCTGGTGCCCGGCGATCACGATGTATTTCTGTGCGGCGACAATGCCGACGCCAAATCGGTCGTAATTTCGCTTTTGAAGGATTTCGGATGGCCCTCGCCTATCGATCTCGGGTCGATCTCCGCCGCACGCGGCATGGAAATGATGATGCCCATGTGGCTTCGGCTTTGGAATGTCGTCGGCAGCGTGGTTTTCAACTACAGGATCGTCCGATCCGGTGAGACGTCATGAGTGCGCACCGTTTCGCGTATCGCCATCGTCACCGGCTCGTCGCAGGGCATCGGCCTCGAGGTGTGCAGGCAGCTTGCCGATCAGGATCTGCATGTCATTTTGACGGCCAGAACTCCGGAGCAGGTCGATCGGAGTCTGCGGCATTGGATCGGTCTGGTAGCGTCAGAGGCGAGATTCTCGATGTCGTGGATTCGAAATCCGTTGAGACGTTTTTCGCATCGCTGTTGAAAAACACGATCACCTCGATGTGCTTGTCAACAACGCTGGCTGTATCTTTCAGGTCCGCGCGACCGACTCCGATGAGACGCGTTCGGCGGCCATCTTCAACGCAGTCGGCACCAATACACTGGGGCCTGCGGATGATACGTAAAACATTGCCGATCATGGAACGAAGCGGGTATGGACGGATCGTCAACGTTTCATCGGGCATGGGATCGCTCACCGAATTGGGCGGCTACAGCGCGCCGAGAAATGTTTCCGAAGACGCGGAAGGCATTGTTTGGGCTGCCACCCTTCAGAACGGCGAACCCAGACGGCGGGTTCTTCAGGGGCGGAAAACCGGTGCCCTGGTGATAAAGACACAGCCACGAAACGCTTCGTCCCGCGACATATCGAAGCAGGAGTCCAGACATGACCGACGAACGCCCGAAGATAGCCGCTTTGATTGCGGATGCGTTCCAGGAAGAAGAGTATTTCTTTCCCAAGGTGGCCTTGCTGGAAGCCGGATATCACGTCGAAGTCGTCTCCACGCAAAAACGACCGGTCGAGATGTACAGCTACTTTGCCCGCACCGGTCTTCTCGATGTCGACCGCACCGTTTTGGAGGCGCGCGCGGGGGACTATGTTGGCGTACTGATTCCAGGCGGAGCGAAGAGCCCGGCATTGCTGTCCGAAGACCCACACATCAAGGAGTTCGTCCAGGCCGTAAACCTGCAGCATGGCGTAGTGGCCTGCATCTGTCGCGGCTCGATGCTTGCTGCACGGTCGAGCGTTGTGAAAGGCCGCCGCATGACAGGATTCAACGACGGCGAGTTATATCCAGACCTGGTTGTTCAACCCGACGCGGAGGCGGCCGGCGCGACATGGGTCCAGGAAGCCGCCGTCGTGGTGGACGCGAACCTGGTGACCTCGCCACATCCCCGGCATGCCGCCGAGTTCTCGGCGGCCGTCATAGAAACATTGAGGAAAGGAGTACCGTGATGATGGATTGCTGGTCGTACATGAGCGTTGACGGTATGAGCTGGATGATGTGGGCGGGTGGCCTTCTGGCTGCTTGTTCTCGCGCTCCTGGTGCTCGCAGCGGCGACGCTGGCGGAATATCCCTTCAGCGATCGGCAACGCCTGCAGGATCTCGGCTGACAGCTGCCTGAGTGCCGCGCCGCCGCGCATCCGTGAGGAGCGATGGCATGAGCTTTAACGAAGAGCGGATCCTGCCGTTGTATATACACCACTTTACCCCGGAATTTACAGCCAATTAGCATCTCAACTGTCATTAAACCGGTTTCGAATGGGAGCTAGGTCATGAAACGGACAACCATGCTCATCCACCTGTTGTGGCCATGCCTGGTCGCGGGCGGCGCATGGGCCGAGCAGAACCTCCCATCTCCCACGGTCCATCGAGTCGCGGGTGGCGCAACCGAGGTCCATGCCAACGCTTATGTCATCGAGGGCGAGAACGGTCTGGTTCTCGTCGATGCATTACTGACCCGGCAGGGCGGAGAAATCGTCGGCGCGACGATTCGGGACCTGGAAAAGCCATTGCGAGCGGTGGTACTGACCCACGGCCATCCCGACCACTACGGCGGCCTGACCACGGCGTTGGCCGGAATGGACGTGCCCATCTACGCCGTGCGAGGTGTGGACGACGTGATCCGCCGCGATGACGCCCTGAAGGGCGAAGCGCTTGCCACCTTGGGAATACCCTGGCCGGAGAAGCGTACATTCCCCACTGAAATCGTGGAGAATGGCGAAACGCTGACCTTTGGAGCAATCTCTCTCACCGTCCGTGAAATCGGACCGGCGGAATCGGATTTCGATTCCGTCTGGACCATGGAGTCGGCCGGGGAAACCACCGTGTTCCTCGGCGATCTATTGACCGTGAACGAACACGTCTACACGGCCGATGGGCATACCCGCAACTGGATCGAGGCGATTGCCCGACTCCAGCAGAAAATCGTGACGGATGCAGTACTGTATGTGGGACACGGAGAACCCATCACGCCGGACGAATTTGCCTGGGTTGCCGAATATCTGGAACGCTATCGCGCGGAGGCCGACCAGCTTGCCCAGGGTGGAGTGCGCCTGACGCGAACGGAAAAGGAAGTGCTACGGGACGCAATGGTCGATTTCGCCGGCAACGACATCAATGCCCGCTGGGTGATCGAGGGCGCAGACGCGGTGGCTCAGGAGATCGCGAATCAGGAGCGCCGAGAATTCGAAGTCAGGAGATAGACCCTGGTCCGATCGATCGCTTCGCTCAAGTTGCGGTTCCGGTTTCGTCGAGCAGGGGGCGCAGCTGGATGTCGATCTGTTCGCGTGCCCGGAAGATGCGCGAGCGCACCGTGCCGATCGGGCAGCCCATCACCTTCCCGATCTCCTCGTATGACAGGCCCTCCAGCTCGCGCAGCGTGATTGCCTCGCGCAGCTCTCGCGGCAGGTCCTCGATGGCACTGAACACGGTGCGTTCGAGCTCGCCGGCCAGCGCCTGCCGTTCCGGCGTCGCGTTCTCCCGGAGCAGCGCACCGGAGTCGTACTGCCCGGCCTCGCTCGCCTCGGTGCCGTGGTCCGGCACCCGGCGGCCCGCCGCCAGCAGGTGATTCTTCGCCGTATTGATCGCGATCCGGTACATCCAGGTGTAGAACGCACTCTCGCCGCGGAACCCCGGCAGCCCGCGGTAGGCCTTGATGAAGGCCTCCTGGACCACGTCCCCGACCTCGGCCGAATCCCGGACATGGCGGGCGACCAGGTACCTGATTCGCTGCTGGTACTTGCGCACGAGCAGATCGAACGCTCCCCGGTCGCCATTCTGTACCCGCCGCACAAGATCGAGATCCACGGCCCGCTCGTCCGTCCCGCTTCCGTTGCCGGCCGCGATTGGCCCAGCCTCGTGGTCCTTCGGCGCCGCTGCCTGGGACGGCCGCGTCCTGCGGGAGTGGGACGACCCGTCGCGAGCCGGCGAGCACGATTGAAGAATGCCTCCGCTGCACCGATCCGCGATCAACCTCACCATCGCCTCCCTACGGACCGCAGGGTCCGTGCCCGACTGACTGTTTCCGCGCGGCTGGTCGCCTTGACGCACGAGCCAGTCTCCGACACGGGGCGGGTGTTCGGTATGCGGATTTCTACGTACCGGATGGTACGTACTCGCGGGTACCGGTACGCTTTGTCCCCACGCGGGCGCCCGGCTGGGATTCCGGGACAGCAACCACGTCCTGCAGTTTTCCGGTGGACAGGAGCAGGAAGGGGAGAAGACATGAAGGGACGTGACAGCGGCATGCCGGAGGAGGAGTACTGGGAGAGCTTCTTCGACGCGGATTGCGTCGTGGCGCGTCTCGATTGCCCGGGTGGCAGCACCGGCAGCGTGGTCGAGTTCGGCTGCGGCTACGGGACCTTCACGTTCGCGGCCGCTCGCCGGACTTCAGGCGAGGTATTCGCCCTGGACATCGAGCCGGAGCTGGTCGAAATGGTCCGGACGCGGGCGGAGCAGGAAGGCCTGCACAACATCCGGGCGCAAGTCCGGGACCTGTTCCGGGAGGGGACGGGACTCGGCGACCGGGAGGTGGACCACGTGATGATCTACAACCTCCTTCATGTCGAGGAACCGGTGCGGCTGCTGCAGGAAGCCCGCAGGATCCTGCGGCCCGGCGGTCGCGTCTCCGTCATGCACTGGAAGCACGATGCGGGCACGCCGCGAGGTCCCGACCTGAGCATTCGCCCGCGCCCCGAGCAGTGCCGGGCGTGGGGGGAAGAGGCGGGGCTCGCGTTCGTCCGCTATCAGGATCTGTCAGCGTGCTGCCGGTATCATTACGGGCTGGTGCTCGAACGCCCCGCATCCCCGCTCCGCGACTCCTGACCGGCGCTCGCCGTCACGCCGGCGAAACGTGGTGCGCCCCGCGCGAATTCCGCCAGTTCCGCATTGAAACGCTCCGGACACTCCGCGAACGGCATGTGAGCCGCTTCCTCGTACCAGGACGGAGTGGCCGTCGGGCAGACATCGAGGACATGCTCGGCCATGGCGGGCAGGACGTGCCGATCCTGCCTGCCATGGGATACCAGTACCGGAACGGTCATGTTCTCGAGGACGTCGTCGGAATCGATTTCCCGTGCAATCAGGTTCGCCCGCACCCCCGGCCGAACGACCATGTTGAACGCCAGCGTGCGTTCGAATTCTTCCCGTGCCATCGGATTCACGACAAGTTCCCGTATGAACTGTCGCATTGCCTCGATGTTCGCCGGCAGATCCGGCTGCGTCGCACCTTCCACGTGGCCGGTGAAACCCGGACCGATGAACGTGCCGAATGCCGCTTCATTGAACATGGTGGCGCCGCCCGCGAGATTCACTCCGGAGATGGCCGATTGCCCGTACACCCGCACATAGTCACAGATCACGTAACCACCGTATGACCACCCCGTCAGCACCGGCCGTTCGAGATTCAGTGCCTCGATGATGGCGGCGATGTCATCCGCCCAGGGGCGGGCGTCAGAGTAGTTATCAACTTCCACCGGTGCATCGGACATTCCGTGGCCGCGCAGATCCGGCGCGACGAGCCGGAACTCGTCGGCCAGCGCACTTTCATACTGGTGTCTCCAGTTCATGTGACTGCCGGACCAGCCGTGAATGAACAGTATCGGCGTGCCGGATGCATTACCCCATTCGCGCACGTGCAGGTTCAGGTTGCCGCCGCCCCGGATTGCATGAATCGTTGCCATTGTTGACCTCCCGAGTCGTGTCATTGCCATCGGGAGTTCCCGCTCCCCGGCGGCATCATCCGTTGCCGGGGATCACGGGAACCGTGGAGATTACGATGGCGCACGCGCCGGTCCCGGGAAAATGGGAAATTTGTCCCTTTCAGCGATGATGCAGCGCCGAGAGCAGGGGCATCCGTCCCGGTCAGCCGTGAAATCCCCGATCACGCGCCAGGACGATGGCCTGGGCACGGCTGTGGACGCCAAGCTTCGCGAACAGGCCGGATATCCGGTTGCGGACGGTCTTCTCGCTGAGATGCAATCGCTCGGCGATCTGGACGTTCGTGAGGCCTTCGGTGATCCGCCCGAGAATCTCGCGCTCGCGGGGCGAGAGATCGCCGAATGCGGGCAGGCCGGCCTGTTCCTGGCCGGTGAACTCGAGCACCCGGCTGCGGAATTCCTGCCATGCCGGCTCGTGCTCCAGCAGGATGTGATTGCGGGAGTCGAGTTCCACGAATGTCGCGTCGGGTATGTTAGAGGCGATCAGCCTGCCCTCGTCCAGTGGCACCACCTCGTCCTCCCGGGCATGCAGAACCAGCGTCGGTGTCCGGATCTTCGGGAGCAGCCCGGTCACATCCAGCTCGCCCCGGGCTTCCAGCAGTTTCACGGCGATGTCTCCGCTGGTGCTCCGGCGGCACAGGTCGTTGTACCAGCCGATCTGCGCCTCTGTCGCGCCCGGGATGAAACGCATGGTGAATACCTGGCGGTACGCCGGATTGTCGCTGCTCCATTCCTGGCGCATCAGCTCCAGCATCGCACGGTAGTATCGTTCCGTGTCCGGATCGCCGCGCCGTTTCCAGCCGCGGGCGTATCCGCCGTACAGGATCAGCTTCGAAACGCGTTCGGGATAGTGCGCTGCATAGCTGATGGCGGTGCATGCACCCTGGGATATGCCGAGCAGGACCGCCGGTTCGCTCACGCCGGCTTCGTCGGTCACGGACACGAGGTCCTCCAGCCAGCGTGCGAGGGACAGATCACCGACACGCCAGTCCGTCATGCCGCTGCCGCGTTCGTCATAGCGGATGAAGCGGAAGTGCGTCGAGAGGAAGCGCATCCAGTGCCGCCAGACGGGGCTCTCCCACTCGTGCTCGAGATGGGTCAGCCAGTTCGAGGGCTTGATGAGCGGGGGCCCGCTGCCGGCCTCCGCCCAGGCCAGATGGACCCCGTCCGCTGTCTCGAGGTAGCGGATCCGCTGACGCATGGTGTCGTTCCGAAGCACAAGCCGGAGCAACTCACGGGAGAGTGTAGAAGAATTTTTCGGTGTGTGCCTTCGAGCATGTGATTCGTTTCAACTCGGATGCGCCGACGTCGGCTCGGTTCGGTATCAGGCCGACACGGCGTTGCGGCTCGCGCGGTAGTTCCGCATGGATCCGCCGGCCTGGCCCAATCTGCAGGATCGCCATGACTGGAGATGGTGCAACGCGTCAGCGGCGATGCCGTCGAGCGCATCCGGAGGCGCGACATCGCATAGCCTGGTATCTCAGTGCCTCGTGTCGTCTTCATCGTCGGCGGGTGCGTCAGCTGACTTTGCAGCATCATGGTTATGGCGATCCACACATTCCTCGCCGTACTCCACCTGCAGCGTCACGTGTTCCACGCCGAAGCGTTCGCGCAGCACATGCTTGATGCGGGCGACCAGCCGGTCATGCTCCACTTCGCCGTCGGCCCGGGCGTGCAGGCTCATCATCGGGCGTTCCTGCGACAGGCTCCAGGCATGGACGTGATGGACATCGTGCAGACCCGCGACCGCTTCCGGGAGCACGCGTTCGATCTCCGCCGTGTCCACCTGCGGCGGTGTTCCTTCCAGCAGCACGTGGGTCGCCTCGCGCAGCACGTACCACGCGGAGCGCAGCACCAGAAGCGCAACCACCAGTGACAGGATCGGATCGATCGGCGTCCAGCCGGTGGCGAGGATAACGCCGGCGGCGACAATGGCGCCGACAGATCCCAGCAAGTCGCCGAGCACGTGCACCGCCGCCCCGCGCATGTTCAGGTTCTCGCGGCTGCCGCCATGCAGCAGCGCGAAGGCACCGATATTGATCAGCAGACCGGCGAACGCGATCGCCAGCATCGCCGCGCCCATTACCGGCGTCGGTTCCAGCAGGCGGTGCACGGCCTCGAACGCGATCCAGCCGACGATGCCCAGCAGCACCAGCCCGTTCACGAACGCCGCCAGCACCGGAAAGCGGTGGTAGCCAAACGTACGCTTGGAGTCCGCCGGCCGGTCGGTGATCCGGAACGCGAGCCAGGCGAGCAGCAGCGAGCCGGTATCGGTGAGCATATGCGCGGCGTCGGCGATCAACGCCAGCGAACCGGCCAGCCAGCCGCCGATAACCTCGATGACCATGAAGCTGCCGGTCAGCAGCAGTGCGGCCAGCAACCGGCGGCGGTTGTCGGGCATCGCGTGGTGACGGCCGTGATCGTGATGTTCCTGATCATGCATGCTGAGCCGATTATCGCTCGAACCATCGTTGGCCGTCATGGATACCGCTCATGTTTTTCGTTACCGATCATGGAATCGTGATCTTTTCGGCGCCATGCGTGAAGGCTGGTTTCCAGGGAAGGTTTGACCACTTGAAAATGCGATTTCCATGGCACACGGACCTGTGCCGCGGTACCTCTCAGATCACGAAACGGTCAACGAGCTCGTGAACCGGCATGGCCCGCAATCCTTCGCCGTCTCGGCACAGCGCGAGAATTGTCTCGCAGCGAGCCGCCGGAAAGCGCGTCGCGAGGTTGTGGCGGAACTTCTCTTCTAACGCCGGGATGCCTTCGTCGCGCCGGCGGCGGTGGCCGATCGGGTATTCGACCTCGACGCGCTCCGTGCCTGATCCATCCCTGAAGAATACCTGCACGGCGTTGGCGATGGAGCGCTTGTCCGGGTCGAGGTAGTCGCGGCTGTAGCGTTCGTCTTCCTTCACTTCCATGCATTCGCGCAGGCGGTCGATCTCCGGGTGGGCGGCGTGGAAGTCGTCCTCGTAGTGCTCGGCGGCGAGTTCGCCGAAGAGCAATGGCACGGCGGTCATGTACTGCAGGCAGTGATCGCGGTCGGCGGGGTTCGCCAGCGCGCCCGACTTGGAGATGATGCGGATGGCCGACTCGTGCGTGGTGATCTCGATGCGCTCGATGGCGTCGATGCGGTCGCGCACCTGCGGGTGCAGGGTCACGGCGGCTTCGCAGGCGGTCTGGGCGTGGAACTCGGCCGGGAAACTGAGCTTGAACAGCACGTTCTCCATGACGTAGCTGCCGAACGGGCGCTGCAGCGTGAACCTGCGTTCCTCTTCCGGCTTCAGCTTCTGGTCGCGGTTGGTCTTGCTGAACAGGACGTCGTAGAAGCCCCATTGCGGTGCCGAGAGCGCGCCGGGGATGCCGGGCTCGCCGCGCAGGGCGATGTCGGCCAGGCGCACGCCGCGGGCGGTGGCGTCGCCGGCGGCCCAGGACTTGCGCGGGCCGGCGTTGGGCGCGTGGCGGTAGGTGCGCAGCGCCTGGCCGTCGACCCAGGCGTGCGAGATCGCGGAGAGCAGCTGCTCGCGGGTGGCGCCGCGCAGCGCGGCGACCACGGCCGTGGTGGCGACCTTGACCAGCACGACGTGGTCGAGGCCGACGCGGTTGAAGCTGTTGTCCAGCGCCAGCACGCCCTGGATCTCGTGGGCCTTGACCATGGCGACCAGCACTTCGTGCATGGTCAGCGGCGGCTCGTTGCGGGCGAGCCGCTGCTGGGAGAGGTAATCGGCGACGGCGAGGATGCCGCCGAGGTTGTCCGAGGGATGGCCCCATTCGGCGGCCAGCCAGGTGTCGTTGAAGTCGAGCCAGCGGATGATGCAGCCGATGTCCCAGGCGGCCTTCTCGGGGTCGAGGCGGAACTGCGTGCCGGGCACCCGCGCGCCGCCGGGGACGATCATGCCGTCGGTGCGCGGGCCGAGGTGCTTGGTGCATTCGGGAAAGCGCAGCGCGAGCAGGCCGCAGCCGATGGTGTCCATGAGGCAGTGGCGGGCGGTTTCCAGCGCGAGGTCGGAATCGACCCTGTAATCCAGCGCATAGTCGGCGATCTGCTGGATGATCTCGTCGTAGTCGGGGCGGATGTTCTGTTCGACGGTGGTGGTCATGATTCCGGTCTCATGAAAGGAATGGATCTCGAAAAGAATGGATCTCGCAGAGGCGCAGAGGTCGCAGAGGACAGCAAATGAACCATGGAAAATGAATCCGTTCAGTGTCGTGCAGCCCGGATGGAGCGTAGCGGAATTCGGGGTCCGGTCGGGAAGTTTCCCGGATTCCGGCCCTTCGGACCTTCATCCGGGCTGCATTCCGCTATGGACGATGATCCATCCTTGCATTGAATTTTTCGATTTCCCTGCGTCCTCTGCGCCTCTGCGAGAGTTCATTTGTTGTCGGCCTCGAGCTGTTAACGCTCCTCGATCGGTGGCACGGGGCGCAGATCGTGGCCGACGTATTCTGCCGAGGGACGGATGATGCGGTTGTCGGCTCTCTGCTCGAACACGTGGGCGGCCCAGCCGGTTACGCGGGACATGACGAAGATGGGCGTGAACAGTTTCGTCGGGATGCCCATGAAACGGTAGGCCGAGGCGTGGTAGAAGTCGGCGTTGGCAAAGAGCTTCTTCTCGCGCCACATGACCTGCTCGCAACGCTCGGACACCGGGAACAGGACGGTGTCGCCGATCTCGTCGGCCAGTGTTCGTGACCACTCGCGGATGATGGCGTTGCGCGGGTCGGACTCGCGGTAGACCGCGTGGCCGAAGCCCATGATCTTCTCCTTGCGCTCGAGCTTGCCGAGGATCTCGCGCTCGGCCTCCTCGGGCGAGCCCCACTGCTCGATCATCGCCATGGCGTGCTCGTTGGCGCCGCCGTGGAGCGGGCCGCGCAGGGAGCCGATGGCGCCGGTGATGCAGCTGTGCATGTCCGACAGGGTCGAGGCGCACACGCGCGCGGTGAAGGTCGAGGCGTTGAATTCGTGCTCGGCATAGAGGATCAGCGAGACGTGCATCACGCTCTCGTGCAGCGGGTTCGGCTTGTCGCCGTGCAGCATCTGCAGGAAATGGCCGCCGATCGAGTCCGCGTCGGTATTGGTGTCGATGCGCACGCCGTCGTGGCTGTAGCGGTACCAGTAGCAGACGATGCCGGGCAGCACGGCGAGCACGCGCTCGGCCAGGTCCTGCTGCTGGGAGAAATCCGTTTCGGTCTCGAGGTTGCCGAGCACCGACACGCCCGTGCGCAGCACGTCCATCGGGTGGGCCTCCGCCGGGATGCGCTCGAGCACTTCGCGCAGGACCGGTGGCAGCTCGCGCAGGCCGGCGAGGCGCCTGCGCCAGGCATCGAGCTCGGCAGCGTTCGGCAGATCGCCCCTGAGCAGCAGATGGGCGATCTCCTCGAACGTGCAGTGCGCGGCGAGATCGCTGACGTCGTAGCCGCGGTAGGTGAGGCCCGTGCCGGTCTGGCCGACGGTCGACAGCGCCGTCTGGCCGGCTACCTGGCCGCGCAGGCCGGCGGTGTTGTTCGCGTTCTTGCTCATCGTGTATCTCCCCCGGGCCGCCCCGCTGTGGCGGCCTGTGCATCGGATTCGGGATCGCTGCCGAACAGCTCGTCGAGCTTGCGTTCCCAGGCGTGGTAGTCGAGATAGTCGTAGAGTTCGTCCCGCGTCTGCATGGTGTCGAGCACGTTGCGCTGGTGGCCGTCGGCGAGCAGGTGCCAGTAGACGTTCTCGGCGGCGCGGTTCATCGCGCGGAAGGCCGACAGCGGGTACAGCGCCAGGTCCACGCCCCAGGAACCCAGGGTGTCGAGATCGTGCAGCTCGGTGCGGCCGAACTCGGTCATGTTGGCAAGCAGCGGGACGCCGTCGCCGAGCGCTGCGCGGAAGGCGCGGTAGTCGGTCTCGTCGCTGACCGCCTCGGCGAAGATGCCGTCGGCGCCGGCCTCGACATAGGCGCAGGCGCGCTCGATGGCGGCTTCGAGGCCCTCGCCGGCGAAGGCGTCGGTGCGGGCCATGATGAAGAAGTCCGGATCGCTGCGGGCGTCGACCGCGGCGCGGATGCGATCGACCATCTCTTCCTTCGATACCAGCACCTTGCCCGGTCGATGGCCGCAGCGCTTCTGCGCCACCTGGTCCTCCATGTGCACCGCGGCCACCTCGGCGCGGATCATCTCGCGGATGGTGCGGGCGATGCCGAAGGCGCCGCCGAAGCCGGTGTCGATGTCGACCAGAAGAGGCGTGTCGCAGGCGGCGGTAATGCGGCCCGCGTCGGTGACGACGTCGGCGAGGTGGGTGATGCCGAGATCGGGCAGGCCGAACGAGGCGTTGGCCACGCCGCCGCCCGAGAGGTAGATCGCTCGGTGGCCGATGCGCCGGGCCATCAGCGCGGTGTAGGCGTTGATCGTGCCGACCACCGGCAGCGGCCGCCGGCGGGCGATCTCGGCGCGGAAGCGGGCACCCGGGCTGTGGCGTGCCGTGCTCATGCCACGGTTTCCTCCCGGGCCGGGCGCAAGGCCATCTGTCGCTGGATGTTCACGAGAGAGGCGCGGATGTGGCGCCGCATCAGCATTTCCGCCATCTCCGGGTCGCGCTCGGCGATGGCGTCGACGATCTGGCGGTGCTCCTGGTAGGCCGGCAGCGCGCGCGGGCCGACCATGCCGTACTGGCGCCGGTAGACCCGCAGCTTGTCGTAGAGCACGCCGCCGAGCTGGCGTTCCAGCATGGCGTTGCCGCTGCCGGCGGCCAGCCGGCAGTGGAAGTCGAGGTCATGCTCGCCCTGGATGTACGTGCCCTCGCGGAGCTTCGCGCTGTTCTCCTGCTCGTCCAGCAGGGCGCGCACACCGGCGATGTCGGCGTTGTCCATGTTCCGGGCGGCGAGGCGGCAGACCATGCCCTCGAGACATTCGCGCAGCTCGTACAGCTCGCGCAGCTCGGCGGGCGAGGGCATGCACACGCGGGCGCCGGCGTTGTGGCGGCGCACGGCCAGGCCGCGGTTGACCAGGCCCGCGATGGCCTCGCGCACGGTGCTGCGGGCGACGCCGTGGCGGCGGGACAGTTCCAGTTCGCCCAGGCGCGTGCCGGCGGCCAGGCGGCCGTCGATGATGGCCTCGCGCAGGGTGGCAAACAGGGCGCTGGCGGTGGTCGGGATGCTCGGGTCCATGGCGCTCGATTGTCGGACAGTCCAGCGCGCAAGCTTGATCATGAAGGCGGAATTGTCAAGCCGGATGGTGGATTGTCGGGCAATCCTTGCATCGTCGGGGCAGGGTACTAGGATGTGTGCTGGCCGCCGGGGCCGCCAACGGAGTCACCGATGACGCAGTCCACTGCCAGCGACCGGCTGGATACGGTCGCCGACGGCATTCACCGCTTCGATACGCACTACATCCGCGCGCAGCACACCGGTTGCATCGTCGTGGTCGATGACGGCCGTGCCGCCATCTTCGATACCGGGGTGACGGCCAACGTGGAGGCGCTGGTTGCCGCCATCGAGTCGCTCGGCGTGAAACCCGGAGCCGTGGACCACGTCATTGCCAGCCATGTGCATCTCGATCACATGGGCGGCATCGGGCAGCTCGTGAAGCGTCTGCCGGAGGCTCGGGTGGCGGTGCATCCGTCCGGCACGCCGCACCTCGTGGATCCGTCGAAGCTGGAGAAGGGCGCGCGGGCGGTCTTCGGCGACGAGTTCGTGGATCGCGAGTACGGGCCCATCGATCCGGTGCCCGCCGAGCGCATCGTCGAGACGCAGGACGGCGACACCCTCGGACTGGGCGAACGGGAACTGAAGATCATCCACACGCCCGGGCATGCATGGCATCACCAGAGCGTGTTCGATCCGAAGACGGGCACCGTGCTGGCCGGCGACGCCTTCGGCCTGGCCTACCCCGGGATGGTCGGCGACGACGGCCCGTTCGCCATGCTGCCGACCGCGCCGACCCAGCTCGTGCCGGAGGAGATGCACAAGACCCTCGACCGGATCCTCGACCTGGAGCCCGCGCGGGTTCTGCCGGCGCATTTCGCGGTGATCGAGGAACCGGCACGCGTTGCCGAGTGGCTGCACCGGCTGATGGATGAATGGGTGGAGCAGGCCCTGCAGGCGGAGTCGGTCGAGGATGTCGAGCAGCGCATTACCGACGTCTGCGTGGCCGAGCTGGAACGCCGTGGCCGCGGCGCCGAGGCCGACACCATGCGCGAGCTCTACGACATGGACCTGCGCATCAATGCGATGGGCTTGTGGCACTGGCGCAGGCGGAAGGAAGAGAAGGAGAAGCAGGCGTAGTTGCGGGTACGGAAAGATCTCTCGCAGAGGCCGCAGAGAACGCAGAGGATCGCGAAGGAAAACACGGGAATGGCAGTTAACAGGTCCGCTTGCGCGTTGCCCTGCGTAACGTCGATTCGCGGCTGACGCCGCTCCGGCCATTTATTGGATGCGCCAAACGCCGGATTGCAGGAGCGGCGTCAGCCGCGCGAATGGGCGGTTGCCGAAGGCACTGCGCGCGGGATTTCGCCATTGACCTGGCGGAAGTCACTCCAACTGTCTACCTCCTCCGCGATTCTCTGCGTTCTCTGCGGCCTCCGCGAGAGATCTTCCCGAACGCCGCCGGGTCGAGGATCGAAGAGTTGCAGCCGGGGCGAGGCTGGGCTAGTGTATTTTGTATACAGAATACAAAAAGGTGGCGAATTGGACGCGATCGGGCAACAGAAATCCCTCCCGGAACTGGTCTACGAGCAAGTGGTGGAGGGAATCTGCAACGGTTCGCTGGCCCCGGGCGAGCGGCTGACGCAGGAAGAGCTGGCAAGACAGCTGGACGTCTCGCGCCTGCCGGTGGGCCAGGCGCTCAAGCGGCTGGAGGCCGAGGGCTTCGTGCGCCCGGCCGGGCGGCGCGGGCTCGAGGTCGCGCCGCTGGAGGAGCGCTTCGTGCGCGAACTCTACGAGCTGCGCGCGGGCATCGACCAGGTCAGCGCCGGGCTGGCGGCAACTCGCGCGGATGCGAACCTGTGCGAGCGTGGAGAAGCGTTGCTCGAGCGCGGCCGGCGCGCCGCGGCGGCGCACGACATCCCCGAGCTGATCGCCGCCGACATGGCCTTCCACCAGCTCATCTACGAGGCCGCCGGCAACGCCATGATCCTCGACACCATGGCCTCGCACTGGAACCACACCCGGCGCGTCATGCAGACGATCCTGCGCGACGATCGCAACCAGGAGCAGGTCTGGCGCGACCACGCGGCCATCCTGGAGACGGTCTGCAGCGGCGACGCCCCGATGGCGGAGCGGGTCGCGCGCCGCCACGTCGAACGCGCGGCGGACTGGTTCGAGAGCGTGATGGCGCGGACAGACGATGCCGATCGCGGGGGTTACGGCAAGGGGGTGATCAACGATGACTGACAACGCAGCGCGCCAGGCGCCGGATACGGGCGGCAACATCCGCGTCCTGCTGGCGAAGGTGGGACTGGACGGGCATGACCGTGGCGTGAAGGTGGTGGCGCGCGCCCTGCGCGACGCCGGCATGGACGTCGTCTATTCCGGCCTGCACCGCACGCCCGAGG
>CAYZHJ010000052.1:0-19402 GCA_964478305.1 uncultured Ectothiorhodospiraceae bacterium
GCGCTGGGCGCTGGGCGCTGGGCGCTGGGCGCTGGGCGCTGGGCGCTGGGCGCTGCCTGCCGTATAATCCCCGCTTTTCCGCAGCCTCGACGAGGGACGTTCCCTCGTTGGGCTGAACATGCAAGGAACCCGATCGATGTCACGGCTGATCGAGCCGCACGGCGGCACGCTCAAGGTGGGCTATCTCCCCGCCGAGGAGGCCCGGCGACTCGCCGCCGAGGCGGGGCAGCTCCCCGAATGGTCCCTGACCCGGCGCCAGCTCTGCGATATCGAGCTGCTGATGAACGGCGGCTTCTCGCCCCTCGAGGGGTTCATGACGCGCGCGGATTACGAAAGCGTCCGCGACGACATGCGGCTGGCAGACGGGACCCTCTGGCCCATTCCGATCACGCTCGACGTGACCGAGCATTTCGCCGAACGGCTTGCCGGAGCCAGTGCCGCCAAACCCGTTGCGATCGCCCTGCGCGACCCCGAGGGTGTCCTGATCGCGGTACTCGATGCCACCGATGTCTGGCAGCCCGACAAGCCGCTGGAGGCGGAGAAGGTCTACGGTGCCGACGATGCCGCGCACCCGGCGGTGCATTACCTGCACAACCTCGCCGGCCCGGTCTATGTCGGTGGCCGTGTGCGCGGCATCGAGGCGCCCACGTATTACGACTTCAAGCATCTGCGCAACACCCCGACACAACTGCGGGAATTCTTCGACAAGGTCGGCTGGTCGCGCATCGTCGCCTTCCAGACGCGCAATCCGATGCATCGCGCACACCAGGAACTGACCTTCCGTGCGGCCCAGGAAGTCGAGGCGAACCTGCTGATCCATCCGGTCGTGGGCATGACAAAGCCGGGCGACATCGACCACTTCACCCGCGTGCGCTGTTACGAGCACTTGCTCAAGCGGTACCCCGAGCAGACCACCGCGCTGTCGCTGCTGCCGCTCGCGATGCGCATGGCCGGCCCGCGCGAGGCGGTGTGGCACGCGATCATTCGCAAGAACTACGGCTGCACGCACTTCATCGTCGGCCGCGATCACGCGGGTCCCGGAAAGAACTCCGCCGGCGAGGATTTCTACGGTCCCTACGAGGCCCAGGACCTGATGGAGCGCTTCCGCGACGAGCTGGGCATCGGCATGGTGCCGTTCAAGGAGATGGTCTACGTCGAGGAGCGCGGTCAGTACGTCCCGCGCGGCGAGATCGGCGAGGACGAGACCGTGCTGGCGATCTCGGGCACCGAGGTGCGTCGGCGGCTGCAGGAAGGCATCGACATTCCCGAGTGGTTCTCCTATCCGGAGGTGGTTGCCGAGCTGCGACGCTCGCGTCCGCCGAAGAGCCGGCAGGGCTTCACCGTGCTGTTCACCGGCCTCTCGGGCGCCGGCAAGTCGACCATCGCCCATGCCCTGATGAACAAGCTGATGGAACTGGGTGGCCGGCCCGTGACCCTGCTCGACGGCGACATCGTGCGCAAGCATCTCTCCAGCGAGCTCGGCTTCTCGCGTGAGCACCGCGAGATCAACGTCCAGCGCATCGGCTTCGTCGCCAGCGAGATCACCAAGAACGGCGGCATCGCCATCTGCGCACCGATCGCGCCGTATGCCTCGACCCGTCGCATCGTGCGCGAGATGGTGCAGGAGCAGGGCGGTTTTCTCGAGATCTACGTCTGCACCTCGCTCGAGGTCTGCGAACAGCGCGACCGCAAGGGCCTCTATGCCCGTGCCCGCCGCGGCGAGATCGAGCATTTCACCGGCATCAGCGATCCCTACGAAACGCCGACGGATCCCGACCTGGAAATCGACACCAGCGAACTGACGCCCGACGAGGC
This sequence comes from uncultured Ectothiorhodospiraceae bacterium, assembly GCA_964478305.1. Taxonomy (GTDB): domain Bacteria; phylum Pseudomonadota; class Gammaproteobacteria; order XJ16; family Halofilaceae; genus Halofilum. Next base: position 1,816 of record CAYZHJ010000052.1, read on the forward strand.
CGCCCACAAGATCATCCTGCGGCTGGAGCATCTGGGGTACATAAAGTAGGTTGGGCCGACGAAGGAGGCCCGACAAGCGGTACCGAGCCCCGGACCTCGTCAACCGCCCTGTCCCCGCCCGCGTCGAACCTCCTCCAGCAACCGCTCGATGTGCTGCACGTGACTGCCCCGCCAGTAGATGCGTCCGCAGCCCGTGCATTGCCGGAAGCGCTGGTAGTAGCGGCGAGTCAGCGGTTCCAGTCGGTCGGCGATGTCCTCCTTCTCCACCTCCTGCAATCGCCCGTTGCAGCGTGTGCAGCGGGTGAAGGGCGTGATGGCTTCCGTGAGCTGGAATCGCTGCAGGACCTCGACGAGCTGCTCGCGCGGACGGTCGTTGCGCACGAAACAGCCGTGCGTGACGATGCGTCGCTTCAGCACGTCACGGTCCCGTGTCAGCAGGATTCGATGCTGTTCGGCTGAAATGCCGGCCAGTTCTTCATCGTCGTAGTCGTTGCGGTAGAGCGTATCGAAGCCGCACAGCCGCAGGTAGCGGGCCAGCGTTCCCAGATGAGCGTCCAGCACGAAGCGGACCCTGCGCAGCGGCTCGGGGCGGACCCGGAGATGTTCACTGATGTCGAACGCCTCGAACACCGGATAGACCGAAACACGATCGCCATCGTGCACGATCCGGTCGAAACCGGCCGACTCGCCGTTGACCAGGATCAGTTCCACCTCGGTATGCGGTACCCCCAGCGCCTCGATCATGTCCTTGATCGAGGCCCGCCGATGGAACTCGTGGACGAATTCCGTCTTGCGCCGCCCCGGCGGCAGGAAATCGTTCAGTTCCTCGTAGAACCGGAAGTGCGCCTGCGCCATGTCATCAACCGGCGGCCTCGGGGTTCGCCCGTGCGCGCCGTTCCCGCCAGCCGAGCACGGTCACGGTCAGCGCGGGCAGGAAGGTCAGTGTCACCAGCGCGGCCCCGGCCAGTCCGAACAGGACGATCGTGCCGACACCGCGGTACATTTCGGTACCCTCGCCGGGCAGGAATACCAGTGGCGCCAGTCCGCAGAAGGTCGTGATCGCCGACATCGCGATCGGCCGCAGGCGCGAGTCGACCGCTTCGCTCACCGCCTCGATCGCGTTCATGCCGGCCTCGCGCAGGTTGGTCGAGGCCCGGTGCACGATCAGGATCGGGTTGTTGACCACCGTGCCCATCAGGATCAGGAAGCCGAGCATCGAGATCATGTCGAACGGCTGCTGGAATGCACCGATACCGATCATCGGCAGCAGGGCACCGGCCTGGTTCATCAGCCACAGACCGCCGATGCCGCCGGCGACACCGAGCGGGATGGTGGTCATGATCAGCAGCGGATGGCCCCAGTGGGTGAAGATCGCCACCATGACCAGGTAGATCAGTACCAGCGCGACGAGATAATTGCCCGACAATGCCTCGCGGGTGGCATCGAGCTGGTTGCTGGCACCGGAGATTTCCACGCTCACCTCCGCCGGTATGTCGCCGGCATCACGCAGGTACTCGAGTATCTGCTCGCGTACGATGCCAACGCCGGTTTCCAGGGCAACCGATTCCGGAGGAATGATGCTCAGGGTCACGGTGCGGCGGCCGTCCACCCGGCGGATCGTGCTCGTGTCCACCGTTTCCCGGATCTGCGCGATGCTCGACAGCGGGACCACGCCGCCCCCCGATGTATGAACCGGCAGCGTGTCGATCTGCTCCAGCGGGGAATCCGGGCCATTGTTGCTGTAGATGTAGATGTCGATCTTGTCATCGGCCAGAAAGAACTCGTCGACGAAGGCACCGTTGGTCAGCGCCGCCACCGTGAAGCCGACATCGCCCGTGTCCATGCCGAGCTCGGCCGCGCGATCCCAGTCGGGGCGCACTTCGAGCAGCGGCTGTGACAGCGACAATGTCGGCGGATCGGCCTGGATGCTGGGACCGTCGAAGACCTCGTTGGCGCGCCGATAGGCGGCGGTTGCCACGGCGTAGACACCGGTGAGCTCCGGTCCCGAAATGTCGAGATCCACACTGCGCGTGGTGCCCTGGTTACTGGTGATGATCGAGCCGCGATTGACGAAGTGACGCATGGCCGGGAAGCGTTCGTACTCCCGCTTGAATGCGCGAATCAGTTCGTCGACGTCGGCACTGCGTTTCGGCTCGGCGACGGCGAACAGGCCGCCGGCATCGAAGCGCATCAGCAGGTAGTCCATCGCCGGGATGCCGTTGACCGATTCACCCGGCTCGGCATCGAGGGCCGGCAGCAGCCGTTCCTGGACCTCGCTGCCGATTTCGCTCATCGTTTGCAGGTTGTAGCCGGGCGGGGCGTGCATGCGGGCGAAAATCTTCGGCTCCTCGCCCGGCGGCAGATACTCGGCCGGTGGTGTCAGACCAAGGATGATGCCGACGCTGCCGAGAGCGATCGCGACGATTGCGCCCAGCCGGCGCAGCGGTGTGGCGATCAGCCAGCCGACCCCTTCGTTCACCCGTGTCGCGATGCGGGCCCGTTCGCGGCTTCGGGCCGGAATCGCCAGGTTGGCCGCGGCGGTCGGGACCAGCGTGATCGCCACCAGCATCGAGGCGAGAATCGATGCGGATATGCCGATGGCGATGTCGGAATAGAGCTGGCCCGCCTCCAGCTCGATGAAGACGATCGGCGTGAATACCAGAACGGTAGTCAGGGTCGATGCCAGGACCGCCGGCCAGACCCGCTGTACGCCGGTGATGGCCGCGCGCAGCCGGTCCAGCCCGCGCCGGCGTTCGAGCTCGATGCTCTCCAGCACGACGATGCTGTTGTCCATGGGCATTCCGATCGCGAAGGCGACCCCGGCGAGCGATATGACGTTGATCGTGCGCCCGGTCAACAGCAGTCCGATGAACGCCGCGATGGTGCAAATGGGAATGCCGAGCACGCCGATCAGCGTTGCACGGCCGGAACGCAGGAACAGGAACAGCACGGCCGTCGCCAGGACGGCGCCGAGGATCAGGTTGCGCCAGACGGTGGCAATGGACTGCTCGACATAGACGGTATCGGTCGCGTTGAGAAAGAGCTCCATGCCCGCCGGGTTGGCGATCTCGGCATTGATGCGCTCGACTTCTTCCAGCATCCGGTCCTTGATGTCGATCACGTTCGAGCCGGGCTCGCGGTTGACCGACAGGCTGAGCACGGGCTGACCATTGGCGAACGATTCCCGCCGGATCTCCGAATGGTCCAGTACCACCCTGGCGACGTCGTGCAGGCGCACGACGGCATCACCGCGCCGCGCGATGATCAAGTCCTCGAGTTCCTCGATTTCGTCGAAGCGGCCGACCGTGCGCAGCAGATAGCGGCGCTTGCCGGCGCTGAGTTCGCCGGCGGAAACGTCGCGGTTGCGGGCGACCAGGGCGGCGCGCAGGTCGGCGACGGTGAGCCCGCGATCGGCCAGGGCCGCGGGCTCGGCAAGGATCTGCACCTGCCGTTCCGCCCCGCCCCACAGTTCCACGCTCGACACGTCGGCCACGCTCTCCATGCGGGCGCGGACGTTGTCGTCGACGAAGTCCCGCATCATGTCCATGTCCAGTGCCCGGGGGTTGCCCGGCAGCGGCGTCACGCGGAAGTACATGAACGAGTTCTGCGAGAACGATTCTGCGAGGATGCGTGGCTGATCCACGTTCTGCGGATAGTCGGGGACCTGCGACAGGGCATTGTTGACCCGGATCAGGGTCTCGTTGATGTCGATGCCGGGCGGGAATTCCAGTTCGATGCGGGCACTGCCGTAGGAGGCGCTGGAGGTCAGGCGCTGCAGGCTCGGGACATTGCGCAGGTACTCTTCCTGCTCGATCAGGATCTCCTTCTCGATGTCCTGCGGGGTGGCGCCCGGCCAGTTCGTGCGTACCTGGATCTCGCGCACGTCGAGGTTCGGGATCATCTGCACGGGAATGGTGAAGGCCGCCACGACCCCCAGCGTGGCAATCACCCCGGCAACGACGGTCATCAGCGTGCCGCGACGGATCAGGGCCTCGAACATGACATTCCCCCGGCCGGCATCAGCCGCCGTCCTGCAGGTGTACCTGCTGGCCTTCCTGCAATGCCTCGTTGCCCTCCACCACCACCGGCACCCCGGCCTCGAGGCCACCCTTCACCGCCACGCGCCCGTTGAACTTCAGTCCCGTTTCTATTTGCCGCTCGGTGACCGTGCGGGTCGATCCCGCGCCCTCGGCGATCCAGACGGAGACACGGCCGTCGGGATAGCGGATCAGCGCGTCGCGCGGCACGACCACGCCGGTACGGCCGGTGTCCAGCTTCAGTGTCGCCCGGGCCGACATCCCGGGTGTCATGCGTTCCTCCGTGTTCGGCAGATCAATGCGCACGAGGAACGTGCGCGCGTCGGGATCGCTTACCGGGACCACGGTTGCCACCCGGGCCTCGAGCGTCCGTTGCGGCAATGCGTCGAGCCGGATTCGTGCGGTAGTGGCGCGCGTGACGCGTCCGAAGTGGCGCTGGGGAACCCGCAGGTCCAGCCGCAGCTGATCGATCTGCACCAGTTCGAACACCGGTGTGTCGGTATCCACGCGCTCGCCGGCATCCTGCATGCGCCGGGCAATGACGCCGTCGAAGGGCGCCTTCAGCGCATGCCGCTCGACCATGGCCGCCTGCAGTGCCTGTTCAGCACGGCGGCGTTCCAGCACCGCCCGGTCGCGCTTCACTTCCGCCTCGCGCGCGCGCAGATCGGACTCGGCCACGCTCTGCCGCTCGGCAAGCTCGCGCGTATCCCGCAGTCGACGCCGGGCGTCGTCGAGCTCCGCGCGGGCCTCCTCGACGACAGCACCGGCGGCGGCGAGCTCCAGTCTCGCCAGTTCGTCGTCGAGTGTTGCCAGTTGCGCCCCGGCCTCGACCCGATCGCCCGCATCGACCGCGATCGTTTCCAGCCGGCCGGCCACCTCGGGTGCCAGCAGGGCCGTCTGCGGCGCGGTGAGGGTGCCCGTGAGCGGCAGTTCCTCGATGAGCTCGGTCTGCTCGGCCGGTGCGACGGTCACACGCGGCAGATCCTGGGCCCGGGTGCTCGTCGCCGCCAGCAGCGTCAGCGTACCGGCAGCCAGCACGGTCAAGGGGCGTAGACAGGGTGACTGCACCATCGGCGACTCCCGTCACGGGCCGCTGCGACGCGGTTCCCGGGTGATTCGCACGGTCGGGCTGCGGCCGGATGTCCGGTCGAACGGATCCGCAGGGACTTCGACATCGGCCGCCGGCCGGATGTACGCTGACCCGTCGGTCAGCCCGCCCGATGGTAGACGTGATGACCGGCCGGTTCCAGCGCACACGCGGGACGGATCGCGCGCAGCACGGCATGGCGATCGCCGTGGAGTAACGGACCGGCGACCCGAACCGGAGGAGCCGCTCATGCAGTATGAACTGTACTACTGGCCGACGATCCAGGGGCGGGGCGAATTCGTGCGCCTGGCGCTCGAGGAGGCGGGGGCCGGCTACGTCGATGTGGCGCGGGGAGAGCATGGGCCGGACTTCGCGGCCGTCGAGCACATGCTCGCGAGCGGGAGCAACACCCGTCCGCCGCTTGCCCCGCCGATACTGATCGCCGGCGAACGGGTCATTGCCCAGACCGCGTGCATTCTGCTGTTCCTCGGGGCACATCACGACCTGGCACCGGCGGACGAGACGGACCGGCTGTGGACCCATCAGTTGCAGCTCACCCTGGATGACTGGATCGACGAGATCCACGATACCCATCATCCGGTCGGTGTCGAGCTGCATTACGAGGACCAGCAGCCGGAAGCCGCGCGACGGGCGCGGAACTTCCGCGCGCACCGGCTGCCGAAGTTCATGGCCTATTTCGAGCGCGTGCTCGGCGCGAATCCGGCCGGCGGGGAGTGGCTGGCGGGTGACCGGCTCACGTATGCGGATCTTTCCCTGTTCCAGGTCGTCGAGGGTCTGCGCTATGCCTTCCCGCGCGCCATGCAGCGGCTCGAGCCGGACCGTCCGCGCGTGACCGCACTGCACGCGCGGGTTCGCGAACGTCCCCGCATCGCGGCCTACCTGGCTGCCGGGCGGCGCATTCCCTTCAACGAGGACGGCATCTTCCGCCACTACCCGGAGCTCGACGAGTCTTGACGGAAGCCGGCGACGGAGAGGTCATTGCCCGTCGCCGCCGTTCCCGCTGAAGGCGGCGACCAGCTGCTCCTGCAGTTTCGGTGGCGCCTGTTCGTAATCGCCGAAGGTCATCACGAACGTGCCGGCGCCGCCCGTGTGGGACTTGAGGCGATGATGGTAATCGCCGAGCTCGGACAGGGGCGCCTGCGCCTCGATCTCGACCCCGGCTCCGTTCGCCACCGTCTGCTGGGACAGCACGCGGCCCCGCATGCCGCCGATATCGCCGGTTATGGCGCCCATGGCGTCGGCGGGCGCGGTGATGCGGAGATTGACGATCGGTTCCAGCAGCACGGGACCGGCCTTCGCGACGGCATCGAGGAAGGCCTTGCGCCCGGCGATCGTGAAGGCGACCTCCTTGCTGTCAACGGGATGGCTCTTGCCGTCATGGACGGTCACGCGAACGTCCTGCATCGGGTGGCCGGCAATGGCGCCGCTCTCCAGCACCTCGCGCACGCCCTTCTCCACCGAGGGGATGAACTGTGAAGGGATTACACCGCCCTTGATTTCGTCGACGAACCGGAACCCCTTGCCGCGCGGCAGCGGCTCGACGCGCAGATGGACCTCGCCGAACTGGCCGGCACCGCCGGTCTGCTTCTTGTGCCGGTAATGCCCCTCGGCCGGGCGGGTGATGGTCTCGCGATAGGGAACGCTCGGCGGCCGCGTCTCGACCTCGACATTGAAGGCACGCTGCAGCCGGTCGAGGGCCACCCGCAGGTGCAGATCTCCGTGCCCGTAGAGGACCCTTTCGTTCAGGGACGGGCGATACTCCACCCGCAGGCCGGGATCCTCGGCCGTCAGGCGGGCGAGGGCATCGGCGAGCTTCTGTTCGTCCCCCTGGCGGCGGGCCTCGATTGCCAGTCCCACCATGGGCGGCGGCAGCCCGGGCTCGCTGAGATGGTAGTGATCCTCGTCGTGCGAATCGTGCAGTACCGCGTCGTACTGAATGTCATCGACCCGGGTCACGGCGCAGATGTCTCCGGGAATCGCCTCCGTGATCTCCTCGAGCCGTCTGCCCTGCACGGCATACAGGTGGGAAACCTTGAAGCTCCTGTTCTGGTCGCCGATGAACAGCTGCATGCCGGGGCGCAGCGTACCCTGATGCAGCCGCAGCATGGCGATGCGGCCGGCATACGGATCGATACTGATCCGGAACGCATGCGCCACCACGTGATCGCCCGGATCCGGCGACACGGCGACCGGCTCCGCGTTCTCGTCCTCGCCATCGACGAAGGGCGGCGGGTTCGCCTCGGCGGGATTCGGCATGAGCCACTCGATCAGCGCGAGCAGCTCGGGCACGCCGGCACCGGTTTCCGCGGACGTGAAGCACACGGGTATCAGGTGTCCCTCGCGCAGGGCACGCTCGAAGGCATCGTGCAGATGCTCGGGGCCGACCTCGCTGTCGCCTTCCAGGTAGCGGTTCAGCAGTGCCTCATCGACCTCGATGACCTGCTCGATGATGTTTCGATGGGCGGAGGCCACGTCGGAGAAGTCGGCCGCGTCGCCGTCGGCCGCGAAGAAGCAGTCCAGTACCCGTGACCCGCCTTCGGCCGGCAGGTTGATGGGCAGGCATCCGGGTCCGAAGGCATCCTGCAGGGCCTGCATCAATTCCGCCCGGTCGCCGCCCGCATCGATGCGATTGACCACGATGATGCGGCACAGTCGGCGGGATTCGGCGATCTCCATCGCCCGCCGGGTGCCGAGCTCGATGCCGGCCTGTCCGTTGACCACCACCGCCGCGGACTCGACGGCCGGCAGTACGGCGGCCGTGCGGCCGAGCAGCTCGGGCTCGCCGGGTGTGTCGACAAGGTGGATGCGGCAGCCTCCGTGCTCGAAGCGGCAGGCCGCCACGTCGAGCGAGTGCTGGAGTTCCCGTTCCAGCGGATCCGGATCGATGACCGGATGACCGGCGGCGCCGTTGCCCACGGTGTGGGCAACACCCGCCTCGCGCAACAGCCGTTCCAGCAGCAATGTCTTGCCGCCGCCCGCATGCCCGGCGAGCGCGAGGTTGCGAATGGCCGTGATACCGGCAGTCATGCGGAAATCCTACCGCAACCGCCGGGCTGGATCATGCCGGGGCAGGGCCCCTGAACGGCATGGATCCTCCCCGCCTCGGCGGCGACCGGCGCCGTGTCTCATGCGTGCCTTTCCCCGATCCCCGGATCGGCCGCCGCCTCCAGTTCGCGCAGGCGCCGCTGGAGCAGGCGTCGCTCGGGTTCCTGCCGGGCGAGCTCCAGCGCCCGTTCGCAGGCCTGCCGGGCTTCCGGGTAGCGGCCCAGTTGCCGGCACAGGTCGGCCCGCGCGGCATGCGCCAGGTGGTAGTCATCGAGCACGCCGTCGGCCATGACCGTATCGAGATCCGCCAGGGCCGCGCGCGGCCCGTCGCGCATGGACAGCGCCACGGTCCGGTTGAGGGCGATCACCGGCGAGGGCTCGATCCGCAACAGCACGTCGTAGAGCGCCACGATCCGGGCCCAGTCCGTGGCCTCCGCATTCGCTGCCGAGGCGTGCACGGCCGCGATCGCCGCCTGCAGGGTGTAGGGACCGAAGCGGCGGCTCTGCAGCGCGCGCTCGACCAGCGCCAGTCCCTCGTCGATCTGTTCCCGGTTCCACAGCGAGCGGTCCTGCTCGGCCAGCAGCACGATGTCGCCGTCCGCGGAGGTTCGCGCGGGTCGGCGGGATTCCTGCAGCAGCATGAGCGCCAGCAGGCCGACGGCCTCGGGCTCGGGCAGCAGTTCCACCAGCAGCCGGCCCAGGCGGATCGCCTCGGCGGAGAGATCATGGCGGGTGTGCGTCTCGCCCGACGAGGCCGCGTAGCCCTCGTTGAAAACGAGATAGATCACGCGCAGCACGGCATCGAGCCGTTCCGGCAGTTCCGCCGGTCCGGGCACCTCGTAGGGTATGCCGGCATCGCGGATCTTGCGTTTCGCGCGCACGATACGCTGGGCGATGGTGGCCGTCTTCGCGAGAAAGGCGCGGGCGACCTCCTCGGTGGTCAGGTCGCAGACCTCGCGCAGCGTCAGCGCCACCCGGGCGTCCGCTTCCAGCGCGGGATGGCAGCAGGTGAAGATCAGCCGCAGCCGGTCGTCCTCGATCTCGTCGTCATGGGCGGGTTCGGAGGTCGCACCGTCGAGCTGCAGCGAGAGCTCGGACAGGGCGGCATCGTGGCGGGCACCACGGCGCATGCGATCGATGGCCTTGAAGCGCCCGGCGGAAACGAGCCAGGCCCGGGGCTGGTCGGGGATGCCGTCGCGCGGCCACTGCGACAGCGCCGCCGCGAAGGCGTCGTGCAGCGCTTCCTCGGCCTGCTCGAAATCACCCAGCAGGCGGATCAGGGTGGCAAGCACGCGGCGCGACTCGGCGCGGTAGATCGCCTCCACCGTTTCGCGGGTTGCGGCATTCGGCGTGCTGGTCATGGAACGGTTCCCGTTGCGGCCGGGACGACTGGCGTTCCGGCGCGGATGTCGCGGCAAAGATAGCAGGAGGCGGCAGTGTTGTCCGCCGCCGGAGCCCGGGGGGCGGTCCCGTTTGCGGGCGATGGAATCGGGGAATCGGCCGGACTGCCGCCCGTTCCCCGGTTGTCCGGCGCCCGGCGGAATCGACAGGCGCCGCGAACGAGCCGTGCAGATGCCTTGCCGGGCGATATCCGGAGGCCACGGTGTTTGCCCTGCCGATGATGTGGAGCGCCCGGTTGCCCCGGCGACGGGCGCTCAGGACGCCGGCGAAGCGGAATCCGTGTCGGAGAAACCCGCCAGGAACCGAAGCAGGCTGTCGCGGTTGGACAGGTCGCCGTAGAGGATCGCCGGAGGATTCCGGTCGTCCCGGCGCAGCAGGGCGGGGCTGGCGAACAGGCCATGGGTGACGGCCTCGCGGGGGGCCTGCGCCAGGTCGATTTCCCGTGGCCGGATGCCGCCAATGTCGGCATCCTCGATGGCGCTGTCCAGGTTCGCCCGGGCCCGCCGCGAGCGCGGCGAATCGCCGACGACGAACAGTATCAGTTCCCGTTCGTTGCCGCCGGCAGGCGTGGATTCACTGCTCATTCGTCCGCTCCGCGATGGCCGGCATCCAGGTCGCCGGATTCATGCCCGCCCTGCCCGGGATCCCGCTGGCGCAATACATCCCGTGCGTGCTGTTCGGCCTCGCGGTCGGAGGCCTGGTCGGGCTGCATCTCGCTCTCCTTCTGCTGGCGCGCCGTGCCCATCAGGACCTCGGTGCCGGAGCGGGGATCCCGCGAGCATGTTGTCCGAGTCCATCATTCCGCCTGTTTATCGACATGCACGGGCCGTATCCCGATCGCGTTCACCGGCCGTGCTGCTGCTGCAGCCCGGATTGCAGCGGCAGTACCGACTTGTTGTCCAGCAGCCAGCGAAAATCCTCGACCGCCAGCGGCATGCTGTAGTAAAAGCCCTGGCCGAACCGGCATCCCATCTCGAGCAGGGCATCGCGGATCTCGGGCAGCTCGATGCCCTCTGCCACGGCCTCGGCGCCGAGCGCGCCCGTGATGCCCAGCACGGTGGTCACGATCTTGCGGCTGTAGGGGTCCTCCAGGATGCGCTGGGTGAATCCCTGGTCGATCTTGATCTCGTCGAAGGGGTACTGCTGCAGGTAGAGCAACGAGGAGTAGCCCGTGCCGAAGTCGTCCAGCGACAGCCGCACGCCCAGCTCGTGCAGTTCGCGCAACTGGTCCCGCAGCATCGTGGATTCGCGCTCGAACACGCTTTCGGTGATCTCGAGCGTGAGCCCGGAGGGATCGATGCCGTTGGCGGCGATCGCCTCGCGTACCTTGTCGACGAAGTGGCCCAGGCGGAACTGGATCACCGAGACGTTGACCGCGATCCGGACGATGTCCAGCCCTGCGTCCTGCCATTCGCGCAGGCAGCGACAGGCCTCCTGCAGGACCCAGTCGCCGATCGGTGCCATCAACTGGCTCTGCTCGGCGATCGGGATGAAGGTTCCCGGCGACTGCAGTCCCCGTTGCGGATGGAACCAGCGCAGCAGCGCCTCGCTGCCGACCAGGCGGCCGCTGGCGAGTTCGACCTTCGGCTGGAAGTGCAGCTCGAACTGGCGATCCTCCAGCGCCACGCGCAGCTCGCGGGTCATCTCGATCCGTTCATGGGTCGCGCGGTCCAGGTCGGCCGTGTAGGCGGCCCATTCGTTGCCGTCGTGGTGACGCGTCTCGAACAGGGCCAGCTCGGCCTCGCGCAGCAGATTCTCGGGACCGCGCATGTGCTCGCCGAGCAGGGTGTATCCGAAACGCGCGCCGGACTCGATCACCAGTCCTTTCACCCGGAACGGTTGCTCGAAAACTGCGTCCAGGATCTGCCGCTGCTCTTCCGGCGACCGGTCGGGTCGTGACGGCAGGAATACCGCCAGCTCGTCACCGCCGGTGCGGCCGACGATGCCGTTCTCGCCGATCCGATCGTGCAGCCGGCCGACGATCTGGGCCAGATGCTGGTCGCCGACCTCGTAACCGTGCGCATCATTGATGTTGCGCATGCCCTCGATGTCCAGCATCAGCACCATGCCGGCGGCATCCCAGCCCGCCGCGGCCGTGTGCTGGTGGAATGCCTCGACGAAGCCGTGCCGGGTCAGCGCGCCGCTCACGGGATCCTCGGTGGCGATCCGCTCGAGCTCCTGCTCGGCCAGCTTGCGTTCGGTGATGTCGATGTGCATGATCACGGCGCCGTAGCCGGCGGATTCCCCTTCACCCTCGGGATTCAGGCGGTTGGCCATCATGCGGAACCAGCGACACCGATCGGGCGAGTGGCAGGGGTATTCCAGGGCAAACGATTCCCGCTCGCCGGTCAGTACAGTCCGCAGACCTTCGGCCGCGGCCGCTGCCTCTTCGGCATGGTCGCCGTGGGCGTCGCGGCAGATCCGCAGGTAATCGAGACCCAGGCCGCTGTCGGGGTCGGCGTAGTCGTTCTCGCGCCCGAAGTGGCGCCATTGATCGTTGACGTCGATGATCACGCCCCCGGCATCGAGCAGGGCGATGTGCGCCGGCAGCGAGTTGATCAGGGCCTGGCGGGTCTCCAGTACCTTCGTGAGCCGGACATGCGAGGCCTCCAGTTCCCGCTCGTGCTCCCGCAGTCGGTCGATCATCTCGCGCCGCTCGGTGACGTCGCGGAAGAGGACCGTCAGGCCTTCCTCGGATGGATAGGCCCGGATGTCGAACCACTTGGCGAGCGGGGGGTAGTATTCCTCCAGCGCGACGGTGACGCCCTGGTCGATCGCGCGGCGGTACTCCTGCTCGATCCGGGTGCCCACCGCCTCGGGGTACTTGTCCCATACGACCTCGCCGATCAGCGTGTCCCGGTCGCATTCCAGTATCCGTTCCGCCTCGGCATTGACGTAGTTGAAGCGCCAGTCGCGGTCGAGGGTGAAGAAGGCATCGGTGATGCTCTCGAGGGTCGTGCGCAGCCGCTCGGTGAGCCGCCCGGCCTCGCGCTCGGATTCCTTGCGCGCGTTGATGTCCTGGAAGGCCCCCTCCACGCGGATGACATGGCCTTCCTCGTCCCGCACCGGCACGCCCACGCTGCGGATCCAGCGCCGCTCCCCGTTGGCGGTAACGATCTGAAGCTCTTCGTTGTATGGTGTGCCGTGCTCGGCACAATCATTGAAACGTTCGCGAATCCGCTCGCGGAATTCCGGTGCGTAGAACTCGATGCCTTCTTCCAGGGTTGGCGAATAACCGGCCGGCATGCCGTGGATCTCGGCCACCACGTCGGACCATTCGACCCGCCGCGGGGGCAGGTCGATCGCCCAGCCGCCGAACCGGCCAACACGTCCGGCCATGTCGAGCAGGCGGGCCTGCTCGTGCAGCTCGGCTTCTGCCTGCTTGAGTTCGGTCACGTCGGTGACGATCGCGCCCACCCGCTCGATCCGGCCGTCCTCGTTCGCGATGGGATAGTAGCGGATCAATACCTGGCGCCGACCCTTGTCGCGGTAATCGCGCTCGGCCTCGAACTCGCATATCTCGCCGGCCAGTGCGCGGTCGATGCACGGCTTGATCTCCCGTCGGAAGTAGCCCTCGCCGAAGAGATCGCTGACCCGGCGGCCCGCGATGTTGTCGGGATCGAAGCCGTAGGCCGCGCCATAGGCGCGATTGATCAGCACGTAGCGATAGTCGGCATCGAAGATCGAGTACAGGCTGTGGCTGCCCTCGACCAGCGCGCGATACTCGTGCAGCCGGCTCTCGGCCTGTCGGCGCCGGTCGAGCATGCGGTTGAAGGAATGAGCCAGTTCCGCGAATTCGTCATTGCCCCGGATCGGCATGCGGTTGTCGCCGTCATCTCCGCTTCCCGGCTGTTCCATGGCCATGGTCAATGCCCGTGCGGGACCGACGATCCGGCGGTAGATCAGCGCGAACGCGAGGATGCAGATCACGCCGAACAGCATGGCCGCGCCGGCGAAGCCGCCGGCGATCCAGGTGGCTTCGCGCGCGATCACGCTCTGGCGCTGGCGCAGCACTTCGTCGAGCGCGGTGTCGAGGGCGATGCCATGGCCCGCCAGCTCGGTCATGAGCACACGGCTGCGCAGTGGTACATCGACCGGTCCGGGACTCGTGACCTCCGGGCGGTATTCCGATGGGCGTTCCCCGTCCCTCCGTAATGCCGCGAGCATCTCGAGTATCTGCTCGATGTGCCGGGCAGCCCGCAGCGCAGTGGGGTGGTCCGTGCCCATCTCCCGCAGGAGCTGGCGGAGCCTGAGCGCCTCGGCCCGGAATGCCTGCCACAGCGACGAATCGGGCCGGTAGAGCAGAAACTGGTCGCTCGCCGCGGAAATGTCGTCGACCCGTTCCTGCAATTCCAGCATCTCCACGACTTCCGCCTGCTTGGTGTGCATGCGGTCCAGGCTGGAGAGGCTGACGCCGATCAGTGCGAACAGGCCGAGCAGACAGGCGATGATGCTTGCAATGGAGAGCTGGACCAGTTTCACGGCTGCTCCTCCTCTCGCACGCGATCCGGAATGCCGACCGCGGGCGGCGCCAGCGAACGCAGCGGACCGGATTCGATCCAGGACAGCAGTGCAGGCTCGCGTCGGTTGACCGGATAGCCGGCATGAGCGGCCCACTCGATCTGCTGTTGCAGGCTGCCGGCAAGGGACCAGTCGATACTGAGGCCGTACAGGATCGTTTCACCGTGACGTTGCAGTTGTTTCAGCGGAACCCCGATGTGATCGGCATAGGCCTGCAGCGCTTCCCGAGGGTGCCGCTCGATGAAGTAGATCGCGTCGCGATAGGCGGCGAGTATCGCGCGGCAGCGCAGGGGTTTCTCGTGCACGATGCGGCGGGTGGTTACCAGTATCCACTTGGCGCTGTAGATCTGGCTGCCTTCGAGTTGCCGCAGACGGACCCCGGGGCGCCGGGCCAGCCGGGAGATCCGGGGCTCCCACATCACGGCGGCATCGATCCTGCCCTCGACCAGTGCATCGGGTAGTTGATCTATGGGCAGGTCGACAAGTTCCACCGAGGACGGATCGATACGGTGATAGGCCGCGAACAGCCACCACATGAACTCCGCGTTCGTCCCGCGCATCACGCCCAGCCGGTGACCGGAGAGGTCGGCAGGGTCACGGATGCCGTTGTCGGCAATCGTGATGACCTGGTTCAGATGGGTCGAGTGGACCACGCTCCCCAGAATGACAGGGTCACCCGGCCGGTCAGGCCCGCTTTCGGCGAGCCGGTCCAGTACCAGCGGGGTCAACGCCATGAGAGCGAAATCGGTCTCGCCGGCACGGAGAGTGGCCAGGTTCTGCTTGCCCGACGGGGTTTGCACGACCTCGACGGACAGGCCGTGCTCGGCGAACAGGCCGCGCCGGTCGGCGATGAAGGTGGGCAGGTCGCCCAGATAGGTCACGCCATGCAGGCGGACGGGCTCGGATTCCGCGGACAGCGCGGGTGGCCAGGGAGCAACCAGGACGAGCAGGAGGAACAGTGTGGCACCTGGAAAGGCAGCAGGGTGCCGTGCGAAGGATCCCCGGATCTCGTCGCAATGTTTCGGCGGCCTCATCGCCCGGGGGGTCGCGGTGAGGCATCCTGCTTGAGCGTTCGATCGCAAACCGCTCTCCCGCCATGCCCCCTCCCGGTTTCGATGACCGGGGAGGTCCCCGTTCCCGCCGACAGGGCGGTACTGCGGGGCCGTTGGGCGGCATTGCGTCCACTATAGTACGAATCGGTCGATTTGGACAGCAAATACGCAGCAATCAAGGGCTTGCGGCATCAAGCTTCAATTCCGTGCAAGTATCGGGAGAGGAAATTCTGCCGGCCGGGCAGGACGGGCTCAGACGGCCTGCTGCATGGGCGCCGGCTTCCGCATCATCGTCTGGTGACGCAGTTGCGTCAGCAGCGAGTCCATCGCCGCATGCGCGGGATCGGTGGCCACCGGTTCGCCATCGGCATCGAGGCGGGTACGGCTGCGGTCCAGCCGGACGATGTCCGCAAGCGTGATCGCCTGCCGTTGCCCGAACACGAGCCGCAACTGCTCGATTGCGGGCGGGCCGGCGGACAGGTCGCCGCAGGCAACGAAGCCCACCGGTTTTCCCCGCCATGCCGTGCCGGCACAGTCGAGCATGTGTCCGAGCGTTGCCGGGATGTCCCGGGCCTGCGCCTGCATCACGACCATGAAGGCATCGGCCCGGGTCAGCCGCTGCCGCAGCGCCTCGTCGCCTTCGTGCAGGCCTGGTGCGGACAGCGGCAACGCATCCGGGTCGATCAGGTCGAGCGTGAATCCGTGTCGTTCCCAGATCCGCGATCCGGCCCAGATGGTGACGGTTTCGCAGAAGCGGTCGTCGCCCGGGCCGCCGTTGACGAGAGCGACATTGATCCGGTCGGGCATCGAGGGGCTCCTTCTGCGGGCGGTCACGTTCGCAGGCGATAGCCGGTGCGGAAGATCCAGGCAACCAGCGCCAGTCCTAGGGCGAGGAACACCAGGATCATGAACAGGCTTGCCCCCAGGCTCACGTCGGCGGTCTCGTAGAAGCTCCAGCGAAATCCGCTGACCAGGTAGACCACCGGGTTGAACAGCGTGACGTTCTGCCAGAAGGGCGGCAGCATGTCGATCGAGTAGAAGGTGCCGCCGAGGAAGGCCAGCGGCGTGATCACCAGCAGCGGGATGAACTGCAGGCGCTCGAAGCCGTCCGCCCAGATTCCGATGATGAAGCCGAGCAGGCTGAAGGTCACCGCCGTGAGCACGAGGAACAGCAGCATCCACAGCGGATGGGCGACCTGCAGCGGCACGAATGCGCTTGCCGTCGCCAGGATGATCAATCCGAGGATGATCGACTTGGTCGCGGCCGCGCCGACATAGCCCAGCACGGCCTCGTAGAAGGACACCGGCGCCGACAGGATCTCGTAGATGGTGCCCGAGAAACGCGGGAAGTAGATGCCGAACGACGCGTTCGAGGTACTCTGCGTGAGCACCATCAGCATGATCAGGCCGGGCACGATGAAGCTGCCGTAGCCGATGCCGTCGATCTGCTCGATGCGTGAGCCGATCGCGGTGCCGAACACGATGAAGTAGAGCGAGGTCGTGACCACCGGCGAGACGATGCTCTGGGCCAGAGTACGCCAGGTACGCGCCATTTCGAAGTGGTAGATCGAGCGGACGGCGTGAACGTTCATGAGCGATCCCTTGTCAGGCTGACGAAGATTTCCTCGAGTGAATCCTGTTTCGTGCGCAGATCGTTGAAGCGGATGCCCGCCGTGTTCAGGTCCTGCAGCAGCGCCGTGATGCCGGTGCGTTCCCCCTGTGTGGAATAGGTGTAGACCAGTTCGTGGCCGTCGGCATCGAGCGTCAGATCGTGGTCGGCCAGCAGGTCCGGAATCCGTTCGAGCGGCGACTGCAGGTGCAGCAGCAACTGCTTGCGGCCGAGCTTGCGCATCAGTTCGTTCTTTTCCTCCACCAGCACGAGGCCGCCGCGGTGGATCACGCCGATGCGATCGGCCATTTCCTCGGCCTCCTCGATGTAGTGCGTGGTCAGGATGATGGTCACGCCACTGGCGCGCAGGGATCGCACCACTTCCCACATCTCGCGCCGCAGTTCCACGTCCACGCCGGCGGTGGGCTCGTCGAGGAACAGGACCTTCGGCTCGTGCGCCAGTGCCTTCGCGATCAGCACCCGCCGCTTCATGCCGCCCGACAGGTTCATGATGGCGGTGTCGCGCTTGTCCCACAGCGTCAGGTCGCGCAGCACCTTCTCGATGTGAGCCGGGTCCGGCGGCTTGCCGAACAGCCCGCGGCTGAAGCTCGCGGTCGCCCACACGGTCTCGAAGGCGTCGGTTGCCAGCTCCTGCGGAACCAGCCCGACCAGCGAGCGTGCCACCCGCCAGTCGCGGTTGATGTCGTGGCCGTGCACCGCGACCGTGCCGGCGGTCGCGTTGACGAGACCGCAGACGATGCCGATCAGGGTCGTCTTGCCGGCGCCGTTGGGGCCGAGCAGGGCGAAGATCTCG
>CAYZHJ010000053.1:0-4950 GCA_964478305.1 uncultured Ectothiorhodospiraceae bacterium
GCTATCCGGATCCCGAGGACGCCAACTACAGGCGGCTGGCAACCCCCGCCGGCGATCCGCTGATACTGCTGCAGAAGGTCGATCACCCGAGCCGGGTTCACCTGGACATCGATGCGGAAGACGTCGAGGCCGAGGTTGCCCGGCTGAAGAAGCTCGGCGCGCGCGAGCACGACCGGGTCCGGGACTTCGTGATCATGGAAGCGCCGACCGGCCATCGTTTCTGCGTCGTGCCGATGCAGGAGGGAGAGGGGCCGGCCGATTGATGCACGTTGATGCATGAGTCGAACGGCCCGGGCCTCTGTCACGCGACTGCGGGAGGTAGTGAATGAGTGCTTGCTGCGGCGGTTGCCTGTGTGGTTCGACCAGGTACGAAATCAGGGATGACCCGGTTCACACGTTCTACTGTCATTGCACCGACTGCCAGAAGGAAACGGGAGGTCCATTCGCGACGGAGTTGTATGTAAAGGCCGCGTCCGTGACCGTCCGCGGGGATCTGGCCAGCCATGACGTGGTGGGCGACTCCGGCAAGACCGTGACACGAAAGTTCTGCCGTGCATGCGGGTGTCCGATCGTCACGGAGTTCGAGGTGGACCCGGTTCACATCTGCATCAAGGCCTGCAGTCTGGATGACGCGAGCTGGCTCGAGCCGGAATTCCATCTCTACATCCGATCCAGGCAGCCGTGGTACGAAATAAGGGACAACCTGCCGCAATACGACGGAGACATGGAATGGTAGTGCACGAGTGCGGCGCGACATTCCACTGATTCCCCGGCTTCGTTCATTGTCCCGTGAATTCCGGCATGCGGCGCTCGATCCACGCATTCAGACCTTCCTCGAGATCCTGAGTTCCAACCATCCTGGCAAACTGCTCGCTTTCCATCAGAAGGCCCTCGTCGATGCTGACATTGATCCCGCGTGTGACGGCGGTGATGATGCTCGCGACGGCAAGCGGCGAGTGGCGGGTGATCCGATGGGCCAGTTCGTGTGACCTGGAAAGCAGCTCTGCTGCCGGCACGACGGCATTCACCAGCCCGATCTCCAGTGCCCGTTGGGCGGTGAAGCTGTCCCCGGTCAGCAGCAGTTCGAGCGCCCGCTTGCGGCCGGCCAGTCGCGGCAGTCGCTGGGTGCCGCCGAAGGTCGGCGGCATGCCCAGACGAATCTCCGGTTTCGCGAACACGGCATTGTCGCTCGCAACCGCCAGATGGGCCGCTTCCGTGATCTCGCAACCGCCGCCGAAAGCCAGGCCGTTGACGGCCACGATGATCGGTTTCGGATAGGCCTCGATGCGTCGCGTGAGCGTCTGACCGCGACGGACGAAGTCCCGGATCGCGGCGTTGGTGCCCTGTTTCACGCTGGATGAGAATTCGCGAATGTCGCCGCCGGCGGAGAATGCCCGCTCTCCACTTCCCGTCAGGATCACCGCACGGACGGAATCGTCGGTCTCGATCTCGTCCAGATACAGCAGCAGGGTATGGGCAAGTGCGTAGTTTATGGCGTTCAGCTTGTCGGGACGGTTGAGCCACAGGGTGGCCACGCCGTCGTGGAATTCGCGTGTAACGAGTCCGGTCATGAAAGATCTCCCATGTGCATTCGTGTCAGCCGCGATACGGTGAGTGCGCTCGTGACTTCATGCGGCCTCGTGCAGGGGTCGCTGCAGCGGCTGTTCGCGAATCGGCCAGTGCAGCGCCGCCGCGGCGAGACTCAACGCGACACTCAACCACCACATGATGTCGTAACTCTGGAATGCATCGTATATGCGGCCGGCGAGCCAGGCGCCCAGGAAGCCGCCCAACTGGTGGCTCAGGAAGACGATGCCGAACAACGTCGACAGATAGACCGGTCCGAAGATCACGGCCACCACGCCGCTCGTCAGCGGCACCGTGCCGAGCCACAGGAATCCCATCGCGGCGCCGAAGACGAGAATACCGGTTTCCGATACCGGCACGATCATGAACATCACGAAGACGACCGCGCGCGCCAGATAGAGCAGGCACAGCACGTTCTTCCTGGAGTAATGCTGACCGAGATAGCCGCACAGCCAGGTGCCGGCAATGTTGCAGAGGCCCACCAGCATCAGGGCGTTGGTGCCGAGCCAGGCCGGAAAGCCGAGATCGAGGACATAGGCCGGCAGGTGCACGGCGACGAAGGCGAGATGAAAGCCGCAGACGAAGAAGCCCGCGGTCAGCAGACAGAAGCCGCCGTGGCCCCCCGCTTCGGACAATGCCGCTCCCAGGGTCTGCCGGTCACGACCTGGTGCGTCCGCGCCCGGCACGGATCGGCCCAGGCCCATGGCGAGTGGCAGCATGCCCAGCATGGCGGCGACAATGATGAGCAGCGCCGGTATCCAGCCGCCGCTGTCGATCAGCACTTGCACCACCGGCAGCGCGGCGAACTGACCAATCGATCCGCCCGTGGTGGCGAGGCCCAGGGCGAGGCTCTGCTTCTCCGGCGGCGCCGCGCGTGCGACGGCGCCCAGCACCACGGTGAAGCCGGCGCCGCTCAGGCCGAGCCCGATCAGCAGGCCCCCCAGCAGCAACTGGCTGCCGTCGCCGGACAGGGTCATGATCGTCAACCCGCCCGCGTAGGCGAGAACGCCGCCGGCCGCGACACGGGCGGCACCGAAACGGTCGGCGACGGCACCGGCAAACGGCGCGCCCAGTCCCCAGGCCAGATTCATCAGCCCCATGCCGAGGGCGAACAACTCGCGGTTGCCGCCGAGATCGAGGCTGATCGGCGCCATGAACAGGCCGAAGCTGTGCCGGATGCCGAGCGTCAGCGACATGATGACGCCGCCGCAGAGCACGGCGATGAAAAGCGGTTTCGACATGGCTGGAACCCGGATCGGAATGGGCAGCGGCAAGGGTAGCGAGGCGAACAGGTTCAATAAAACTAATTAATATGATCGACTAATCGTAATTCTTGATTACAATGGATCCATGGACCTGGATCTCGAAATCGGCCTCCTGCGCACCTTCGTGGCCGTCGCCCAGACCCGCAGCTTCACCCGCGCGGCCGAGCGACTGAACCGGGTGCAGTCGGCGATCAGCATGCAGATCAAGCGGCTGGAGGAGATCGTCGGGGTACGGCTGTTCGAACGCACGCGCCGTTCGGTCCGGCTGACCCGGGACGGCGAGCAGCTCCTGCACCACGCCAACCGCCTGATCCACCTGAACGAACTGGCACTGGCCGATCTCGGTCGCCCGAGCGTGACCGGCAGGATCCGGCTCGGCGTCACCGATACCTCGGCCATGTACTTGCGCCCGATCCTGGCGCGGTTTGCCGAGGCGTTTCCACTGACCGAGTTCGAGATCACCTGCGGACGCAGCTGGGAGGCACTGGACGCACTGGAGGCGGGGGAACTCGATCTCGCGCTGGTTACCCAGCCCTGCGGCCGCGACGCCGGCCGCGTCGTGCGCCGGGAGCCGCTGCACTGGGTGGCCGCGAAGGCGTCGCCGGTGGCCGAGCAGGATCCGCTGCCGCTGGCGATCTTCGCGCAGGGCTGCGTCTATCGCCGCGCGATCCTGGAAGCGCTGGACGCCGGTGGTCGCGCCTGGCGACTCGCCTACAACAGTCCCAGCCGCGACGTCCTGCGCATGGCCGTGGAAACCGGCCTGGTCGTGACCGTGCTGCCGGACAGCCTGATCGGGCCGCGCCTGCAGCGGCTGGGACCCGGGGACAACCTGCCGGCGCTGCCAGAGATGGAGATCCTGCTCCACGAGAAACCCGCTCCGACGGACCGGTCACTCGAGGTGCTTGCCGATGTCATCGAGGAGATCCTGGCTCAGCCCGACCCGTTCGCCGGCTGATGATCAGGCTTGATGGCGCTCGAGCCATGCGATCACCTCGTCGGCGTTTCGATCGGGCGGAAAGACCGGGTAGAAGACCTTCGCGATCCGGCCGTCACGGATGACCAACGTGACGCGCCGGATCAGGTTCATGCCGCCGGCGGTGAACAGGGGAAGCCCGAGTGCATGCGACAGGGCGAGTTCCGCGTCGCTCAGCAGCTCGAAGGGGAGCTGCAGCCGCTCCGCCGCCTCGCGCTGGTAGTCACTGCTCTGCGTGCTCAGACCGAAGACCTCGGCCCCGAGCGCCTTCAGTTCTCCATGATGATCCCGAAAGGAGCAGGACTGCGGCGTGCAGCCGCGAGCACCGGGTATTCGATCCCACCCGTCCGGCAGCGGTACGTCCGGCCGGCCCGTCATGGGGTAGCAGTACACCACTGTCGTGCCCGCCAGGGCGGAGAGGTCGACGAGCCGGCCGGCGGTGGAGGGCAGCGCGATGCTCGGCACCACGGCATCGGGCAGGTGATCGCACGCACCATCGTCGGCCGGAACGGGCAGGTCATCAGGCAGGTCGGTCAGGTTGGCCATTTCCACCTCGTTGGCGTTTCAATGCGGCGATTCCGTGATGAATATCACCGATGCGGGTTTCCGCGATTCCGGGTGCACGGGCTCGCGCATCTCGAGCAGCCGAAACCCGCTGTCCGTGAACAGTTTCGTCCAGCTCTCCAGCGTGCGGAAGTACCAGGGTGCCGGGTCCGTGAACTCCGGGCCGAATCCGGTCCATGACCCTTGCCGCCAGCCGTCCCGGTAGGGAAGATCGCCACAGGCCACGACGGGATGAAGGGTCTGGACGATCAGCGACCCGCTCGTTCCGAGGAATGATGGCGCCGCCCGGACGACACTCTCGACCGACTCCCTGCCGAGCAGTGAAAAGTTGCAGACGGCCACATCCACCCGCATCTCGAACTTTCCGGTCGCCAACTCCTCGTACGAAACCACGTGAAAGTCGCCACCCCCGGCACGACGGGCCGCCTCGACAAGTTCCGGAACAACATCAATGCCGGTTGTCCGGATGTTCCTGGTCGCGAGTTCTCGAGCCAGCCATCCCTCGCCGCAGCCGATATCGAGAACGGAACCAGAAGAGCGGCTCGATACCGCATCGACGAT
>CAYZHJ010000053.1:5050-19162 GCA_964478305.1 uncultured Ectothiorhodospiraceae bacterium
TGGTAGGCCCGGCAGGACTCGAACCTGCGACCAAGGGATTATGAGTCCCCTGCTCTAACCGCTGAGCTACGGGCCCGGAGCGTGACTGGCGCGGGGCGGGCGGCCCCGGGGCGGGTACTATAGCCCCCGGCCGGGGGATGCGTCACGGCGTGGAAGGTCTACACTGGAAGACGGGGGTGGCGGTCGCGCCCGCGGCCGGTTCCCCCATCCCGCCTGGCCCACGTCGAGGGAGGTGGCTATGGAGCCGACCTGGATTCTCGTGGCCGACAGCGCACGCGCCCGCCTGTTCTCGGTGGACCGTCCGCGAGGCCCTCTCACCGAACACGCCGATTACGTCAACCCCGCCGATCGCCTGCGCGAACAGGATCTCCGATCCGATGCTCCGGGTCGTGGCATCGGGCGCGGTGGCGGTCGTTTTGCCATGGGAGGTGACACCGGCGCCAAGGATCAGGAAGCGGCACGCTTTGCCCGGCATCTTGCGGATGTGCTGCAAAAGGGGCGTACGGCTCACGAGTTCGTTCGTCTGTACCTGATGGCGTCACCGAATTTCCTGGGCGCCCTGCGCGAGGTAATGGATCCCGCCACGGCTGCGTGCGTGGTGGCGAGTTATGCGAAGGATGTCGTTCGCGAGCAGGCCGCGGGTATCCGGAAACACTTGCCGTACAGGCTCTAGTCAGGATGCAGAATCAGTCGAGGTCGGCAGGACGGTTTTCCAGCGTTGCTTCCGGCCCGGCGGACGACGCCTCAGGTGTGCGGCGGCAGGCGCGCGAAGCGTGCAGCTGCTGCCTCGTCATAGAGCGTCGCGTAGGCGCGGGCGCTGCGGGTCCATGAGGAGTCGCGGCGCATGGCATTGCTCACCAGGCGGCGCCAGCGGCTCGGCTTGATGAACAGTGCGCGCGCCCGGCGCAGCGTGGCTACCAGTTCGGTGGGACGATCGACATCGAACTGGAAACCCGTGGCGGTGCCGTCGTTGAGCGTGTCGGCGGTCGTGTCGACCACCGTCTCGGCGAGACCGCCCGTGCGCCGAACGACCGGGATCGTGCCGAAGCGCATGCCGTTGAGCTGTGCCAGCCCGCAGGGCTCGAAGCGCGACGGCATGACCAGCATGTCCGCGCCGGCGTAGATGCGGCGCGCGAAGCCCTCGTCGAAACCGTAGTACACGTGAATCCTGTCCGGCCGCGCGCGTGCCGCCCGTTCCAGGGAGCGGCGCAGCTTCGGATCGCCCGTACCCAGCACGATCACCACGGCCGGCAGGCGGGTGATCTCCTCCAGCGCACGCAGCAGCACATCGACGCCCTTCTGCCTGGCCAGACGGCCGATATAGGCAATGACCGGCGTGCGCGCACCGGCGCGCAGACCGGTTTCCGCGAGCAGTGCGGCGCGGGCCTCGTGCTTGCCCGCAGGGTTGTCGGCATCGAAGCGAGCCGGCAAGGCCGGGTCGGTGGCGGGGTCCCAGCGGTCGATGTCGATGCCGTTGGCAATGCCGGACAGGTCGGTACCCCGGTGTGCCAACAGGCCGGCGAGCCCCTCGCCAAAGGCGGGCGTCGTGATTTCGCGGGCGTAGGTGGCGCTGACAGTGGTGACACGGTCAGCGAAGCAGATGCCCCCCTTGATGAACGACATCTGTCCGTGGAATTCCAGTGCCTGCCAGTCGTCCAGCCAGCCAGGCAGGCCGAGGGCGACTCGTGTCGGCCGCGGGAACAGCCCCTGGTAGGCGAGATTGTGGATCGTGAACACGCTCGCTACTGGTGCGCGCGCAAGTTGCAGGTGTACGGGTACCAGGCCGGTGTGCCAGTCGTGGCAGTGGACGAGGTCGGGCACCCAGCCCAATCCGAGACGATCGGCGGCGATTGCGGCGGCGACGCGCGCGAACTCGTCGAAACGCTGCGCATTGTCGGGCCAGGGTGTGCCGTCGGGCCGATCGTAGGGGCATTTGCCGCGGGCGGTGAATGCGGGGGTTTCGTAGAGCCAGATTCGGCAGCCGCCGGGCAGTCGGCCCTCGAGCAGGCGGGCGTCATCCCAGCCGGCGACCGTTTCGACCGGGCCCGCGGCCCGGGCGCGCTCGATCGCGGCACCGTATCCGGGCATGAGCACGCGCACGTCGTTGTCCACGGCATGCAGTGCGGCGGGCAGGGCGCCGACGACGTCGCCGAGCCCGCCGGTCTTCATCAGCGGGACGGCTTCGGCTGCAACCTGGAGAATTCTAGGTCGCATCGTTGGATTCCGGCACCAGAATCACGCCTGCCAGTGGCGGCAGGGTGAGCGCGGCCGAGTGGTTCAGCTCCGTCCAGGGTCGGTCCTTTGCGATGACACTGCCGAGATTGCCCTGGCCGCTGCCGCCGTAGTACTCGCTGTCCGAATTGATCAGTTCGCGCCAGCGCCCACCACCTGGAAAGCCAACCCGGTAACCGTGGTGCGCGACGGGCGTGAAATTCAGTATCACTACGGCCTCGCTGCCCGCGTCGTCAATGCGCCGGTATGAAAGTACTGCGTGTTCGGCATCATGGCAGTCGATCCAGGCAAAACCGTCACGGGTGAAATCGCCTGCATGCAATGGCCGCAAGTCTCGGTAACAGTGATTCAGATCGGCGACCAGTCTCCGTACACCCAGGTGAGAGGGCAGATCGACCAGACTCCAGTCCGGCTCCGCATCGTGATCCCACTCGGCCGGATTGCCGATCTCGCCACCCATGAACAGCAGCTTCTTGCCGGGGCAGGTGAACTGCCACATGAACAGCAGCCTCAGGTTGGCGAAACGCTGCCAGTCATCGCCCGGCATTCGCGTCAGCAGCGAGCCCTTCATGTGCACCACTTCGTCGTGTGATAGTGGCAGGACGAAGTTCTCGGAGAACGCGTAGGTCAGTCCGAAGGTCAGGTCGTTATGATGATGACCTCGATGGACCGGCTCGCGTTTCATGTAGGTCAGCGAATCATGCATCCAGCCCATGTTCCATTTCATCGAGAAGCCGAGCCCGCCGAGATCGCTGGGCCGGGTGACACCGGGCCAGGAGGTCGATTCCTCGGCAATCGTGAACGTGCCCGGGCATTCACCGTGTGTGCTCGAGTTGAGCCGCTGCAGGAACGACACTGCGTCCGGGTTTTCGCGTCCGCCGTGCTCGTTCGGTAACCAGGCTCCGGGAGCGCGGCCGTAGTCGAGATAGAGCAGCGAGGCGACCGCATCGACGCGGATGCCGTCGATGTGGAACTCGCGCAGCCAGTACATCGCCGAGGAGATCAGGAAGCTCTGAACTTCCGGCCGGCCGAAGTCGAAGGCGAGCGTGCCCCAGTCCGGCATGTCGGCACGGCGGTGGTCGGCCGGCTCGTAGAGGGCGGTTCCGTCGAAGCGGGACAATCCGTGATCGTCGCGCGGGAAGTGGCCGGGAACCCAGTCGAGCACGACGCCGATCCCGTGGCGGTGCAGCGTATCGACCAGGGCGCGAAAGTCGTCCGGCGCGCCGAAGCGCCGGGTGGGCGCGAACCAGCCGGTGCACTGGTATCCCCAGGAGGCGTCAAGAGGATGCTCGGTGATCGGCAGCAGCTCGACGTGGGTGAAGCCGAGCTCGCTCACGTAGCGGGCGAGGCGCTCGCCGAGCTCGTGGTAGCCATAGAAGCTGCCATCCGGATGGCGCAACCAGGATCCGAGGTGGACTTCGTAGAAGGAAAGCGGACCACCCTGCCAGTCCGGGCGCCGTGCGAGCCAGTCACTGTCGCTCCAGGGGAACACGGTTTCGGGCATGATGACTGATGCGGTCCGTGGTCGTGCCTCGGCGCAGCGGGCGAACGGGTCGGCCTTCATGCGCACGATAGCGTCCGCCCCCGCGATCTCGAACTTGTAGTGGTCACCCGGCCGGGCACCCGGAATGAACAGCTCCCAGATTCCGTCAGCGTGGCAGGTCATCGGGTGACACCCGCCATTCCAGTCGTTGAAGTCGCCGACCGTGCTGACGCGTCGTGCGTTCGGTGCCCAGACCGTGAAGCGAACGCCGGAGATGCCTTCACGCTCCGCCGGGTGTGCGCCCAACAGCTGCCAGGCGGAGGTATGCCGGCCCTCGTGGTATGCGCGGCGTTCGTCCGTATCGGTCTCCGGGGCAAAGGCCCATGGATCGACAGCGGTGAAACTCGTGCCATCACGCAGCCGCCACTCAATGGCATACGGCTGCCCGATCGTGCCCGCCGCGCCGGTCCAGGCGAACATGCCGGCCGCGTCGAGGGGGATCAGGTCGGGGCCTTCTGGCGAGAGCCGGGCACCGACCGCATCCGGGTGAAAGACGACGATGCGCTCGCCGGCCGGATCCGCATGGCGGCCCAGCACGTCATGCGGACGATGGTGGCTCAAGGCGGCAATCAGTCTTTCTTCGTCTGTCACGTCGTTCATGATCGCGGATCGGCGTCAACGGTACCAGAAGCCCTGGCCACCGGTGGTAGATGCCATGGCCCGGCGGGCCACGGTGTACCCCAAGCATGACTGCGATCAACGCAAGGTGCACGCATCGAACCATGCCGGAAAGCGTCGCACCCTTGTCTAGTCGGAGTGCCGTGCCAGCAGTTCGATTACTTCCTGGTCGCTGGTCTGCTCGAAATCGCGGTAGAAGCGGCCGATTGCCTGGAAGAATGATGGCGTCTCGAGGCAGACGATATCGTCGACCTCGCGACGCAGTTGCTGCACCGTGTCGGGTGGTGCCACCGGCACCGCGAGCACCAGTGTCCCGGGCTTGCCCCGTCGCAGGCCGAGGATGGCGGCACGTACCGTCGCGCCCGTGGCGATGCCGTCATCGATCAGAATCACTGTTCGGCCCTCGATCGGCACTCGCTTGCGGCCCTGCAGATAGATCTCGCGGCGGCATTCGAGCTCACGGATCTCGTTGGCCTTGATGTGCTCGAACTCCCTGTCGCTCACACCGGCGTGGCGACGCACGTCCTCGTTGACGACGACCTCGGGATGTTCGCCGTCGACAACGGCCGCGAGTGCCAGTTCGGGCTGGTAGGGCACGCCGATCTTGCGCACCAGCACCAGGTCGAGGGGCGCCTGCAGCGCTCGTGCCACTTCGGCGCCGACGGGAACACCGCCACGCGGCAGCGCGAGCACGACGGGATCGTCGTACTGCTTCCGGGCGAGCTCGATTGCCAGCATTCGGCCCGCTTCCACGCGGTTTGCGAAGGTGTATCCGTCGATCATGATTGCGAATCCGGCAGATGGGTCTCGAACCAGTCACCGGCCGCCTCGACCACCTCATCGAGTTTACCCGGCTCTTCGAACAGGTGGGTGGCACCCGGCACGATGTGAATTCTCCTTTCGCACGTGAGCGCCTGCAGTGCGCGTTCGTTCAACTCGATCACGCCGTGGTCGGCGCCTCCGACGATAAGCAGGGTCGGCGCACGGACCCGGTCAAGCACCGCCACGGCGAGATCGGGACGACCGCCGCGGGAGACCACGGCGGCAACGCGGTCGGGTTTCCCGCGGCCGCGATCAGTGCTGCCGCGGCGCCGGGGCTGGCACCGAACAGGCCGACGGGGAGCATGGTGGCGACTTTCTCCGCGTGCGCCCAACGCAACGCGTCCAGGACGCGGTGTCGCCACCGCATACACGTCGGTGGCGCCCCGCTCGCGACAGGCGAGTGCTGCACGGTTCATCGTTCCTCGGCTGCTGCCAGTTCCGTGCCCAGTTCGGCCGCGACGCCGCTGCCGAACGGCGCCGTCGCACCGAGGGCGAACACCAGTGGCCCGTCATGCTTCATTGGCGCGTCTCCCCGCCGACCCCGGGGTCCGGCCGTTCCGGCAATGGCGGCAACGCGCCTCCCGGGCAATCATTCTCCCGGAGATGTCATCGGGCGGCGTGATCGTCGCGACCATTTCTTCCGTCCCGTCGGATCCGGCGCGTGAGCCATTCTTACTGACCGATCATAGTCGTGCGACGAACCATTTTCTTGACCTGCATCAACGATGCGTGCGGCGAGAGGTTCATTATCAGGGTGTGCCGATTCCCCGGGCCATTCCCTTCAGGCTGGGAGATGGCCGGCGTGAAATTGAGAATGAGGATGTGAACAATGGCAGCGAAGAAGGAAGACATAAAGAAGGTCGAAATCCCGGTTCGCAGCGAAGGTGGTGGCCTGACCAGCCTGCATGACGAAATCAACCGGCTTTTCGAACGATTCAGGGGTGGGTACGGCGGCCATGGCTGGCTTCGACACCCTGCCGGGGCGCGTTGGAACCGCGATCCTTTCGCCGGTATCGAGTGGCCGGCCTTCACTGGCGGCGAGCACGGATTCGGGCGTGCCGATCTCAGCGAGACCGACGATGGTTACGAGTTGCAGATCGATCTGCCGGGCATGCAGAAGGATGACATCAAGGTCGACCTGTCTGACGGTATCCTGACGGTTTCCGGTGAGCGCAGCGACGAGCGCGAGGACAAACGCAAGGGTTATTACCTGAGCGAGCGGTCGTACGGTGCGGTACGGCGCAGCTTCCGCGTGCCCGACAGTGTGAAGAACGAGGACATCAAGGCCGGTTTCAAGGACGGCGTCCTGACCCTCGTCATGCCCAGGAGCGAGGAAGCGCAGGGAAACGCGCGCAGGATCAATGTGGAGTAGGGTATAGGGGCATGGATGCCCCGCTCGATGCGGGGCCCCGTCCCCCGGAATGCTGCGACTGGCCGCAAGCAGGGCTGGGTCGGCTTCAAAAGCGGAACGAGCACCGGGAGGCGCCCATCCGTTATTCTTCGGATGGACTCACCAGACAATCGGGTGGCAGCGCCATGTGGCCACGGAAACCGGAACGTTTTGTCAGCCTTCTCACCCGCGAGACGCTGGCACTGGTGCTCGCCGGCGGTCGCGGTACCCGCCTGGGCGGGCTGACGAGGAATCGAGTCAAGCCCGCCGTGCCCTTCGGTGGCAAGTTCCGCATCGTCGATTTTGCGCTTTCCAACTGTGTCAATTCCGGAATTCGCCAGATCGGCGTGCTCACCCAGTACATGTCCCATGAGCTGATCCAGCACGTGCAGCATGGCTGGAACTTCTTCCGCGGGGATTTCGGCGAGTTCATCGAGTTGCTGCCGGCTCAGCAGCGAGTGGGGGATCAATGGTATCGCGGCACGGCCGATGCTGTGTATCAGAATGCCGACATCATCGCCGGCCACGACCCGGAATACGTGCTCGTGCTCGGCGGGGATCATGTCTACAAGATGGACTATGGCACGATGCTCGGCTTTCACGTTGAAAACCAGGCCGACGTCACGGTCGGATGCATGCCGGTACCTCGCGAGCAGGCAAGTGGCTTCGGCGTGCTGCATGTCGACGCCGATGGCCGCGTGAACTCGTTCGTCGAGAAGCCGGCCGATCCACCCGCAATGCCGGGCGAGCCGAACCTCGCTCTCGCATCGATGGGTATCTACATCTTCAACACGCAGTGGCTGCTCGACCGCCTGCGGGAGGATGCGGCCGACCCGAAGTCAGACAATGACTTCGGCAGGAATATTCTGCCGAATGCGGTTGCCGATGGCTGTGGTGTCTACGGATTCCCACTCCGGGATCCAACCGAGGATCGACCGGGCTACTGGCGCGATGTCGGCGATATCGATTCCTACTGGGCGGCGAACCTGGAGCTGATCGGGGTGAACCCCGAACTCAACCTGTATGACCAGGACTGGCCCATCTGGACCTACCAGGAACAATGGCCGCCGGCGAAGTTCGTGTTCGATGACGACGGGCGCCGAGGGATCGCGATCGATTCGATGCTCTCGGGCGGCTGCATCGTTTCCGGTGCGATGGTGCGCCACTCGGTGCTGTTCTCGAACGTGGTGGTTGACGAGGGATCGCGCGTGGAGCGTTCACTCGTGTTGCCGCACGTGCGAATCGGACAACGCTGCCACATCCTGCGCGCGATCATCGACAGTAACTGCGAAATTCCCGATGACACCGTGATTGGCGCGAACGCGGAGGAGGATGCCGAGCGTTTCGAGGTCAGTCGCGGCGGGGTGACGCTGGTCACGAGCGAGGCACTGGGCCAGAGCCGGCGGCGCTGGCGCAACGCGCGCTGACCGTCGCCGACAGGTACACTCCGGACAACCTGTGTTTGTCTCGACGGGAATCTCATGTCCGAACAGCCGCTGCGCGTGGTGCTGTGCTGGCACATGCACCAGCCCGAGTACCGTGATCCGATCACGGGGGTCTTCGCCGAGCCCTGGGCGCTGCTGCACGCGCTCAAGGATTACACCGACATGGCCGCTCATCTCGAGCGCATGGACGGTGCACGTGCCGTGGTCAATTTCTCGCCGCTGGTGCTCGAGCAGGTGGATGCACTGGTGGTGCAGCTCGATGCCTTTCTCGATGGCGGGCCGCCACCGGCCGAACCGCTGCTCGCCGCGCTCGGTCCCGATGGACCGCCGACCGATCCGGACGAACGGACACGGCTCCTGCATACCTGCATGCGCGTCAATCGTCACAACCTGGTCGAACGCTTCGGTCCACTGTCACGCCTGAGCGCGCTCGCGCGCGCAGTGCTGCATCGACCGGGCGCCGATCACTGGGTGGATGACAGGTTCGTGGTGGATCTCGTGGGCTGGTATCTGCTTGCCTGGCTCGGCGAGACCGTGCGCCGGAACGACGTGCGCGCTCGCCGGTTGCTCCAGTGCGAGCAGGGTTTCGACGCCGCTCAGCGTCGGGACCTGCTGATTCTGGTGCGGGACCTGCTCGCCGGGATCGTCCCCCGCTGGCGCGCGCTCGCCGAGTCGGGCCGGGTCGAGCTCGCGTGCAATCCTTACGCCCACCCGATCCTGCCACTGCTGATCGACTTTTGCAGCGCGCGCGAGGCGCGTCCCGACATCGAGTTGCCCGCGGGGCACTACCCGGACGGGTCCGGGCGTGCGCGCTTGCACCTGGAACGAGCCCGGGCTGTGCACGAGCGGTATTTCGGCATGAAGCCGCGGGGCTGCTGGCCGTCCGAGGGCGCCGTGTCCGATGCCGCCCTGGCATTGATCGGCGAGACCGGCTTCACCTGGGCGGCGAGTGGCCAACAGGTTCTGCGTCACACGCTCGACGAGGAAGAACCCGGTTCCGACCTGCTGCATCGACCCTGGCGCGTGGGGTCGGGGGGCATGCAGGTGTACTTCCGCGACGACGTCCTGTCCGATCTGATCGGCTTCACCTACCAGGACTGGCACGCCGACGAGGCGGTCGCCGATTTCGTCAGCCGCCTGGAGGCGATCGCGGATGACACCGAGGCGGGAGCGGGTCGCGTCGTACCCATCATCCTTGACGGCGAGAATGCCTGGGAATACTACCCGGAGAACGCGTACCACTTTCTCGACAACCTCTATCGTCAACTCGCCGCGCACCCCCGTATCGAGCTGACGACATTTTCGGCACTCGAATCGGAGCCGGATGTCGCCGGCGGTGAACTCGAACACGTTGTTGCCGGCAGCTGGGTATACGGGGATTTCAATACCTGGATCGGCGACGAACAGAAGAACCGCGCATGGGAACTCTTGCTGGAGGCACGGGCGACAGTGGATGCGGCCCGTACCGGGGGGGCGGCCTGGAACGAGAGTGCGGAGCGCTGTCTCGCCATCTGCGAGGGATCGGACTGGTTCTGGTGGCCGGGCGAATACAATCCGGTCGACGCGGTGGCCCGGTTCGATGCCCTGTTCCGGCGTCAACTCGCCGGTCTTTATGCGGCCGTGGGCCTCGAGCCGCCGGAACCCCTGCAGCGCGCCTTCGCTCACGGCAGCGGCCACCCCGTGCATGGCGGTACCATGCGTCACGGTTGATGGCGGGGTAAAGGCTTGGTGGTGGAACCGCATTGGCACAAGCCGGTCGAGGCCGCCGGTTCCCGGTGGCACCGTGTCCGGCCATGACGCCAGCAGGCGTTTCCCGGGCGGGCTCGACCGGCGTGCGGCCGGTGTGCTGCTGCATCCGACCTCGCTGCCCGGTGCGGGGCCGACCGGGCGGCTGGACCGGTCCGCGCACGATTTCGTTGACTGGCTGGCCGCTGCAGGCTTCCGTGTCTGGCAGATGCTGCCGATCGGCCCGGTCGATGAGCACGACTGCCCGTACCAGCCGCCGTCAACGTTCGCGGGCGATACACGGCTGATCGACCCCGATGGTCCGACGGGCGAAGGCGGGCTCGACGCATTTCGCCAGCGCAATGCCGACTGGCTCGACGACTGGTGCCTGTTCGCGGTGTTGCGCCGGACGCTGGGTCGTCCCTGGCCGCAATGGCCGGTCGCGCTGCGCGACCGGGACCCGGACGCCCTTGCCCGGGTGCGCCGAGAGCACCTGACGGCGATCGACGAGGAGTGCCGTGCGCAGTGCCGGTTCGCGTGTCAGTGGCGCAGGCTGAAGGACTACGCAGCCACACGTGGCGTCCTGCTGTTCGGTGATCTGCCGCTGTATTGCGCACACGACAGCGCCGACGCATGGGCTCGTCGGGATCTGTTCGCGCTCGACTCCGCCGGCCGCATCACCGGCGAGGCCGGGGTCCCGCCGGATGCCTTTTCCGAAACCGGTCAGCACTGGGGCCAGCCGTTGCATGACTGGCCGGCTCATGCCGAAAGTGGCTGGCACTGGTGGATCGAGCGCCTGCGGGTGCTCGCCGCACGCTTCGACCTGCTGCGCCTCGATCACTTCCGGGGTTTCTGTGCCGCCTGGTCGATCGCACCCGGTGCCGCCGACGCCCGCGAAGGCCGATGGGTGCCGGGGCCGGGGCGCGCGTTGTTCGATGCGATCGACGATGACCTCGGGGAACTGCCGCTGGTCGCGGAGGATCTCGGCACGATCACGGCCGATGTTCACGCCCTGCGCGAATCGCTGGGGCTGCCCGGCATGCGGGTCCTGCATTTCGCCTTCGACGGGCAGGCGGACAACCCGCATCTGCCCGGCCACCACCCCGAATGGTCTGTGGCCTACACGGGCACTCACGACAACGACACCACGCTTGGCTGGTGGCGGAGCCTGGATGAATCGATGCGTGCGCGTGTGCGGGTGCAACTGGCCACGGGCGGCGAATCGATGCCGGAACCGTTGATTGACGGCGCGCTGGGCTCGCGCGCACGGCTGGCGATGCTGCCGATGCAGGATGTACTGGGACTCGGCAGCGAGGCGCGCATGAATGTGCCCGGCCGCCGCGACGGCAACTGGCGCTGGCGCTATCCCGAAGGTGCCCTGAACGCCGCTGTGGCCTCGCATTGGCGCTTGCGTCTCGACCGCGCCGGCCGCCATCCGGAGAAACGATCGGGAGGCGGTACAAGGTAAGCCTGCTTGCGCGCCAGCGCACGCGGGCGAATGGGTGCCAGAGGGGCGGGCTGGTCCGCGATGGGTGTTCGCGCTCGCCCTGGGCAACAGGGCATCTGCGGCCCGGGCGTTTAGCTACAACCAGCTCATCAACCCCATCTCGAACGGGTGGGCCAGCTCCGGGTGCTGCGGCCAGGCACGCAGACGGTAGTGCAGGAGCCCGTTGGGCAGGTCATCCAGAGTGAGCGCATAGCGGTAATCGTCGCCTTCGCTGGCGACAGGGGTGAAGCGCTCATGGCGGATCGCGCCATCATCGAGCTCCAGCACCAACTCGACGCCGATCTCGTCGGGCCCGATCTCGGCGGCATGGACATCGACGACGAACCGTACCGTTTCACCGGTGGCGGCTGCCGCGGGCGCCTCCCCGGCCCAGCGCAGGCTGACACTGTCCCAGTGCTCACGGAGTCGGTGCTTCCACTCGCCCAGCACGCGCGCCCCCGCACCGTGGTCGGCGGCAAGTCGCCGGCCATGCTCGGCAGCCGGCCGATACAGTCGGTTGACGTATTCCAGCAGCATGCGCTCGCTGTTGAAGCGGGGCAGGATGGAGGTCATGGACGCCTTCGCGCGCGCTACCCATTCGTATGACGCGCCGCCGTTGTCGTACCAGCCCGGAATGACCTCGTTCTCCAGCAGGTCGAGCAGCTCCTCGGCCTCCGCCGCATCCCGCTCTTCCGCCGGCACGTCAGTACCATGTGGCTCGATGGCCCAGCCGTTGTCGCTGTCGTAGGCCTCGGCCCACCAGCCGTCGAGCACGCTCAGGTTGACCACGCCATTGGCCGCCGCCTTCTGCCCCGACGTGCCGCAGGCCTCCAGCGGATACTGCGGATTGTTGAGCCAGACATCGACACCGCAGACCAGTTGCCGTGCGAGCTTGATGCCGTAGCTCTCGATGAAGAAGACGCGGTCACGGAACGCCGGGTCGTCGACGTACTGCATGAGCATGCGGATCAGTTCCTGGCCGGGCTTGTCGTCCGGGTGGGCCTTGCCGGCATAAAGCACGATCACTGGGCGCTCGGGATCATTGAGCAGCCGCGCCAGGCGCTCGCGATCCTGGAACAGCAGCAGCGCGCGCTTGTAGGTGGCGAAGCGACGGGCGAAGCCGATCACCAGTGTGCCGGTGTTGTCCGGGTCAAGCGCCTGGCGCATCGAGCGGATGCGACCGCGGCTGGCATGGCGCGCCGTGTATTCCTCGGTCAGCCGCTCGCGCAGGTATTCGAACAGATGGCCCTTGAGCAGTTGGCGGATCGACAGAAAGCGCTGATCGGACACGGCGCCGATGTGCTCTTCCCAGAATGCGGGATCGTTCAGGTGACTGCGCCAACCGGGTGCCTGGTTGTCGAACAGGGTGGCCCACTCGCGCGCCAGGAAGGTCGGTACGTGGATGCCGTTGGTGATACAGGTGATCGGGTTTTCCGCCGGCGGCACCTGCGGCCAGAGATAGCCTTCCATCTCCGATGCCACCGCGCCATGCACGCGGGAGACGCCGTTGTGGCGGCGCGACCCGCGCAGGGCGAGGGCGGTCATGTTGAAACGGTCACGATTCTGCGGGGACTTGCCGAGCTCCAGCAGCCGCTCCAGGCCGATGCCGAGCTCGCCCGCGAGTTCGCGCAAGTGCGTCGTCACCAGTTCCCGCTCGAACAGGTCGTGGCCCGCAGGGACCGGCGTGTGCGTGGTGAACACGGTCGCCGCCGCCACCGCCTCGATCGCGGCGTCGAACTCGACGCCCCCCGCAACCCATTCACGGCAGCGCTCGAGAATGGAAAACGCCGGGTGGCCCTCGTTGATGTGCCAGACCGTGGGGGCGAGCCCGAGGGCGCGCAGGGCACGCACGCCGCCGATGCCGAGCACGAGTTCCTGGGCGATGCGGCGCGAACGCTCCCCACTGTAGAGCTGGTAGGTGATGGCGCGGTCTTCCTGGCTGTTGGCGGTCGTCTCGGTATCGAGCAGCAGGATCCGCACATGCCCCATGTGGGCCTGCCACACCCGTACCTGCACGCTCCGTCCCTCGATTGGAACGTCGACCTGGAGTTCATTGCCGTCGGCGTCCAGCGCCGGGTGGATGGGCTGATCGGCGAGCTCGACCGGCTGGTAGTGCGCCTGCTGATGGCCGTCGGCATCGATGGTCTGGCTGAAGTAACCCTGTCGATACATCAGGCCGACCGCGACGAATGGCAAGCCCAGGTCCGCAGCCGCCTTGCAGTGGTCGCCGGCGAGGATGCCGAGGCCGCCCGAATACAGGTGCATGCTCTCGTGCAGGCCGTACTCCATGGAGAAGTAGGCAACAAGATCGACATCGGGGAAGAGGCCGTCGACATGGCGGCTCGCGGGCGAGGTCGCGTCGAGGTACTGATCGAACGCGGCCAGCACGGTATTGAACTCCGCCATGAAATCACTGTCGGCGGCCAGTTCCTCGAGGCGCTGTTGCGAGACGCGCCGCAGGAAGATCTTCGGGTTGTGATCGCAGTGATCCCACAGACCGCTGTCGATGCGGCGAAACAGGCCACGAACCCGGCGATCCCAGGCGTACACCAGGTTATCGGCAAGATCATGCAGCCGTTCCAGCGCCGCCGGCGCGACCGGCCGGATCTCAAGCGGATATCGGTTACCCGCCATCGAGGCTTCTCCCATTCGGCAAGATCGCTGTCAGGTTCTTCATGCAGGCATCGGGCCAGCGACAGCACCACGAAAAAGGCCGCATCCCCGGAAGGAATGCGGCCCCGATCCTTTGTCCTCTCGCCGCGCGATCACTCGTCGAGGAAACTGCGCAACTGCTCCGAGCGGCTCGGGTGGCGCAGCTTGCGCAGGGCCTTGGCCTCGATCTGGCGGATGC
>CAYZHJ010000054.1:0-17525 GCA_964478305.1 uncultured Ectothiorhodospiraceae bacterium
CTGCCGGCGGCGTAGGAAACCATCGACATGGCCGGGATCGGCGAGAAGCCGGCGACGCGATCCGGGCCGTGGCGGCGGACGGTGTGGACATTGGCGGCGGCGACGATCTCCTGCACCTCGTTCCAGCTCGAGCGCACCATGCCGCCGAGACCGCGGCGCTTCTGGTAGCTGCGGCGCCTGTCGGGATCGTCGACGATCGAGGCCCAGGCTGCGACCGGGTCGTCGTGCTCGGCGCGCGCCGCGCGCCACAGCTTCAGCAGGCGCCCGCGCACCATGGGGTATTTCAGCCGCGCGGCGCTGTAGATGTACCAGGAATAGCTGGCCCCGCGCGGGCAGCCGCGCGGCTCGTGGTTGGGCAGGTCGGCCCGCGTGCGCGGGTAGTCGGTCTGCTGGGTCTCCCAGGTGACCAGCCCGTCCTTGACGTAGATCTTCCAGGAGCAGGCGCCGGTGCAGTTCACCCCGTGGGTCGAGCGCACCACCTTGTCGTGCTGCCAGCGCTGGCGGTAGGCCTTCTCCCAGGTGCGGTCCTCGTGCGTGGTGCGGCCGTGGCCGTCGGCGAACTCGCCGCGCATCCGCTTGAAGAACATCAGTCGGTCGAGAAAGTGGCTCATTTCCGGCTCCGGACATTGCTCTCGGCCCGCCTGGCGGCGGACGGTTCGGTCGCAGCATGCACCCGCGGCGCGGCCCGGACTTTGATCGCGGTCAAACCGGCCACAATCCGCGGGCTACCGGCAACTTCTCGCTTCTCTTGAAGGTAGCAGACGATTCCCGGCTCAGCATGGGATCTCCGCGTTGCGGCGGTGATAGAACCACCAGGTCACCGCCACGCAGGTGACGTAATAGGCGCAGAAGGCATACAGGGCCGCGGTCGGCCCCCCGGTCAGGGCAATCGAGGTGCCGTAGGCCTTGGGGATGAAGAACGCCCCGTAGGCCGCCAGCGCCGAGCTGAACCCGAGCGTCGCCGCCGATTCGCGGCGCGCGGACTTCAGCGCCTCGTTGCGGGTTTCCTCGTCGGCACCCTCGCTCCAGCGCTCGTGCTGGGTGCGGAAGATCACCGGGATCATGCGGAAGGTGGAGCCGTTGCCCACGCCCGTGGTCACGAACAGGATCATGAACATGAGGAAGAAGCCCCAGAAATTGCCCTCCGTGCCCATGACCGGGAGGAAATACACAACCCCCAGCACCGCCACGATCATCACGACGAAATTCCAGAAGGTGACACGGGCACCGCCCAGCTTGTCGGACAGCCAACCGCCGACGGGACGGATGATGGCGCCGACGAAGGGGCCGAGGAAGGCGAACTGCAGTGGATCAACCTCCGGGAACTGGGTCTTGATCAACATCGGGAAGCCGGCGGAATAGCCGATGAAGCTGCCGAAGGTCGCGATGTAGAGCCAGCTCATGATCCACTGGTGCTTGCGGCGAAAGATTACCGCCTGCTGCGCGAACGACGCCTTCGCCGACGCGATATCGTTCATGCCGACCCAGGCGAGCACGGTGAACAGCGCGATGAACGGCACCCAGACGAAGGCGGCATTCTGCAGCCAGAGCTGTCCACCGTCCGCAAGGCCCTGGGCACTGCCGAACATGAACGACAGCGCGCCGGTGGTGATGATGAAGGGCACCACCAGTTGCATCACGGAGACGCCCAGGTTGCCGAGGCCCGCGTTCAGGCCGAGTGCGGTCCCCTGCTGCTTCGCCGGGAAGAAGAAGCTGATGTTGGCCATCGACGAGGCGAAGTTGCCGCCGCCGAAGCCGCACAACAGGGCGATGATCGCGAACTCCCAGAACGGCGTGGCCGGATCCTGAACCGCGAACCCCATCCACAGTGCCGGGATCGCCAGCGAGGCAGTCGAGAGCACGGTCCACCTGCGGCCGCCGAGGATCGGCACCATGAAGCTGTAGAAGATGCGGAACGTGGCGCCCGACAGACCGGGCAGCGCGGTCAGCCAGAACAGCTCGTTGGTCGACAGCGTGAACCCGATATCGTTGAGACGGGTCGCGACCGCGCTCCAGACCATCCAGACCGAGAACGCCAGCAGCAGGCAGGGGATCGAGATCCACAGGTTGCGCTGCGCGATCGGCCGGCCCTTCGAGGTCCAGAAGTCCGGATCCTCCGGACGCCAGTCCGTCAGGACACGTCCCAGCTCCGTGAAGAGGCCGCCCGCTGCCGGTTCTTTCGAGGCCATGTCTCGTTACTCCCGCGTCATCGGGTGGACGCCGCGCTAGTGCGCCGCCCTTCCCTCGTGCTTGTAGTCGGGCTGAATCTCCGGCAGGTAGCGGAAGTGTTCTTCCGTCGCCAGCTCGGGCATGCGCCGGCGCTCCATGCGCAGGATCGCGAAGTGCATCCAGGTCATGGATACCGCGACGATCAGGAACAGCAGCATGAAACAGCTCGTCCACACCCCGGTGAGATCGTTCATGACGCCGAAGGCGATCGGCAGGAAGAAGCCGCCGAGGCCGCCGATCATGCCGACCAGGCCGCCCACCGAGCCCACGTGATCGGGGTAGTACACCGGGATGTGCTTGTAGACCGCGGCCTTGCCCAGCGACATGACGAAACCGAGCGCGATCGTCAGCAGCGCGAACAGCCACACCGGGACCCCGAACGAGAACTCGATCGGCCCCTCGATGCCGGAGACGATGTAGCGGGTTTCCGGATACGAGAGGATGAACAGGGCCACCAGCGAAACCCCGAAGGTCCAGTACATCACCGAGCGGGCACCGATCCGGTCGGACAGCCAGCCGCCCAGCGCGCGAAACACGGATCCGGGCAGCGAGTAGGCGGCGGCCAGCATGCCGGCGGCCTCGAGTCCCATGCCGTAGGCACCGGTGTAGTAGCGTGGCAGCCAGGAGGCGAGCGCCACGAAGGCGCCGAAGACGAAGAAGTAGTACAGCGAGAAGCGCCAGACCTGCAGCTTCTTCAGCGGCTCGAGCTGTTCCTTCAGCGGCGTCGGTTGCGTGCCCTCCGCCTTGCGCTTCTGCAGCCGTGGATCACTCTCGGTCAGGAGCCAGAACAGGACCGCCATGCCGGCGAGCGCGGCGGCATAGACCTGTGCCGCCGCTTCCCAGCCCAGGCCGACCACGAGGAAGGGGGCGCCGAAGTTGGTCACGGCAGCGCCCACGTTGCCGGCACCGAAGATCCCCAGTGCCGTGCCCTGATGCTTCTTGTCGTACCACTCGGAGGTGTAGGCGATACCGACGATGAAGGAGCCGCCCGCCAGGCCGACGCCGAGGGCGGCCACCAGGAACATGACGTAGGTCTCGACCGCGGACAGCAGGTATACCGCGACCGAGGTCGCCAGCATCAGCACGGTGAAGACCAGCCGACCGCCGAACTTCTCCGTCCAGATGCCCAGGAAGATGCGGCTGATCGAGCCGGTCAGGATCGGCGTCGCCACGAGGATGCCGAACTGGGTCTCGCTGAGCCCGAGATCCTGCTGGATCCGGACACCGATGACCGAGAAGATCGTCCACACCGCGAAACAGGTGGTAAACGCCAGCGTGGACATTGCCAGCGCCTTGTGGGCCTTCGGCGGGTCGTACTGTTGTTCGTCGAGCATGATCCGGTCCCGTGATTTCCGTCATCCGCTGGTCGCGCATTGCACCACGGCAGTGCACTACCGTTGTTGATGGAGGTCAAATTCCGGACACGGATTGCCACCGCACTTGACCGTGGTCAAGTAACGTTCATCGGATCATGTTGTCATCGTTTACCCGGCCTCGGCCAGAGACTAGAGTGAAGGGAAATCGTCCACCACGCCGGCGGCCGGGTCCCGGGCGGTGGAATGCGAGGGAGTCCATTGGCAGCCATGACCCACATATTGCGCACGTACTGGCGGGGCGACGGCCCGCTGTGGAAGGTCTTCTGGGTCTGGGGCGTCGCCGGCAGCTGGATCCTGGCCGCGCTGTTCCTGGCCGCCGTGCTGACCATCGGCATCTCCTGGGCCCTGTACATCGCCACGGGGATCATCATGATCGCCTACACGATCTGGATCCTGATCTCGGTCTGGCGCTGCGCGGAGAACACCGCCGAGGAGCACTGGGGCGTGATCGCACGCGCACTGACCTTCGCCTGGGCCCTCAACGTGGTACTCGTCGGTGCCTTCCTCGGCCTCGACCTGCTGGGCCGGACGCTGGTCTGACTGCTTCCGTGCAGCACGGCCCGACCGGACACACCGAAATTCACGCGACAGCCATGGCCGGTCCATCACTCACACAGGGCCTGCCGGCCGTGCCCGGACGGCTCATCGGGCGCCTGACGTATCCCTTCGGCCGTGCCGTCGTTCCGCTCATGATCAACCGCGCACTGGCGCGGCAGATCGAGGACGGCCTGACCGATTTCCTGCGGCAACGTGTACTGGCCGTTCACATCACGGACCTGGATGTCGAATGGCGCTTCACGCTGGATGCAGCCGGCAACCGGATCGTCCGTACCTGCAACGAACCGCACGCGACCATTCAGGGTGACAGCATCGCCCTGCTGCTGCTCGCCGCCCGCCGAACCGATCCCGATACCCTGTTCTTCAACCGCCGCCTGATGGTGGAAGGCGATACCGAACTGG
The DNA here is from genome assembly GCA_964478305.1 of uncultured Ectothiorhodospiraceae bacterium. Classification (GTDB taxonomy): domain Bacteria; phylum Pseudomonadota; class Gammaproteobacteria; order XJ16; family Halofilaceae; genus Halofilum. Next base: position 4,566 of record CAYZHJ010000054.1, read on the forward strand.
GCCTGCAGGCGAAGAACCTGCTGGACACGCTCGAAGACGACGACCTGCCGCCACCCCTCGCCCGTTTCCTCGAGCATGCCGGGCGGGTGGCCGAGCGCTGGTCGTGATCTTTCGGTGCCGGGCGAGGGGATCTCGCCAAGACGCCAGGACGCAGAGTCCGCAAAGAACGAGATGAACGCGCCTGTGGGTTGGGCCGGCAAGGAGGAAGCTCGGCATGCCGTGACGGGACGTGAATGTTGGGCCTCCTTCGTCGGCCCAACCTACGTCACTTTCTCTTTGCGTGCCTGGCGTCTTTGCGCCTTGGCGAGATCCCCTCGCACAGCGCCGAAACGAATCACCCTGTCGAGCCGACAGCCATCCCGGCTCTGCCTTCCCAGTACCCGTCGCAGGCCGGCTCGTCCAGGTGCACGGCAATGCGTCCCGGCGGGGCCTCGCCGTCCAGCACCCGGCGGCAGTCGCGCAGCAGCGCCCGCATGTCGACCGGCATCGGGCTCACGCGCAGCAGCGCGATGTCGAGGCCGGCGATCCCGTCGAGGTGGGGGAACAGGTCCACCGGCCGGCCGGACTGGGTCTGGATGCCGTTGAGCGTCAGGAAGCGCTCGCCCTCCTGCGTCTCCAGCGCCATGCCGCCGGGATGCTCGCCGCAGACGAAACCGCAGTCGTCCTTGGGCCGGCCGTAGGCGCGGGCGGTGAAGCAGCGCGCCGACCAGGCCAGCGGCATGCGCCCGAGCGCGAACAGCTCGGTCTCCGGCAGGGGCCCGGCCTCGAGACCGGCCCATTCCTCCGCCAGCACCGCGAGCGATTCGCGTCCCGTCTCGACCGGCGGCAACCAGCGACACAGGCCGCGGTTGACCAGCAACGCCAGTGTCTCGGCGTTGTAGACATTGAGCGCGTGCCCGCCGACGAAGGGCACGCCCTTCTCGACGCACTGCTGCACGGCCGAGAAGTCGTTCGCCTCGACCAGGAACTCGCCGTTGTCGCACAGCCGCCGCACCGCCCCGAGCTCGGAGCGGGCCTCGATCAACGTCAGCGTCGAGAGCACCACCTGCTTGCCCGCCGCCGCCAGCTCGCGGCCGACGGCGATCCAGTCCTCGGGACCGAGGGCGCGCCGCTTCGCGCACACGGTTTCCCCCAGGTACACGGCATCCACGGGCGCGTCGGCGACCGCCTCGTAGAAGTCCAGCGTGCGTTCGCGCGGCCAGAAGTACAGCAGCGGCCCGACGCTCAGTCCCGGCACCGCCATCACTGCCATCCCCGGTCGTAGGCACCCAGCGTGGTCTGGCTGCCCTCGGACAGGGCAGCGAGCGTGCGGGCCCATGCGGGCTCGTTCGGAACAGCTCCGTCGCGCACCAGCGCGTCGATGGCCTGCCGCCAGACCGCGGTCACCTGCGCCACGTAGGCGGGGCTGCGCTGGCGGCCCTCGATCTTGATCGCGCGCACGCCCATCGCCTGCAGTTGCGGCAGCAGCGCGAGCGTGTTCAGGCTGGTCGGCTCCTCGATCGCGTGATCGACCGCGCCGCCCACGCGGAAGCGGCCCTTGCACAGGGTGGGATAGCCGGCCGGCTCGTCCGGCCCGTGGCGGTCGATCAGCACGCCGGCGAGGCGTGCCTCGCGCGTGCCGCCGTGCTCGCTCCAGCGCACGTGCGCGGCCGGCGAGCAGACACCGTGCGTGTTGGGCGACTCGCCGGTCGCGTACGACGACAGCAGGCAGCGCCCCTCCGCCATGATGCACAGGCTGCCGAAGCCGAACACCTCCAGCTCGACCGGGCTGTCCTCGGCGAGCGCCTCGACCTGGCGCGCCGACAGCACCCGCGGCAGCACCGCGCGGCGAATGCCGAAGGCCTCGTGATAGAAACGCAGGGCATCCGCCGTGGTCGCCGAAGCCTGCACCGACAGGTGCAGCCGCGTGGCCCGGAGATGGCGCGCGGCGTAATGCAGCACCGCGGGATCGGCCGCGATCAGCGCATCCACACCCAGGTCCAGGGCGCGATCGACGGCCCGCTGCCAGACGCCCGTACGCCCCGCCTGAGCGAAGGTATTGAGCGCGACGAAGACCCTCACGCCGCGCTCGCGCGCCAGCTTCAGGCCACGCTCGAGCCCGCGCTCGTCGAAGTTGAGCCCGGCAAAGCTGCGCGCATTGGTGCCGTCGCGAAAGCCCGTGTAGACGGCATCGGCGCCGCTCTCCACCGCTGCCTTCAGCGCCGGCAGGCTGCCCGCCGGGCAGACGAGCTCCATCGGCATCATGCGGTCTCTCCCGTTGCCGTCACGGAGTGGGCCGGCAAACGCGGTCGCAGGCCATGCACCCGAGTCTAGAGATGCGCCGGGCATCTCCCCTTGACGGTGATCAAGTACCGGAGGATTACCCGGCAGTATGCTTGGCACACTGCGGCAGACCCGGAATACGCCCGTGAAGCGAGACGAAGCCCTGCAGAACCTGTCGCGCGAGCACAATCACGCGCTGCTGCTGGCGCGCGCGGCACGGCGCGCGGCCGCCGGAGGCGACGCGCCGGCGATTCGCCGGTGCTGGGAGTCACTGCTGCATGCCTGGAACGAGGAGATGGCTACCCATTTCGATACCGAGGAACGGCTGATGATCCCGGTGCTGCGCGAGGCGGGTGCCACGAAGCTCGCCGAGCGCCTGCTGCGCGAGCACCGGGCAATCCGCCGCACACTGGCCAACCCGGAACGCCGGGATACGGAACGCCTGGCGGCACTGGCGGAGGTACTGCGCGCTCACGTACGGCGCGAGGAACGCGAAGCGTTCCCGCTGGTCGAGCAGCACGCCGACAGCGACACGCTGATCGCGCTGGCACGACATCCCGAACCGGCAAACACGGCGACGATGACGGCATGATCGAATCGGAAGCAACTGCCGACCGACTGCCGGACCGCATGTTCCTGTGCACCATCTGCGGCTGGCTCTATGAGGAGGCCCGCGGACTGCCCGACGAGGACATTCCCCCGGGCACCCGCTGGGAGGACCTGCCCGATGATTTCGTCTGCCCGGAGTGCGGCGCCGGCAGGGAATGGTTCCGCGAACTGATGAAACCCTGAGGAGCACGCGCAATGAACCGGGCCGAAAGCCTGGGGGCGGGACCCGAGCTGGTGCTGACCATGTCCGCCGTCGATCGGCTGCGAACGCTGCTCGAGGAATCCGGCGACACGCACTGCAAGCTGCGCATTCAGGCCGACGGCCCGGTGGACGACCCCGCTTTCACCCTGTCGCTCGAGGAAAGCGCGAATGATGACGACATCGAGCTCGATTACGTCCGCATCGCCGTGCTGCTCGATCCCGAGAGCCATCGCCGATTGCTCGGTCATGAAGTCGATCACCGTCACGACGAGCGCGGCGAGCATTTCGTGATCCGGCGTGCCGGATGACCCGCAGGTTGGGCCGACGCGGGAGGCCCGACCCGCGTTGCCATTCCACGCCTGCCTGCATTTCAGCGCACGACGAAAACCGAGATGTCCGTATGCGAAGCCAGGAACCCGGCGTTGGATGCGAACACATATTCGCGGAAGCCGGGAACGTGAGATGCCATGACGACGAGATCGGCGCCGATCTCGTGGATGTACTCATCCAGCCGCCGGTCGAGCTCGATGGTGGGGTCGTTGGTGATCATGGTGCGAGCCTCGATATCGAGACCGCGCGCGGCACCCTGTTCCTTCGCGAATGCCTGGAGCTTCCGGTCGAACTCCTCGGCGTTGTGGGAGACCTCATCCGCTGCCGGCGAGGTCACTGCAACCATGTGCAGTGACGCGCCATAGTGCCTGGCGAGATCCGCGGCGGTATCGAGCGCCTTGTCGAGAAGCTCGACATGGGCCAGGGCGACGGGTACGACAATCCTGTGATACATGAAAATCTCCTGTCGGTTGTCCATGCAGCGATTTCACTCTATACCGGACCGGCGGTAATCGATTTGATGCAGGTCAAGGCTGAACGCATGTATCTGCGCCGCAAGCCGCACCGGCACATGAGCATATTGAGCGGTAGCCGCAGGTTGGGCCGACGCGAGCGGCTCAACGGCGGAGGGGGGAACGACCGCACACGTTGGGCCTCCTGCGTCGGCCCAACCTACGCGAGTTGAAGCGGCAACCGCTCGAAACCGGCCGCGGGCCAGTGGGCGCGTACCGGCTCGGTTTCGGGGTCCGGCTCGATGCGGGTGGTGGCGCACAGCAGTTCCTCCATGACCACGCGCAATTCCAGCCGGGCCAGCGGGGCGCCGGGGCAGACGTGGATGCCGGCGCCGTAGAGCAGGTTGTCTGCGGGGTCGCGGTCCAGCCGGAATTCCCCGGGCCGCTCGAACACCTCCGGATCGCGGTTGCCCGCGATCCAGACGATCGACAGGCGTTCGCCTTCCTCGATCTGCTGGCCGCCGATCTCGACCGGACAGGCCGTCCGCCGCCGGTTCGCCACCAGCGGCCCGTCGAGGCGCAGGATCTCGTCGATGGCGGCCGGCAGCAGGCCGGGATTGTTCCGCAGGCGTTGCTGCAATGCGGGATCCGTTGCCAGGTGATGCGCCAGGATGCCCACCGACGCGGCAATCGTCCCGACCTCGCCGACGGTCCAGTTGCGCAGGATGCTGACGATCTCCTCGTCATGCAGCGGCCAGTCCTGCATGCGTTCATGTATCAGCGAGGCGGTGATGTCGGCGTCCGGACCCGCACCGGCTTCGCGTCGCTCGGCCAGCAATGCCGTTACCCGTTGCTCGAACTCCCGTGCCAGTTCCTTCAGACGTTTTCGGTCGCTCTCGCGGGTCGCCTCCTGGTTCCGGTGCGTCCAGTCGCGCAACGGTTCCTGCAACGTGTCGGGCCAGCCGAGGAAGGCGCATTGCACCTCGGCAGCGAACGCACCGGCGAACTCGTGCATGAACTCGAGCGAACCGGACCGGATCGCGGTCTGAACGAGACGTGACGCGATCCCGCGGCACTGGGGCTCGAACGCTGCCATGCGCGCCGGCGAAAAGTACGGCTCGATGATCCGCCGGTATGCGGTGTGCGCGGGCGGGTCCATGCCGTTCGGCACCGACAGGTGCCGCGAGACGGCGTTGCTGAAGGTTTCGTGGTCCTGCAGTACGCGAACGATGTCGGCATGCCGGAACAATGACCAGCCGAAGGCATCGCTGCATACCACCGGGCAGCGCTCGCGCAGTCTGTCGAAGGCAAGCCGCTGATCGTGCGGGGCGCTCTCCCCTGCCGGATCCTGTTCCGTTTCCGTCGAGCGGTTCATTTTCGGAGCACGCTCAGAACACCAGCACGCGATCGGATGTCTCGGTGACCTCGGCCAGCGCATCCATGGTGCTGCGCTCGGCACCATCGATGATCTCCCTGCCGTCGATGCCGCGTGCATCCATGCAGGTACCGCAAAGCAGCAATCTTCCCTTCGATGTCACCCGGTGCAGCATGCGTTCGATGTTGTAGTAGCCGTCCGGTGTCTTCTGTCCGGACTTCGCCCCGGGCACGGCATCGGCCATCAGGAAAACGGTGACCTCGTGATCACGCTTGATGAGGGCGTGGGCCAGCCGCAGCGCGTTGTAGAATCGCTCCGTGCCGTATGGGGGATCGTTGACGATCAGCAGGCATTGCATGTTCATTCTCCCGTTCGAACGCCGCCTCGTGCCGATGGCGCTTCTCGTTCAGATCGCCCGCGACCAGCGGGTCTCGCGATCGCGGTGCAGGTAACTGTCGAACACCATGGCGACATTGCGCACCAGCAGCCGGCCCACCGCCGTCACTTCCAGACGTCCGGGACGCCAGCGCACGAGGCCGTCCTGCACCAGCGGCTCGAGTGCCTCGCATTCGTCCGCGAAACAGGACTCGAACTCGATGCCGTGGCGATGCTCCAGCGAGGCGATGTCGAGCGAGAAATCGCACATCAGGCGGGTGATCACGTCGCGTCTTATGCGATCGTCGGGCGACAGGCACAGACCGCGCGCGACCGGCAGCCGGCCCGCGTCGAGGGCGGCGTAATAGCGTTCGCGATCGTGGAAGTGCTGGCTGTAGCAGTTGCCGAACATGCCGATGGCGCTGATGCCGTGGGCGATGATGTCGCAGTCGCCGTGGGTGCTGTAGCCCTGGAAGTTGCGGGTCAGCGTGCCCATGCGCTGTGCCCGCGCGAGTTCGTCGTCGGCGCGGGCGAAGTGGTCCATGCCGATGAACACGTAACCGGCGTCGGTGAGGCGCTCGATCGCCCGTCGCAGGATCGTCAGGCGCGCCTGCGGCGAAGGCAGATCGGACTCGCGGATGCGGCGCTGAGGCGGAAAGCGGTCCGGCAGGTGAGCATAGTTGTAGACAGCGATCCGGTCGGGTGCCAGATCGAGCACGCGCTCGACCGTGCGCGTGAAGCTGTGCTCGGTCTGCAGCGGCAGGCCGTAGATCAGGTCGATGTTGATCGAGCGGAAGCCGGCCTCGCGGCAGGCCTCCAGCGTCGCGCGGGTCATCGACTCCGGCTGGATGCGATTGACCGCGCGCTGGACTTCCTCGTTGAAGTCCTGCACGCCGAGACTGGCGCGATTGAAGCCGAGGCGGCGCAACAGGCGAATGGTGTCGGCATCGACCGCGCGCGGATCGAGCTCGATGGAGTAATCGCCGCGGTCGTCGTCGCGCAGCGGATAGGCCTCGCGGATACGGTCGAACAACCACTCGAGGCGGCCGGCGTCGAGGAAGGTCGGCGTGCCGCCACCCCAGTGGAGCTGGTCCACCGACGGGCGGTTGCCGAACAGCTCCGCCTGCATCGCGATCTCGCGCGCCAGGCGATCGAGATACGGCCCGGCGTGGGCGCGATTCTTCGTCACCACCTTGTTGCAGGCGCAGTAGAAGCACAGGTGGGCGCAGAACGGCAGATGGAAGTACAGCGACAGCGGTCTCCGATCGTCGGACTCGGCGGCGCAGGAGACGTAGTTGTCCGGCCCGAATCCCTCGTTAAACCAGGGCGCGGTCGGATAGGAGGTGTAGCGCGGTCCCGCCACGTCGTGGCGGCGCACCAGCTCCGGATCGAATTCCACGGCCGCGATCAACTGTTGCCCCCGATCTCGTTGCAGTCACATCCCGAACGGAGGACAGCGTAGATCCTCGACGCAGCCTCTCCCTTGACGCAGGTCAAAAGGGTGCGTGCACGAGGTGGTCGAACCGGCGCACAATCGCGTTTGACCGGCATCAACATTTCTGCGGTGATGACGCGGTAGCCTGCCGCTTGCAATCGCGCAGACGCCCGCAGGAGAACCCGGCGATGACCCGAGCCCGTTCACTTCTCGATGTCGAGGCGGCCCGCGACCGGATGCTCGCCGCCGTGGTTTCGCCGCCGCAGCGGATCGAATCCGTGCCGCTGGCCGCGGCCTGCGGCCGCGTGCTCGCCGCCGACGTGGAGGCCGGCCTGACCATGCCGCGCTGGCCCAACAGCGCGATGGACGGCTACGCGATACGTCTCGACGAGGCGTCGGCGGCCGGGGAAGCGGGCCTGCCGGTGCGCTCGATCGCCGCGGCCGGCACCGCCCCCGCGTCCCTCGCCGCCGGCGCCGCGGCCCGGATCTTCACCGGCGCGCCCATCCCGGACGGGGCCGACACGGTGGTCATGCAGGAACACTGCCGGCGCGAGGGCGACCGGGTGATCGTCGACCGCGTACCCGATCGCGGCGCCAACATCCGCGGCGCCGGCGAGGATTTCCGCAGCGGCGACGTCCTGTTGCGGGCCGGACAGCACCTGGCGCCCCAGCACGTCGCGCTGGCCGCCTCGGCCGGCCACGCCGAGCTGACGGTGCACCGCCGGCCGCGGGTGGCGCTGCTGGTCACCGGCGACGAGCTGGTGCCGCCGGGCGGGGACCTGGGCGACGGCCAGATCCACGAATCCAACGGCCGGTTGCTGGCCGCGCTGGTCGCCGGCCTCGGCGCCGAGGCGCGCCCGGCCGAGGTGGTGCCCGATGACGCGCAGCGCACCCGCGAAGCCCTGCTCGCGGCCGCCGCCGATGCCGACCTGGTCGTCACCAGCGGCGGCGTGTCGGTCGGTGACGCCGACCACGTACGGGCCGCCGCCGAGGCGGTCGGCGCGCTCGATTTCTTCGGCGTCGCCGTCAAGCCGGGCAAGCCGCTGGCCTTCGGCCGGATCGAGGGCACGCCGCTGCTGGCGCTGCCGGGCAATCCGGTCTCGCTGTTCGTCACCTTCGTGCTGTTCGGCGCGCCCCTGCTGCGGCGGCTGCAGGGCCGCGAAATCCTCCTCCCCGCCCCGCTCCCGGTCGCGGCCGGGTTCGAGCAGGGACAGACCCGTCCGCGGGCCGACTACCTGCGGGTGCGGCTCGAGGACGGCCGCCTGCAGCCGCACGCGGCCCAGGGATCGGGTATCCTGAGCTCGCTGTCCGCGGCGGACGGTCTTGCCTGCGTGCCGCCGGACACCGCGGTCGTGCCGGGCGATCTGCTGGATTACTACCCGATGGACTCGCTGCTGCGCTGAAGCCCGTCGTCGCCGATCGGTTGCCGAACCATCCCCGGAGCGCGTGACCATGAACTCCGAGTCCGACACGCGTGCAGCGAAGGAAGCGGCGCCCCTGCAGAGGCGATTCTGCGCCGGCGATTTCAGCGGCGCCTTTGCCGACGGCGCCATCCTGTTCCCGCTGCTGGTCGCGCTGGCCTGGCAGAGCGGTGCCTCCGCGGCCGTCATGCTCGCCACCACCGGTATCGCCTACGGGGTGACCGGCTGGCTGTTCCGCCTGCCGATCCCGGTGCAGCCACTCAAGGCACTGGCAATCACCGCCATCGCCGTGGGCGCGAGCCTGGCCGAGATCCGCCTGGCCGCGGTGGCCTGCGCGATCGTCTTCCTGGTGATCGCGCTCGTGAACGTCAATCGACTTGCCCAGCGCGTGCCGGCCGTCATCGTCCACGGCATCCAGTCCGGTCTCGGCGTCATCCTGGTGCTCAAGGCGCTCGACCTCGTCGGTCTGGACACGCTGCCACTCGCGGGGGTGGCCGCCGGCGTCGCCGCCATCCTGCTGTTCACGCGCTGGAGCGGCCGGCCGATCCTGGGCTGGGTCGCGGTGGCGAGCCTGCTGTGGGGCCTGTGGCAATCGATGCCGGCGTCCACCGTGCCCGCCGTCGCCGGCGAGGTCCGGCCGTGGGTGCTGGCCATGCTGGTCCTGCCGCAGATCGCGCTGACCCTGACCAACTCGGTGCTCGGGACCGAGCGGACCGCCCGCGCCTATTTCGGTGACGCGGCGGAACGGGTCACGCCGCGGCGGCTGCTGACCTCGATCGGGCTCGGCAATCTGGCCGTGGCCGCGGTCGGCGGCCTGCCGTTCTGCCACGGCTCCGGCGGCGTGACCGCCCACGTGCGCGGCGGCAGCCGCAGCGAATGGTCGAACGCGATCATCGCCGGCGCATTGATCGCGCTGGCGCTGCTGCTGCATTTCGGCGGCGGCGGACTGCCCGCCTATCCGGCCACGCTGCAGGCCGTCCTGCTGGCGGTGGTCGGCCTGTTCCACCTGCAACTGGCCACGCCGAGCTGGCAGTCGAGCGAGACCCGCCCGATCCTGCTGGTCATGGGCGGCGCCGCGCTGCTCGCCCAGGACATGCTGATCGTGCTGCTGGCCGGCAGCGCCCTGCTGGCCCTGCGTCACTACTGGCCGCGGGGCACGGACCGGCTCTGGCGCAGCTGGCCCGGACGCGAACGCGGGAATCGATGGCAAGCGACGGGAGAATCGTCATGACCGATACCGAACTGCCCGCAACGGCGGGCGAGATCGCCGACCGCTTTCCCGATGTCTGGGAAGCCTACGGCGCGCTGGGCGAGGCCACGGCCGAGGCCGGCCCCCTGAGCAGGCGCGAGCGCCGGCTGGTGAAGCTGGCGCTGGCAATCGGCGCCGCCTCGGAGGGCGCGACCCACTCCCACGTCCGCCGTGGCGAGGACGAGGGCCTGACGGCGGCCGACGTCGAGCAGGTCGCCCTGCTCGCGATCCCCACGCTCGGCTTCCCGCGCGCGGCCGCGGCGATGAGCTGGGTCCGGGACGTCACCGATCCCGTCGAGGAAGACTGACCGACGCCGGTTCGCGGGCAGGAGCAGCCGGCCGGCCGCGAGCGACTGCCGCCGAGGGCCGGGGACGATGACGCAGCGGGCTGTCAATGCAAGCGCCAACGGGTTTTCACAGCCCCTTCATTTGTTGAGCGCCAGTTGCCGACTGATCTCCGTCCCGGGCAGATCACGGCCCTTCAGCAGGCGGTTCCAGTACATCCACGGAATGAACCGCGTCTTCAGCCACCACGCCGTGCGGCGTTCCCGCGTGGAGTCCCACGGCAGCGTCGGGGCCAGCTTGCGGCCGTAGACGAATTCGGCCAGTACCACCTTGCCACGGGCCGTGATCAGCGGGCACGAGGCGTAGCCGTTGTAGCGCAGCGGTGATTCGGCGCCGTCCATCGCCGCCAGCAGATTGGCGACGACGACGGGCAGTTGCGCACGTACCGCCGCGGCCGTCTTCGAGGTCGGTGCCGAAGTGGCGTCACCAATCCCGAACACGTTCGGATACTGTTGGTGCTGCATCGTTCCGGCGTCGATATCGAGCCAGCCGTCGGCATCGCCGAGACCGCCGTCCGCGATCAGGGCCACCGGTCCCTGCGGCGGCACGGCGTGCAGCAGATCGTAGCGCTCGGACCAGCGCTCGACCGTGCCGGCTTCGCCCGTGCGCTCGAAGGTGGCCACCGCGTTCGGCCCGTCCACGGCGGTCAGCCGCGCACCGTATTCGACGTCGACCCCGTATCGCGCGGCGACGCCCTCCAGCGTGGGCACGTACTCGGCCACGCTGAACAGGCTCGGCGTGGCGGTGCGGAAACCGACCCGGGTGGTGGCCAGCACGCCCGCACGGCGCCAGTGATCGGCGGCCAGGTAGACGATCTTCTGCGGCGCGCCCGGGCACTTGATCGGCATCGGCGGCTGGGTGAACAACGCGCGCCCGCCCTCGAAACCGCGGATGCGCATCCATGTGTCCGCCGCCGTGTCCGGCGAGTAGATCGAGCACACGCGGCCGTCGCCGAGCGCCTCGGCGAGGCCGGGTACCTGATCCCACGCCAGCTCGAGGCCGACGGCCACGACGAGCCAGTCATAGCCGACAGTCCCGCCGTCGGCGAGCCGCACCCGGTTGTGTGCGGGATCGATGGCGGTGGCGCATTCCCGCACCCAGGTCACGCCGGGCGGGATGGACTCCGCCCGCGGCCGCTGCGTGCGCTCGAGCGGCCACACGCCACCGCCCACCAGGGTCAGTCCCGGCTGGTAGTGATGCACGGCACCCGGTTCGATCAGCACGATCGCGTCGTCGGCCGGCAGGGCGCGCCGCAGCGCCGCCGCCACCGCCACGCCGCCCGTGCCGCCACCCACTATGGCCACGCGTGCAGAGCGCTCGCCCACCCGGCTGGTGCCCGATTCGACCGTCGATGTCCCGACGGTCGTGGCCGCTTCCGCGTCCCCGCCCTCGAACGTCTCGATACCGGCATTCATCGATCCCGCCTCCCGTTCATCCCGGCCGTGAATGCTAGAGATCCCGCGCGCCCGGCTACTTGACCTGAGTCAAGCGAAAAGCTCTAACGAACCGATTCTTAAGACCTTATTGGAATAGTCTTATGCCCTTGCACGGCCGGCATGCACGCAACGCCAATTGACCACAATCAACGCCGGCGCGCCGCGAAGTCGCGATCATGTGCCTCCCGGTTGCCGCCCGATCCCCGGAGTCCGTCCCATGCCAGTGTCCGCCCTGAAGCTGCCATTCGCTGCCGGCTTCCGCCTGTTCTTCCTGCTCGCGCCGCTGGCGGCCGTCACGGTGATGGTACGAACCGGCATGATCCTGGCCGGCAGCGGCGACCTGCCGGCGGGCAATCCGTTCGCCTGGCACGGCCACGAGATGCTGTTCGGCTACGTCGCCGCGGCCATGGCCGGATTCATGCTCACGGCGGTGCCCAACTGGACCGGAACCGAGCCGGTTCGCGGCGGGCCGCTGGTGGCCCTCGCCGCCCTGTGGCTGCTCGCCCGGATCGGCCTGTGGGACGGAGTACCGGGCTGGTGGGGGACAGGCGCCGATGTCGCCTTCCTGCCGGCTGCCGCGCTGGTCGCCGCCCGGCCCCTGCTCGGCGGCGGCACGCCGCGCCTGTGGCTGCCGATCGCGGTGATCCTTGTCGTCGCCGGCGCCAACGCGCTGTGGCATGTCGCCGGACTGTTCGGACAGCCGTGGCTGTCGAGCCGGGCACTGGCGTTCGCGACCATGGTGATCGCGACCCTGATCGCGGTGATCGGCGGGCGCATCACGCCGGCCTTCACCCGCAACCGGCTCGACGCGACCGGCCGCGGACCGCTGCCGCGGGCGATGGATCGGCGCGACACCCTGGCCATCGGCGCCAGCGCGCTGGTCGCGGTGGCCGAGCTGATCGGGCCGACGGCGGCGGCCGTGCTGGCGATCCCGGCGGCGTTACTGCACGCCGTGCGCCTGTGGGGCTGGCGCGGCAGCCGGGTCGTGTCCGACCCGCTGCTGTTCGTGCTGCACGTCGGCTACGGCTGGCTCGCGGCGGGCTATGCCATCCGCGCCACCGCCCTGCTCGATCCGTCCCTGACCGACACCTGGGCCCTGCACGGCCTGCTCGCCGGCGCTGTCGGCACCATGACGCTGGCCGTGATGAGCCGCGCGACGCTCGGCCACACCGGTCGTGATCTGCGCGCGGGCGTCATTCTCACGCTCGCCTTCGTGCTGATGCAGGGCGCGGCGGTGGTACGCCTGTTCGCCGCCTGGACCGGGCCGGATGCGTGGGGCATTGCCGGGATGCTGTGGAGCGGGGCCTTCGTCCTGTTCCTGATTCGTTGCGGGCCGATGCTGGTGATGCCCAGGGTCGACGCCGGAACGGACGGCGTCGTGGTGCAACGATGATGGCACGTAGGTTGGGCCGACGAAGGAGGCCCAAAAAACCCCCTTGTAACAAAGTTGGGCGCCCGCGGCGGGCCCC
>CAYZHJ010000054.1:17535-19063 GCA_964478305.1 uncultured Ectothiorhodospiraceae bacterium
GGGGTGGTGGGCAACCTTTGTGGCCCCTTTGTTTGGCCCCACTAGGGAGCCCAAAAATACCAGTTTGAACATTGTGGGCCCGCCTGGGTCGGCCCAACCTACATGCCGTTGCCCTCGCATTTCCTGTACCCTGCGCGCTTTCCGCATCCCTGTCCGGCCACGTCCGTGCTCAGCCTCAACGACATTCATCTGCAGATCGCCGGCGAGACCCTGCTCGACGGGGCGAGCGCGCGCCTGCACGACGGCTGGCGCGTGGGCGTGATCGGGCGCAACGGCTGCGGCAAGTCGAGCCTGTTCCGGATGCTGCTGGGCGAGCTCTCGCCGGACCGCGGCGAGGTCGGGCTGCCCGGCGGCGCGCGCATCGCGCACATGGCGCAGGAGACGTCCGGGCGCGACACCAGCGCGGTGGACCACGTGCTCGGCGGACACACCGAACTGATGCGGGTGCAGGACGAGCTCGCGGCCGCCGAGGCCGGCGACGACGTCGACCGCATCGTCCACCTGCACGGCGAACTCGACCGGCTCGACGGCTACACCGCCCGCAGCCGCGCCGAGACCCTGCTGTCCGGGCTCGGCTTCGGCAGCCACCAGTTCGACTGGCCGGTGGCGCAGTTCTCCGGCGGCTGGCGTGTGCGGCTCGATCTCGCGCGGGCACTGATGCGGCCGTCCGACGTGCTGCTGCTGGACGAGCCGACCAACCATCTCGACCTCGACGCGGTGCTGTGGCTGGAGCAATGGCTTCAGCAGTACGCCGGCACCCTGCTGCTGATCTCGCACGATCGCGACTTCCTCGACAACGTGGTCGGGCACATCCTGCATTTCGACCGCGGGACGCTGGTGCACTATCGCGGCAACTACTCGGCGTTCGAGCGCCAGCGGGCCGAGCGGCTGGCGAACCAGCAGGCGGCGTTCGAGAAGCAGCAGCAGCGCATCCGCGAGATCGAGGGCTTCGTCGCCCGCTTCCGCGCCAAGGCGAGCAAGGCGCGCCAGGCGCAGAGCCGGCTGAAGGAGCTCGAGCGCATGGAGCAGATCGCGCCGGCGCACGTCGACTCGCCGTTCCGCTTCCGCTTCCCCGACCCCGAAAAGGTGTCGAACCCGCTGATCACGCTCGACCACGTCGGCTGCGGCGCGCGCGAGGCGATCCTGCGCGGTGCCAACTTCAGCATCCTGCCGGGCCAGCGCATCGGCCTGCTCGGTCCCAACGGCGCGGGCAAGTCGACCCTGATCCGCACGCTGGTCGGTCAATGGCCGCCCATCGAGGGCGAGCGCATCACCGGTACGCACCTGAAGATCGGCTACTTCGCCCAGCACCAGCTCGACGCGCTGCACCTCGACGAGACGCCGCTGAAGCACCTGCGTGACGAATCGCCCACGACGCGCGAGCAGGTCATGCGGGACTTCCTCGGCGGCTTCGGCTTTCCCGGCGACGACGCGCTGACGCCGGTGCGCAAGTTCTCCGGCGGCGAGAAGGCGCGGCTGGCGCTGGCGCTGGTCGCCTGGCGGCGGCCGAACCTGCTGCTGCTGGACG
>CAYZHJ010000055.1:0-18588 GCA_964478305.1 uncultured Ectothiorhodospiraceae bacterium
GCGCCGACAGGCTGTGGTCCTTGGTGACCACGGTCCACTGGTCGGCGAGCACCTTCACGTGACGCCGGCCGGCATTGACCATCGGCTCGATGGTGAAGGTCATGCCGGGCTCGAGCTCCAGCCCCGTGCCGGGCTTGCCGTAGTGCAGCACCTGCGGATCCTCGTGGAAGCCGCGGCCGATGCCGTGGCCGCAGTACTCGCGCACGATCGAGCAGTGGTTGCGCTCGGCATGGCTCTGGATGGCGTGACCGACATCGCCCAGGCGGGCACCCGGCGCCACCGCGCGGATGCCCGCGACCATCGCCTCGTGGGCGATGTCGCACACGCGGCGGGCGTTGCGCGCGGGCTCGCCGGCGGAGAACATGCGGCTGGTGTCGCCGTGGAAGCCGTCCTTGATGATGGTGACGTCGATGTTGAGGATGTCGCCCTTCTTCAGCTTCCGCGGGCCGGGGATGCCGTGGCAGACCTGGTGGTTGACCGAGGTACAGATCGACTTCGGGAAGCCGCGGTAGTTCAGCGGCGCCGGCACCGCGCCGAGCTCGTCGACGATGTACTCGTGGCACAGGCGGTCGAGCTCCTCGGTGGTCACGCCCACCTGCACGTGCGGCTCGATCATGTCCAGCACCGAGGCGGCCTGAAGGCAGACGACGCGCATCGCCGCGAGTTCCTCGGCGGACTTGATCGGCACCTGGTGGCGTGCCGTGGCGGTGAGGGACATGGGCCACGATTCCCGATTTCGAGCACAAACGCGCATTGTAGCGCAAAGACGCCGTCCGCTCCGAGGGCGCGATCGCGGACAGGGGCCTCTTCCTGCCGGGTTTTTCGAGCGGGCAACAAAGCCGGCAGGAGCGGCCTCCCGGCCGCGAACGAACGGGGCAGGGCCTTGAATCGATGCTCGCCACGCTCGCAAGGACCTTTCGCGTGTCTACACCACGCGCAACACGGGGTTCGCGGGCAGGGACCCGCTCCTGCGGGGGCATCCGAACCGTCTCGAAGGCATGCAGGAACGGCCTTCGGGCGGGGGACGCAATTGTGATGACAGGCCCGTTATGGTATAAAGCGCGCCGCCGCGAACCCGGGGTTCGCGGCGAAAAAATCCACACACGCGTTCCCGAAGGCCCGTTCGGGTGCCGGCACAGCCGGTTGACCGGGTCGGGCGCGTGGAGGCTCAACCCGACAAAGAGGTTTTCCCATGGCCAGGATCTCGATGCGGCAGATGCTGGAGGCCGGTGTGCATTTCGGCCACCAGACCCGCTATTGGTGCCCGAAGATGGCTCCGTACATCTTCGGCGAACGCAACAAGATTCACATCTTCAACCTGGAAAAGACCGTGCCTCTGATGGACGAGGCGCAGAATTTCCTCTCCAGCCTCGCCTCGCGCAACGGCATCGTTCTGTTCGTCGGCACCAAGCGTGCCGCGCGCGACGCCGTGCGCGAATCGGCCCGGGCCTGCGGCATGCCGTATGTCAATCGCCGCTGGCTCGGCGGCATGATGACCAACTTCAAGACGGTCAAGCATTCGATCGGCCGTCTGAAGGAACTCGAGAAGATGTTCGCCGATGGTTCGCTGAACAAGCTGAACAAGAAGGAGCGGCTGGAGCTCGAGCGCGAGCGCGACCGGCTCGAACGCGGGCTCGGCGGCATCAAGGACATGGAGCGCCTGCCGGATGCGCTGTTCGTGATCGACGTGGGTCACGAGGACATCGCCGTGGCCGAGGCGCGCAAGCTGAACATTCCGGTCGTGGCCGTGGTCGACAGCAACAACACGCCCGACGGTGTCGATTACATCGTGCCGGGCAATGACGACGCCCTGCGCGCGATCCAGCTCTATACCCAGTCCGTCGCCGAGGCGATCCAGACCGGCAAGAGCCTGGCGCCGGGCGTGGCCGAAGGCACCGACGAATTCATCGAGCTCGACGAGTCCGGCCGTCCGAAGACGACGGCCGCCGGGAAGAAGCCGGCGGCGTCGAAGAAGAAGGCGGGCCCGGCGAAGGCGGCCCCGAAGGCCGAGAAGACCGAGAAGGTCGAGCCCGAGGCCGAAGAGCCGGTCGCCGGAGCCGCGGAATCCGCGCCGGCGCCCGAGGCCGCACAGTCCGCGGAAACCGCCACGGCCGAATCGGACGTGAAGACGGAGGCAGAGGCGGAGCCGGAGTCGGCCGCTGCCGGCGAGACGGCCTCGAAGAAAAAGGCCGTCACGAAGAAGAAGGCCGCTTCGAAGAAGGCGGCCTCGAAGAAGACCGCCACGAAGAAGAAGGCGACTTCGAAGAAGAAGGCCGCCACGAAGAAGAAATCTTCCGCGAAGAAGACGGCCGCAAAGGCGGATGAATGAATCCGGACACGATCACCGCCGGGCGTGAACGCCCGGTGACACGAGACACGAGGTAGTTGCAATGCAGATCACCGCTGCAATGGTGAAGGAACTGCGCGAGCGCACCGGCGCCGGCATGATGGAATGCAAGAAGGCGCTGGTGGAAGCGAGCGGCGACATGGAAGGCGCGATCGAGGCGATGCGCAAGTCGGGCATGGCCAAGGCCGACAAGAAGGCCGGCCGGGTCGCCGCCGAGGGCATCATCGTCGTATCGGTCTCCGACGACGCACGTACCGGTGTCATGGTCGAGATCAACAGCGAAACCGATTTCGTCGCCAACAACGACGAGTTCCGCGCGTTCGCCGATCGGGTGGCGCGCCGCGTGCTCGAGGATGCCCCCGCCGATGTCGAGGCGCTCGGTGCGCTGACGCTCGGCGATGGTGACGAGCGCGACGTGGGTACGGCCGTGCGCGAGCTGGTCGCGAAGATCGGCGAGAACATCGAGGTTCGCCGCTTCGAGCGCCACGAGGCCGCCGAGGGCCGGATCGCCACCTACCTGCACGGCAAGCGCATCGGCGTGCTGATCGAATACACCGGCGACGACGAGCAGATCGGCCGCGACGTGGCGATGCACGTGGCCGCCAGCCAGCCGCTGGCGATCCGCGCCGACGACGTCCCGCCCGAGCAGGTGGAGAAGGAACGCGCCATCCTGGTCGAGCAGGCGAAGGAGAGCGGCAAGCCCGACGAGATCGTCGAGAAGATGGTCGACGGGCGCATGCGCAAGTACCTGGGCGAGATCACGCTGCTCGGCCAGCCCTTCGTCAAGGACCCGGACCAGTCGGTCGGGGACATGCTGAAGTCCGCCGGCGCCGACGTCCTGTACTTCCGCCGCTTCGAGGTCGGTGAGGGCAAGGAGCGCCGGGAAGAGAACTTCGCCGAAGAGGTGATGGCGCAGGTCAAGGGCGCCTGATCGCGGGCGGCCGCTCGCGCAAGGCGCGGCCGTTTCCCGTTCTGGCAGTGCCGCGCCGGCGATTCCGGCGCCCGGCCGGGCCAGGCGCTGCCGCTTCGGCTACAATGGCGGCCCGATTCCCGGGTTGCCGGGGTACGTACAACATCCTGCCCGGGATGACGTGAGGCCCGATGAGCGATCCTCGACCCGTCTACAAGCGCGTTCTCCTCAAGCTCAGCGGCGAGGCCCTCATGGGACGCGAGTCCTACGGGATCGACCCGGAGATGATCGCCCGCATCGCGGGCGACATCCGCGATGTCAATGCGCTCGGGGTCGAGATCGCGGTCGTCATCGGCGGCGGCAACATCTTCCGCGGTGCCGGGCTGGCGCAGGCGGGCATGGACCGCGTCACCGGTGATCACATCGGCATGCTGGCCACCGTGATCAACGCGCTGGCGATGCAGGACGCACTCGAGAGACTCGATGTCTTCTGCCGGGTCATGTCGGCACTCAAGATCAACCAGGTCTGCGAGGACTACATCCGCCGGCGCGCCGTACGTCACCTGGAAAAGGGGCGGGTGGTGGTCTTTGCCGCCGGCACCGGCAATCCCTTCTTCACCACCGATACCGCGGCCAGCCTGCGTGCCATCGAGATCGGCGCCGATGTCATGTTCAAGGCCACCCGGGTCGACGGCGTGTTCGATGCCGATCCCCTGACCAGTCCGTCGGCGAAGCGCTACGAACGCATCACCTACGACCAGGTATTCGCACAGAACCTGGCGGTGATGGATACCACCGCCGTCGTCATGTGCCGTGACAACGGCATACCGTTGCAGGTATTCAATCTTTACAACGACGGCGAACTCATGCGCGCCATTGTCGGCGAGCCGGTGGGAACGATCGTCGAGCGGGGACTGCCATCATGATCGAGGATCTGAAGAAGGACGCACGCACGCGCATGAAGAAGAGCGTGCAGGCACTGCAGCAGGAATTCAGCGCGGTCCGCACCGGGCGAGCTCATTCCGGCCTGCTCGATCATGTCATGGTCGACTATTACGGCGCCGAGGTGCCGTTGAACCAGACCGCGAATGTCACGGTCGAGGACTCGCGCACGCTGGCGGTGCAGCCATGGGACAAGAGCATGGTGCAGAAGATCGAGAAGGCGATCCGCAACTCGGATCTCGGTCTCAACCCGACCACCGCCGGTCAGGTCATCCGCATACCGATGCCGCCGCTGACCGAGGAACGCCGGCGCGAACTGGTCAAGGTGGTCAGGCAGGAGGCGGAGAACGCCCGGATCGCGGTCCGCAATATCCGCCGCGACGTCAACAACGACCTCAAGTCGCTGCTCAAGGACAAGGAAATCACCGAGGACGAGGAACGCGCGGCCGAACAGGCGGTGCAGAAGCTTACCGACGACGCCGTGGCCGAGATCGACTCGATGCTCGATCAGAAGGAACACGACCTGATGGAGGTGTGATTCCTTCCTGCCGTCACAAACGGGCGCGATCATGAAGCAGTCCGGCAATCCCCGACACATCGCCGTCATCATGGACGGCAACGGCCGCTGGGCGCGCCGGCGATTCGCGCCGCGCACGGAGGGTCACCGGGCCGGCGTGCGTGCCGCCCGCGGGATCGTGGAAGCCTGCGGTGAGCGCGGCGTCGATGCCCTGACCCTGTTCGCCTTCTCCAGCGAGAACTGGAATCGTCCCGAGTCGGAGATCGGCGTGCTGATGGACCTGTTCCTGCGCTCCCTGCGTGCCGAGATCGGACGATTGCAGGAGAACGGCGTGCGGGTACGCTTCATCGGGGATCGTTCCGCCTTCGGCACGGCCCTGCAGGACGGCATGGCGCAGGCGGAGGAGGCCACGCGCGGCAACGAGCATCTCCAGCTCGCCATCGCGATCGGCTATGGCGGTCGCTGGGACATCGTCCAGGCCGCCCGCAGCGTGGCGCAAGAGGTCGCGGCCGGTCGCCTGCGGCCCGAAGAGGTCGATGAACAGCAGTTTGCCGCGCGACTGTCGCTGGCCGACCTGCCCGAACCGGATCTGTTCATTCGCACCGGCGGCGAGCGTCGCATCAGCAACTACCTGCTGTGGCAACTTGCCTACACCGAGCTGTGGTTCACCGACATTCTCTGGCCGGATTTCGACGAGGCCGCGCTGGACGAGGCGATCGAGTACTACCGCGGACGGCAGCGGCGGTTCGGCCGTACCTCGGACCAGCTCGAACAGACCGGTCATGCTTAGATTGCGGGTGATCACCGGCGTCACGCTGGCGCTGCTGGTCGTGATCGGTGCACTGATGCTGGAACCGGTCGGGATCGCGGTGGTGGTGACGATCCTTTCTCTCCTCGCCGCCTGGGAATGGACCCGCCTGTCCGGCGTCGGGAGCATCCCCGCACGTATCGCCTGTCTCGGAGTGGTGGCCGTCGCGCACGGCTCGTTGTGGTGGCTGGAGCCGGCCCGCGCGGGGGCTGCGCTGCTGCCGCTGGTGGCGGCCTGGTGGGTCGGCGTTGCCGCCTGGCTGATCGCCGGCGGGCGGCCGCGGGAACACGCGAGCGGGATTCGCTGGCGGTGGCTGCTCGCGGGCCTGGTACTGTTGCCGGCCTTCTCGCTCGGCATCCTGGTCATCGCCGAGGCACCGATCGGCCGCGGCCTGCTGCTGTACGCCCTGTTCCTGGTGTTCGCCGCCGATACCGGGGCCTATTTCTGCGGCCGTCGTTTCGGCCGACGGCGGCTGGCGCCGGCGGTCAGCGGCGGCAAGACGTGGGAAGGACTCGCCGGCGGACTGGTCAGCGTGGCCGTGTTCACGCTGGCGGGAGGGATGCTGCTGGATGTGCCGGTCGACCGCTGGCCGCTGTGGCTCGCCATCGGGCTGATCGCGGCCGCCCTGTCGGTGGCGGGCGACCTGTTCATCAGTGTGCTGAAGCGCGAGGCGGGGGTGAAGGACAGCGGCCGGCTGCTGCCGGGACACGGAGGGCTGCTCGATCGCCTGGACAGCCTGCTGGCGGCGCTGCCGGTCCAGGCGCTCGGTTTCGGCCTGCTCTACGGCACGGTGTCACCGTGACTGCGGATACCGGCCGTCCGATCGGTGTCGCCGTGCTCGGGTCGACGGGCTCGATCGGCCGCAACACGCTCGACGTGATCGCGCGCCACCCGCAACGCTATCGCGTGGTGGCGCTGGGTGCGGGCAGCAGCGTCGACATCCTGTGGCAGCAGGTACAGGCGCTGGAACCGCGTCAGGCCGCGGTCGCCGACGAGCAGGCGGCCGACACGCTGCGTTCACGCGTGCGTGCGGCCGGACTCGAGACGCAGGTTCTCGCCGGAGCCGAGGGCCTGGAAGCGATCGCCCGCGCACCCGGGGTCGACGCGGTAATGGCCGCGATCGTGGGCGCCGCCGGCATGGCCTCGACGCTGGCGGCCGTTGCCGCCGGCAAGCGGGTGCTGCTGGCGAACAAGGAGACCCTGGTGCTCGCCGGCGGCCTGGTGATGGCCGCGGCCAGGGAGAGCGGTGCCATGCTGCTGCCGATCGACAGCGAGCACAACGCGATCTTCCAGTGCCTGCCGGCCGGCGGCACCACCGGACTGGATCAGCTCGGCGTGGAACGCATCGTGCTGACGGCCTCGGGCGGCCCGTTCCTGCGCCGGTCGCCGGAATCGCTGGCGACGGTCACGCCGGCCGAGGCCTGCGACCATCCGAACTGGTCGATGGGACCGAAGATCTCGGTCGATTCGGCGACGATGATGAACAAGGGACTGGAGGTGATCGAGGCCTGCTGGCTGTTCGGTGCCACGCCGGACCGGATCGAGGTCGTGATCCATCCGCAAAGCGTGGTGCATTCGATGGTACGGTACGCCGATGGCTCGGTGCTGGCGGAACTGGGGCACGCGGACATGCGTACCCCGATTGCGCACGCACTCGCCTGGCCGCACCGGGTCGATTCCGGTGTGGAGCCGCTGGACCTGACGCGGCTGGCCGCACTGGAATTCGAACGGCCCGATCTCGAGCGCTTTCCGGCCCTGGCATTGGCGCTGGCGGCGGCGCGCGCGGGCGGTACCACCGGAGCGATACTGAACGCGGCCAACGAGGTCGCGGTCGAACGCTTTCTCGCCGGTGAGCTGTCGTTCCCGCGCATCGCGTCCGTCGTCGAGGAGACACTGGCGGAAGCGGACGATGCCGGCGATGCGGATTCGCTCGAGGGCCTGCTCGCGGCCGACCGCTCGGCCCGCGTCCGTGCCGGGAAACATGTCGTGCGCATGACGGAGAACCGGAATCGATGACCGCCTTTCTGACCAGCATTGCCGCCTTCATCGTCGCCATCGGCGTGATGGTGACGGTGCACGAGTTCGGCCATTTCTGGGTCGCGCGTCGCTGCGGAGTGCGGGTGCTGCGGTTCTCGGTCGGTTTCGGCCGGGCATTGTGGTCACGCCGGCTCGGCGCCGACCGGACCGAGTTCGTGGTTGCGGCACTGCCGTTCGGCGGCTACGTGAAGATGCTCGACGAGCGCGAGGGCGAGGTCGACCCGGCCGAACGGGATCGCGCGTTCAACAACAAGCCGGTGGGGAAGCGCGCGGCGATCGTGGCCGCCGGCCCCGCGATCAACATCCTGCTGGCGGTGGTCGCCTACACGCTGATGTTCATGCTGGGCGTGCAGGGCGTGTCGCCGATCGTGGGCGGTACCGCGGACGGCACGCCGGCGGCGGAAGCGGGCTTCCGGTCGGGTGAGCGGATCGAGTCGGTCGAGGGCACGGCGACGCCGACCTGGTCGGAAGTGCGTCTTTCCCTGCTGGATCATGGCCTCGGTGGCGACGCGGGATCCGTCACCGTGGAGGTGAGCACGGAAGGCGGCGCCACCTACCAGCGTCGCCTCGAGGTCGGCAGCGTGTCGCTCAGGGAAGAGGCGGCCGACCCGGTGGCTTCGCTCGGCTTCGAGTCCTGGTTCCCCGATCTGCCCGCACGGGTGACCCGGATCGTTCCCGAATCGCCCGCGGCTGCCGGCGGTCTGGCCGCGGGTGACGAGGTCGTGGAGGCGGCGGGCACACCCGTGGAGGACTGGCGTACCTGGGTGGAGATCGTGCGCGCGCATCCCGGCGAGACGATCGCCGTGACAGTTCTGCGCGACGGTCGCCGCGTCGGGCTGGAACTGACGCCGGCAGCGCAGGAGGCGGGGGACCGGACCATCGGGCAGATCGGGGCCCAGGGGCCGGATCTGACCGACGCCCAGCGCGAGCGCATGTTCACGACCGTCCGTTACGGTCCGGTCGAGGCCCTGTGGCAGGGCATGGTCAAGACCTGGGACATCACGCGCCTGACCCTGCGGGTGCTGGTCGGGCTGGTTACCGGCGAAGCCGCGTTGTCGAACATCAGCGGTCCGATCTCGATTGCCCAGTTTGCCGGACAGTCGGCCCAGATCGGCCTGGCGAGCTTCATCGGCTTCATCGCCCTGATCAGCATCAGTATCGGCATCCTCAATCTGTTGCCGATACCGGTACTGGACGGCGGTCATCTGTTGTACTACCTGATCGAGGTGATTCGCGGCTCGCCGCTTTCCGAGCGCGCCCAGGCATTCGGTCAGCAGATCGGGATCATCATGCTGATCGGCCTGATGACGCTGGCAATCTACAACGACATCCTGCGCATGGTGTACTGACCGATGCGCCGGTGGATCGTTCACGCGCTGGCCGCGTTCGCCCTCCTTTTGCCCCCGGCCGTTCCGGCATTCGTCGAAGAACCGTTCGTCGTGGACGATATCCGCGTGGAGGGCGCCGAACGACTGGAAGTGGGCACGGTGCTGAACTATCTCCCGGTACGTGCCGGCGAGACGTTCTCGCAGGACGACGCCCGCCGTGCTGTTCGGGCGTTGTATGACACCGGGCTGTTCAGGGATGTGGCACTTTACCGGGAGGGCGACATTCTCGTGGTCGAGGTCGATGAACGTCCGGCGATCACGGAAATCAACATCGACGGCGATTTCAGCATAGAGGAAGAGGACCTGCTGAGATCGCTGGAGCAGATCGGCCTCGCCCGCGGGCGTATCTTCGACCGCTCGCTGTTCGCGCAGATCGGGCAGGTGTTGCGCGAGCAGATGTACAGTCGCGGCAAGTACGCCATGGAGCTCGAGACCGATGTGCGCGAGCTCGACCAGGACCGGGTGGCGATCGACATCACCCTGCGCGAAGGCAGGACTGCCCGCATTCGCCAGATCAACATCATCGGAAACGAAGCCTTCAGTGACGCAGAGCTGAAGGATCTGATGGATTCGGCCGTTCCGGGTCCGCTTTCGTTGTGGTCATCCGCCGACGAGTACTCCCGTACCCAGCTCGAAGGCGATCTGGAAGACATCCGCTCGCATTACCTGAACCGTGGCTATGCCGATTTCAGCATCAGTTCGAGTCAGGTGACCATCACGCCGGATCGCAAGGAAATCTACATCTCGATCAATATCGACGAGGGGGAACGATACAAGTTCGGCTCGATCGAGATCCAGGGCGACCTTCCGGTACCCATGGAAGAACTCGAGGATCGGATCGTCATCCGGGAGGGCGATGCGTTCTCGCGCCAGCTTCTCATCGAGAGCCGTTCCGGTATCGCCGACCGTCTGGCCGACGATGGTTACGCGTTCGCGAATATCAACATCATTCCCCGTTCGAACACGGAAGAACGACGAGTCGATGTCCGTTTCGACGTGGAGCCCGGCAAGAAGGTGCATGTGCGACGGATCAGCTTCACGGGTCATGTGGCAACGGAAGACATCGTCTATCGCCGCGAGCTGCGGCAGTTCGAAGGTGCGCAGTATTCACCGTCGGCCGTCGACCGCTCGCGTGTGCGACTGCAGCGATTGCCGCAGGTACAGAGTGTCGAGGTATCGACCAGCAGGGTTCCGGGGCGGGACGATCAGATTGATGTCGAATTCTCGATCATGGAGCGCCCGACCGGTTCCTTCTCCGTCGGTGCGGGCCTGTCCTCGAGCCAGGGCATCGTGTTCAATGTCGGGCTCGAACAGAAGAATCTGCTGGGTACCGGCCGCGATCTGAAGTTCAATGTGGACACGTCCGAAGAGAATCGTCGTTTCATCATTCGCTATACCAATCCGTACTACACCGATTGGGGCATGAGCCGTTCGTTGCGACTGGCGTACGAGGAGACGGATCCCACACGGATCACCGATACAAGGAATTTCTTCTCCGACAGGCTGGCAGTCGGCTTCGACTACGGGATTCCGATCTCGGAATTCGAGTCCGTCGACCTTGGACTCGGTATAGAGGGCACGCGGATCGGCACGACCGAGTCGACACCGGGCGAGATTCTGGATTTCCTTGACGAACGGGGAGACGAGTTCGCCTACCTCAAGGCGACGGTCGGTTATCGGAACGATTCCCGCAATCGGACGATATTTGCGGATCGAGGAGCGCTCAATCGCATATGGTCGTCCTTCGTGCTGCCGGGTGGAGACATCGAGTTCGCCAAGGTGACCTATTCCTTCGAGGGTTACACCCAGTTGACCGACAAGCTCGTGTTCTCGCCGAGTTTCCGGATCGACTGGGGCAGTGGCTATGCCGGCGACGAGGATCTGCCGTTCTTCGAACGCTTCTTTGCCGGCGGCATTCGTTCGGTTCGTGGATACGCAGGTGGTTCGCTCGGACCGAAATTCGACAATGGCGATCCGAGCGGCGGCGATCTGCGAACGGTCGGCTCGCTGGAACTTGTCTTTCCGCCGCCGTTTTCGCCGGAGAGTCCGAATACCCGCTTGAGCGCATTCTATGATTTCGGTACTGTTTTCGAGAATGTCGACGCATATGATGTGGATGACCTGCGTACTTCCCTGGGTGTGTCCTTCAACTGGCGTTCTCCCATCGGTCCCCTGTCGTTCTCGTATGCGGAGGCGCTGAACCCACAACAGGGAGACGAGACCGAGAAATTCCAGTTCACGATCGGCACGCTCTTCTGAGAATGCCCCTCGTCCGTCGGGCCTCCGCGCGGATCGGTCGTGAGCGGTGTATCATTCGGTGTGGCTGAGACGGCCGGATGGCGTTCGACAATCTGTCAATCACGATATCCAGACGGAGCGATACCTTGCGTAAACTATTGGTAACCATGATTCTTCTGTTCGGCCTGGTGCCGGCAGCGGTGGCTGCAGAGGCAACCAATGTCGGTTATGTCGATCTTCAGTACCTGATCGACAATTCGCCCCAGGCAAAAGCTGCAACCCAGGAGCTGGAACAGCAGTTCGGCCCGCAGCAGGAGGAACTGCGTCAGAAACAGCAGGAGTTCCAGCAACTGCAGGAGCGAATGCAGAAGGATGGCCTGGTCCTGTCCGAAAGCGAGCGCGAGGAAATGGAACAGCGCATGCGCGAACTCAAGCGTGATCTCCAGCGCGGTCAGGAGGCCTTTCGCGAAGAGCTCAACATCCAGCGCAACAATGCACTCTCCGAAGTGCGAGAGGCCGTGCTGCAGGCAGTCCGGAACCTGGCCGAGGAGGAAGGCTACGATCTGGTCGTCGGTCAGGGAGTCCTGCACGCCAGTGATGCGGTCAACCTGACCGAACGGGTGCTCGAGCGCATGCAGGAGCGGTTCGACGCGGCCGGATCCGAGTGAGAACGGGATTGCTCCGGTGAGCTGGACCGTTCGGACGCTCGCTGAACGGCTGGGAGTGTCGTATCGCGGCGATGGAGACCGTGCACTCGCGCGGGTCTCGTCGCTCGCCGCCGCGGACCACCAGTCACTGGCCTTCCTCGCGCGCCCCGACTTCCTGTCCGGGCTGGCCGATACCCGTGCCGCCGCGGTCATCCTGGCATCCGAGCATGTCGACGCGGCGCCGTGCACGGTCCTGATCTCGGACAATCCCTACGCGACCTATGCGCGGGCGGCCCAGCTGCTGCATCCGCCACGGGAAATGCCGGCCGGCGTGCATCCCACGGCCCATGTCGATCCAGGCGCCGAGCTCGGCAGCGACGTGCACATCGGCCCGCACGCGGTGGTGGAAGCCGGCGCCCGCATCGATGACGAGGCGATCGTCGGCGTTGGTACGCTGGTGGAATCCGGTGCACGGATCGGCCGGCAGACACGGCTGGGACCGGGAGTCGTGCTGGCGCATGATTGTTGCATGGGCGCGCGCTGCCGCGTCCAGCCCGGCGCGGTGATCGGCAGCGACGGCTTCGGATTCGCGCCGGATGACGCGCAGTGGGTGGCGATTCCCCAGGTCGGTGCCGTGATCATCGGCGACGATGTCGAAATCGGTGCGAATACCACGATCGACCGGGGCTCCCTCGAGGATACCGTCATCGGCAACGGCGTCATTCTCGACAACCAGATCCAGATCGCGCACAACGTCAGAGTCGGCGATCACACGGCCATGGCGGGTTGTGTCGGAGTGGCGGGCAGTGCGCGCATCGGCCGTCGCTGTACCATTGGCGGAGCCGCGGTCGTCCTCGGTCATCTCGAGATCGTCGACGACGTGCATGTCACCGCAATGTCCCTGGTGACCAAATCGATTACACTGCCCGGCACCTATTCATCGGGTACGCCCCTGGAATCGAATTCGGACTGGCGGCGCA
Source organism: uncultured Ectothiorhodospiraceae bacterium (assembly GCA_964478305.1). Taxonomy (GTDB): domain Bacteria; phylum Pseudomonadota; class Gammaproteobacteria; order XJ16; family Halofilaceae; genus Halofilum. Next base: position 12,815 of record CAYZHJ010000055.1, read on the forward strand.
ACGCGGCACGATTCCGGCAGCTCGATCGGATGGCTCGGCGAATAGCGGATCTGGAAAAGAGGTTGAACGAACGTCAGTCCTGAGGCATCGCCGTGACCGAGATGAATATTCACGAGATCCTGAAATTCCTGCCGCATCGGTATCCGTTCCTGATGGTGGATCGGGTCGATGAATACGAACCCGGCCGGCGCATGAAGACCATCAAGAACGTAACCTTCAACGAACCCTGCTTTACCGGCCATTTTCCGCATTATCCCGTATTTCCCGGCGTCCTGATCCTGGAAGCCATGGCGCAGACCACGGCGTTGCTGATCTTTCGTACGCACGATCTGATGCCGGGTGATGACACGCTGTATCTGTTCGTGGGCATCGACAAGGCGCGCTTCAAGCGCCAAGTGGAGCCGGGCGATCAACTCGAGATCAACGTCGAATTGCTGAGGGAGTCCCGGGGGGTGGGCCGGTTCATGTGCGAAGCCCGTGTCGGCGATCACGTGGTCTGCATGGCCGATCTGATGGGAGCCGTCCGGGATATCGAGAAATGATCCATCAGCAGGCCATCGTCGATCCGGGTGCGCGCATCGCCGACGATGTCGAGATCGGCCCGTTCTGCGTGATCGGTGCCGATGTGGAGATCGGGCCCGGTACCACGATCGAGCCGCACGTGATCCTGCGGGGTCCGACCACGATCGGACGCGACAACCACATCTTCCAGTTCTGCTCGATCGGCGAACGGCCGCAGGATATGAAGTATGCAGGCGAGCCGACCCGGCTCGAGCTCGGCGATCGCAATACCATCCGCGAGTACACGACCATGAATCGCGGCACGGTCGGCGGTGGCGGCATCACGCGCATCGGCAGCGACAACCTGTTCATGGCCTATACCCATGTCGCGCATGATTGCCGCATCGGCGACCGGGCGATCTTCTCGAACGCCGCCTCGCTGGCAGGCCATGTGGAGGTGGGGGACTGGGCGATCCTCGGCGGCTTCACGAGCGTGCATCAGTTCACGCACATCGGCGAGCACAGCTTCGCCGGACTCGGCACGGTCATCAATCGCGACGTGCCGCCCTATGTCACCGTGGCCGGCAATCACGCCCGGGCCTACGGCATCAACAAGAACGGCCTGCGCCGGCGCGAGTTCACGAACGAGGCCATCCGTGCCCTGCACCGCGCCTACATGGTCCTGATCAAGTCCCGCAAGGCCTCGCCCGAAGCCCGCGCCGAAGTCGATGCGCTGGCGGAGCAACATCCAGAAGTCCGCCGTTTCGTCGACTTCGTCGACAACAGCGAGCGCGGGGTCACGCGGTAGATGTTGAAGGAACCACAGATGAACACAGATGCTGCCGCCCGCCTGCCGTGGGCGTGTCGGACCTGCGCTGGAGGCGGGTCGGTTCGGGAAGGCTCGGGAAAAGTGAACCACGAATGAACACGAATGGACACGAATACTGCTGCGGGCGGAACCGCTTTCGGAGCTGCGCTGTCAGGACTTCGCGATCGTGACGCAGAAATGATCGTCCAGGTATCAGCGTAGCTCCGACACCCGTTCCGGGAACGCTGTTTCACATTCGTGTTTATTCGTGTTCATTCGTGGTTCCCGTCCTTGGGCCATCTGCCAGCAGCGAACTGACAGAGAAGCTCTGACACGCTCTCCGCCGATGGGCGGCAGCATCTGTGTTCAGCTGTGTTCATCTGTGGTTCTCCCTTCTCCCAGCATCCGCTCGATGACGGCCGCCATCCGGTCGGGTCCGCCGCCTTCGCCCATGCGGTTTCGCACTTCGGCGAGGTTGCCGATGATTTCCGCGCGGTAGGCTGAATCATCTAGCAGCCGCACCGCTTCGTCGGCGATCGCCCGCGGCCGGGCGTCGCGCTGGATGAACTCCTGCACGATCCGCCGTTGCGCGACGATGTTGACCAGGGCGATGTCGTCCACCGTCATCAATCGATGCATGATCTGCCAGGTCAGCCAGTTCACGCGGTACACCACCGCCATCGGTACTTCCATCAACGCGACTTCCAGGGTTGCCGTCCCCGAGGCGGTGAGCACCGCGTCGCATATCTGGATCACGTCATAGGCGCGGCCGCCCGGTACCAGCATGACCTCGAGGTCACTGGCGTCGAGGCGCTCGCGCACCGGGGCCTCGTCGAGCGTGCCCGCCAGCGGCAGCAGCAGGTTGACCGGGCCTCGCTGTGCCTGCACCCGGCGGGCGCTGTCGAGCAGCAACGGCAGCAGGCGCTCGACCTCGCCCAGGCGGCTGCCCGGCATCAGGCCGAGGGTGGGGCGGCCGGGATCGAGGCCGAACTCGGCCCGGGCCTGTTCCGGCGTGACGGAGGGCAGGATGTCGTCCACCAGCGGATGCCCGACGTACTCCACCGGAATGCCGGCGTTCTCGTAGAAGGGCACCTCGAACGGGAACAGCACTGCCATGCGGTCGATCCGTTCGCCGATGCGTTTCACGCGATGCGGCCGCCAGGCCCAGACCTGCGGGCTGACGTAGAACAGCACCGGCACGCCCAGCTCGCGCGCGGTCTCGGCCAGCTTGAGATTGAATTCGGGGTAGTCGACCAGGATCAGCAGGTCGGGCGGCTCCGCGCGCATGCGCTCGCGCAGCTTCTCCAGCTCGCGCATGATGCGGCGCCAGTGGATCAGCACCTCGACGATGCCGACGATGGCCAGCGTGCGGCAGTCCACCACCAGCTCCATGCCGGCCTTCTGCAGGTGCGGGCCGCCCATGCCGTACAGCCGCGGCTCCGTGCCGCGCCGTTTCAGGGCGCTCACGAAGCGCGCGGCGTGATGGTCGCCGGAGGCTTCGCCGGCGGAGATCATCAGGCGCGGGGTATCAGCCACCGAGCGCCTCGCCCACGACCTCGCAGATCCGGTCGATGCGGCCGTCGTCCAGTTCCGGGAAGATCGGCAGAGACAGGCAGCGCCGCGAGATCGCCTCGGCGTTCGGCAGGTCCATGGCGACGGCGTCGGCGAACGCCTGCTGGCGGTGCAGCGGCACCGGGTAGTACACCGCGCTGGCAATGCCCTGTGCCCTGAGCGTCTCCATGACGGCATCGCGCCGGTCGCAGAGCAGGGTGTACTGGTGAAACACGTGGCTACCGTGCCCGTCGCGGTACGGCGTGGTGACGCCGAGGCCGGCCAGGCCGGCGTCGTAGCGGTCGGCCACGCGGCGACGCTCGCGGTTGTACTCGTCGATGTGCGGCAGCTTGTGGCGCAGGATCACGGCCTGCAGCTCGTCCAGGCGGCTGTTGTAGCCGATGCACTCGTGGTAGTAGCGCTCGCGCTGCCCATGGTTGCGCAGCATGCGCAGCCGCTCGGCGACGGCGTCGTCGCCGGTGGTTACCAAGCCGCCGTCGCCGGCGCAGCCGAGGTTCTTGCTCGGGAAGAAGCTGAATGCCCCCGCCTGCCCGAGCGACCCGGTCTGCCCGGCCGGCGTGGATGCGCCGAACGACTGTGCGCAGTCCTCCACGATCACGAGATCCGACTCGTCCGCGATTGCCCGAAGGGTGTCCATGTCGGCCGGCTGGCCGAACAGGTGCACCGGCAGCAGCGCCCGCGTGCGCGGCGTAATCGCGGCCTTCACCGCGGCCGGGTCGATGTTGAAGCTGTGCGGATCGATGTCCACGAAAACGGGCGTCGCGCCCACGTAGCGGATCGCCTCGGCGGTGGCGATGAAGGTGAACGGCGAGGTGATGACCTCGTCACCCGGCCCGATGCCCAGCGCCGCCAGCGCCAGGTGCAGCGCATCCGTGCCCGAGGCGCAGCCCAGCGCATGCTTGACGCCCAGGTAGCCCGCCACGTCGCCCTCGAACTCGCGCACGTTCGGCCCGAGGATGTACTGCGTATCGGCCATCGCCCGGCACAGCGCCGGCTCGAGCTGCTCGCGCAGGCCCTCGTACTGGGCCTTCAGGTCGACCATCGGGATGGGCTGGAAGGACATCGCGACCTCGGAAGCGGGGACAGGGCGCGTATTGTCGGGGATTGCCGTGATCCTGTCATCCTGCCGCTTGCGCCTTCAGCCGGTCCGGAGAGCGATCACAACTGGAGACGCTCCCGCCCCTCGGGCAATCGGACTGCGCATGCCGGCAAGCTTCGAGTCCAGCACACGCGTGTAGACCTGGGCCGTCTCCACGCTCTTGTGACTCATCAACTCCTGGATCGTGCGTATGTCCGTTCGCTCGCGCAACGTCTGTACAAGCGGGGAGGGTAGTAGCGTGACGCGATCCTTGTTCCTTTTTCCGGACCGCACGGTAATTGACTCGCGATCGATATCGATGCCCCGTACCCGCAGGTGGCATACCTCGGTAACCCGCAAGCCACCTCCGTGCATCAGCGAGCCCATCAGCCGCATGGGGACAGGCATCTGCTTCAGCACGCGCATCACTTCATCGTGCGCGAGAACGACCGGAAGCCGGCGTGCCCGTGTGACCTCGCCGATATCGCCCAATGGCTGATCCAGCACCTGTCGATACAGAAAGATCAAGGCATTGATAGCCTGGTTCTGTGTAGCCGGGGCCACGTTCCGCTCCACAGCGAGATGTTCCAGAAACGCCCGCATCTCGGCAGTGCTCATTGTGGCGGGATGGTGCATGCCACTGTAGCGGATGAAGAAGCGAATCCAGTAGCAGTAACTCTTCTCTCGGTACGAATGCTGTAATGCTTCACGCGCAGGACGCGCTTGACCTGATCCATCAGCCGCGGCTTCCGTTCGTTTCCATGGCCCCTCCCGGGCCCTTGTTTGCAGGACTGGTTATTTATACAGTCTAATTGATCCATGCTCAGCATGCCGGCACGATAACCAGATGAATTGATAACGAAACGGAAAAAGTAATATGGAAATCAATCAACTACAGCCCTCTTCAGGAATTCTCCTCACCCAGTATCGTGCCGTCACGGTTGTTCGACAGTCGCGCCAGCAATCCAGTCACTGTTGGACCTCATCCTGCAGGCGAAGGCGGAGATAACCGTGGAACAGTCCGAGGGGAAAGATGTCTGGGCCGCCGGCGACCTCTATGAACCCTATGTGGGGCGCTGGAGCCGACAGGTGGCCAAGGCGTTTCTTGACTGGCTAGCGGTTCCAGAAAGAATGGCCTGGCTGGATGTCGGGTGTGGAACCGGTGCCCTGACCCGGACCATCATCGAGACTGGAGATCCAGGCTCGGTCATGGGCATAGATTCTTCGCCCGGCTACATCGAGTACGCGAAGGCGCACATCGCGAGTCCACTCGCACGCTTCGAGGTCGGGGATGCCCAGTCACTCCCCGTGGATACAGCGAGTCTGGACGTCGCCGTTTCAGGCCTTGTCTTGAACTTCGTGCCGCGGCCGCCCCGGGCGGTCGCGGAAATGACTCGTGTTGTGCGACCGGGCGCGGTCGTTGCGGCGTATGTCTGGGATTACGCCGGGAAAATGGAGCTGATGCGGTACTTCTGGAATACGGCGGTTGCCCTGGATGCTTCGGCAATCGACCTCGATGAAGGCCGTCGCTTTCCGATCTGCCAGCCGAACCCGCTGACCGAACTGTTCACACAGGCCGGACTGAGAGAAGTCGAGATGCGTCCGATCGATGTCGCCACCGATTTCCGCGATTTCGACGATTATTGGTCCCCATTTCTCGGGGGCCAGGGACCGGCGCCTGGCTACGCGGTGTCGTTGAGCGACGATCGCCGCGAGGTGCTTCGGGAGCGAATTCGATCCGAGCTCCCCGTTTCGGAGGATGGGTCTATCCACCTCATTGCCCGTGCTTGGGCTGTTCGAGGGCGCAAGCCATAG
>CAYZHJ010000056.1:0-18511 GCA_964478305.1 uncultured Ectothiorhodospiraceae bacterium
TAGCGGTCCTTGAAGGTGCCGGGCTCGCCCTCGTCGATGTTGATGGCGACATAGCGCGGCTCGGACTCGTTGCGCAGCGCCCGCCACTTGCGGCCGACCGGGAAGCCGGCGCCGCCGAGGCCGCGCAGCTTCGCGTTCTCCAGCGTCGTGACGACATCCTCGACATCGCGCCCGCCGTTCACGCAGTCCGCCAGTACGCGGTAGCCGCCGTCGGCCCGATAGGATTCGTAATGCACGGTGTCGTCGCGGGATTCGGGCAGGATTCGCCCCGCATCCGCCGCCGCCCTGACCCGGTCGAGATCGGCATGCCCGACCTGGTTGCGGCCGACGACCGCCACGGGCGCCTCGTCGCAGCGGCCCACGCAGGGCACGCGCTGGATGCGCACATCGCCCTCCAGGCCCTGCTCCAGCGAGGCGACCAGTTCGTCGCAGCCGCACATCTCGCAGGTGATCGAATCGCACACGCGCACGGTCAGGGCAGGCGGCGCGTCCTCGCCTTCCTTCACCACGTCGAAGTGATGATAGAAGGTGGCGACCTCGTAGACCTCGGCCGCCGACAGCTTCATCTCGCGCGCCAGCGCCAGCAGATGATCCGCCGGAATATGGCCGAAGTGATCCTGGATGCGATGCAGATGCTCGATCAGCAGATCACGGTCGCGCGGCGCGTCGCCCAGCAGCGCCTGCACTTCCTCGAGCGCACGGGCATCGACCGAGCGGCCCTTGGGCCGGGCTCGCTTGCGCACCGGCTGCGAAATCCACTCGACCTTCTGCGTCACGGCCATCGTGCACCATCCCCGATTACCGGGCGCCCGCCCGCGGAACTGGCCATCTTAGGGCCGGGCGCGCGGGCGGAGCGATCCCCATGCGACGCCGGGCTTGCCCCGAGCGACACGATTCATGCTCCCCGACCGGCAAGGATAGCCCTTTTGTCGAGGGCCGCGAAAGCGCGGCACGACGCCGCTGACTTGAGGTTTCACGGGACGCTCTGTATCGTCCCGCCGCTACGGACCCCGCGCCGCCGGCCGCACAGCCATCCCGCACATGATCTCGATTCAGCACATCGTCAAGACATTCGGTGGTCTTCATGCGGTCGATGACTGCAGCTTCGACGTGCGCGAGGGCTCCATCACCGGCCTGATCGGACCCAACGGGGCCGGCAAGACCACCCTGTTCAACATCGTCGCCGGGTTCCTGCAGGCCGACAGCGGCAGGGTACTCCTGGGGGACGAGGACATCACCCACCTGCCCCCGCACCGCCGGTTCCACCGCGGACTGGTACGAACCTTCCAGATTCCGCACGAGTTCGGCGGCATGACCGTGCTCGAGAACCTGATGCTGGTACCTGCCGGCCAGAGCGGTGAATGGGTCCCGGAAATGCTGCTGCGACCCGGTCGCGTCCGTCGCCGGGAACGCGAGGTACGGGAACGAGCCGAGGATGTGCTGGAATTCCTGCAGCTCACGCACGTGCGCGACGAGCTGGCCGGACGTCTCTCCGGCGGCCAGAAGAAACTGCTGGAACTGGGCCGGACCATGATGACGGAGGCGCGCATGGTCCTGCTCGACGAGCCGGGAGCAGGCGTCAACCGCACCCTGCTGGCCAGGCTGGCCGATGACATACGCCGACTCAACAGCGAGCGCGGCTACACCTTCTGCATCATCGAGCACGACATGGACCTGATCGCGGAACTGTGCAACCCGGTCGTGGTCATGGCCCAGGGCCGGGTCCTGACGCAGGGCACGATGGCGGAGATCCGGAGCAACGAGGAAGTACTGGCCGCCTATCTCGGCGGCGCCGCCCATGAAAGGGAGGCCCCGGCGTGAGCCTGCTCGAGGCCGAGACCCTGCGCGGTGGCTACGGTGGCGCGGACATTCTCAACGGCGTGTCGCTCAGCGTCGACACCGGCGAGATCGTCGTCATCATCGGTCCCAACGGCGCCGGCAAGTCCACCGCGATGAAGGCCCTGTTCGGGCTGGTCCATGTTCGCGAGGGCCGGGTCAGCTTCAATGGCGAGGACATCACCCGGCTGGCGCCGGATCGCATCGTCGGCCGGGGCATGTGCTATGTACCGCAGGAATACAACGTGTTCCCCTCGCTGACCGTGCACGAGAACCTGGAAATGGGCGCGTTCATCCGCCGGGATGACCATGCGGAACAGTTCGAGCGCGTCTACGACCTGTTCCCTCCGCTCAAGGACAAGCGCCGGCAGCCGGCCGGCACCCTCTCCGGCGGTCAGCGCCAGATGGTGGCCATGGGCCGTGCACTGATGCTGGACCCGAAGCTCCTGCTGCTCGACGAACCCACGGCGGGCCTGTCACCGAAGTTCATCGACCTGATCCTCGAGCGGGTTCGCGACATCAATGCCCAGGGCGTGGGCATCCTGATGGTCGAGCAGAATGCCCGCCAGGCGCTGAAGATGGCACACCGCGGCTATGTGCTGGTCCTGGGTGCCAATCGCCACGAGGGCACGGGCAGTGAACTGCTCGCCGATCGCGAGATCGCCGAAATGTTCCTGGGAGGCTGATGATGCTGGACTTCGTGCAGCTCCTGATCTACGGCATCGTGCTCGGCAGCATTCTCGCGCTGGGCGCGATCGGCGTGTCACTGATCTTCGGCATCCTTCGCTTCGCCCATTTCGCCCACGGCGACCTGATGACGCTGGGCGCGTATCTCGCCTTCACCGTCACCGCGGGCCTGAGCCTGCCGATGCTGCCTGCATTCCTGCTGGCGCTGGTCGCGACGGCGGTGGTCAGCATCGGCATCGACCGCTCGCTGTACAACCGGTTGCGCGGCGGCTCGCCGATCATCCTGCTGATCAGCTCGGTGGGCGTGGCCCTGATGCTGCGCAGCGTGATCCAGATGGTCTGGGGCACGAGCAACCAGGTCTACAGGAGCGGCGTTGACGCCCCCTGGATATTCGCGGGCGGTCTGCGGATCCAGCCCACGCAGGTCATGATCGTGGCCGGCGCGATCGGGCTCGTCATCCTGTTGCACCTGTTCCTGCAGCGCACGCGACTGGGCAAGGCGATGCGAGCCATGTCGGACAACGCCGATCTGGCGCGACTGTCCGGCATCGATACCGACAAGGTGGTGATCTGGACCTGGGTCATCGCCGGCGGCCTGGCGGCCGCGGCCGGCATCTTCCTGGGCATGGACACGCGCCTGCACCCGATCATGGGCTGGAAGCTGCTGCTGCCGGTGTTCGCCGCCGCCATCTTCGGCGGCATCGGCCGACCCTACGGCGCGATCGCCGGCGCACTGGTGATCGGCCTCGCCCAGGAACTGTCCACCATGGTGATACCGTCGGCCTACAAGCCGGCGGTCGCGTTCGCGCTGATGGTGATCATGCTCATCTGGCGGCCGACGGGGCTGTTCCGCGGGAGGGTCCTGTAATGTCGGCGGTGATCGTTCTCGACCGGGTTCGGGTCAGTGTGCGGTTCCTCGTGTGTGTCGGCATCGTGAACGAAGAGCAGGGAACACCGAAGACACCGAACGCACCGAAAACACTGAAAGAGACGAACAAATCAGCCACTACCTTGTTCGGTGTCTTCGATGCGTTCGGTGTTCCCGTTCTTGCCGGTCGGGCGCAGCTCGCCGGTCACGACACATTGCCAGGGAGGATCCGCTGATGGAGCTCGCGGGCCTGTTCAGCTATCTCGTGTTCTTCCTGTCGATGGTCGGCATCTATGCCGTGCTCGTGCTGGGCCTGAACGTGCAATGGGGCTTCACCGGTCAGCTCAACATTGGTGTCGCCGCCTTCTACGCCGTCGGCGCCTATACGGCCGCGATCTTCACCACGGCGCCGGGCGGCGATCACCTCGGCGGACTCGGGCTGCCGTTCGTGGTCGGTCTGCTCGCCGCCATGATCGTTGCCGGAATACTCGCCCTGGGTGTGGGCCTGATCACGCTCAAGCTGCGCTCGGACTATCTCGCCATCGCCACCATCGGCATCGCCGAGATCGTGCGCCTGGTCCTGAAGAACGAACAATGGCTGACCAACGGCGTGCGCGGCATCCCCGGCATCCCGAACCCGCTGCGCGCGCTTTCGGGCATAGATCGCGCCATGGCCTATCTCGTGGTAATCGGCCTCATCGTCGCCGCGGTGTACTGGCTCGTCGAACGGCTGTACCGCTCGCCATGGGCACGCGTGCTGCGCGCGATCCGTGCCAACGAGGACGGCGTGCGTGCAGCCGGCAAGAACGTGCTGCGCTTCCGCGTCGAGGCGTTCGTGATCGGTTCCATGGTGATGGGCCTGGGCGGCGCGCTGTACGCCCACTTCACGGGTTTCATCAGTCCGCAGGCATTCGACCCCATGTTCGCGACCTTCGTGGTCTGGGTGATGCTGATCGCCGGCGGCAGCGGCAACAACCGGGGAGCGCTGCTGGGCGCACTGGTGATCTGGACGGTCTGGACCTTCACCGGCACCCTGACCGACCTGGTACCCGATGCCCTCGAGACCCGTGCCTCGTCGCTGCGCATCTTCCTGATCGGACTGCTGCTGGAGATCATCCTGCTGACCCGGCCGCAGGGCATCCTGCCGGAGAAACCGCCACGGCCGCTGGATCAGCGCTGACGCCGCGACATATCGTACCGACGTGCTACGCTCGCGCATCGTGAATCGTGCCGGCCCGAATCGCATGCCTGCCTCAGCCTCGCCATCGACCGCCACCGGAGAAGCATCGCATCGGCTGTGCATCGAGGGACTCCGCTGCGCGTCCGGACGCCTGCGCGGGGCCATCGATTTCTCGCTGTCGGCCGGCGAACTGCTGCAGATCGAGGGCGCCAACGGCAGCGGCAAGACCACGCTGCTGCGGGCGATCTGCGGGCTGATCGTGCCCGAAGCCGGCCGGGTACTGTGGAACGACACCGATATCGCGCACGATCCGGAGCCGCTGCGCTGGGCCCTGACGCTGATCGGCCATGCGAGCGGCGCGAAACTCGACCTGACTCCGCGGGAAAACCTGCAGGCCGCACTGGCCATTTCCGGCGGCGGATACGCACCCGAATGCAGCGATGCCCTCGATCGGGTCGGACTCGCGACCCGGGCGGACACGCCGCTGCGCCGACTGTCGGCTGGCCAGGTACGCCGCTTGTCGCTGGCACGGCTGCTGCTGCGGCCGAATCCGCTGTGGATCCTGGACGAGCCGTTCAGCGCGCTCGACCGGACAGGCAAGGCGCTGCTGGAGGAACTGATCGTCGCTCACTGTGAAGGCGGCGGCATGGCGCTGCTGACGACGCATCAGCCGACCGATCTCGACCCCCTGCCCGTGCGCACCCTTGCGCTGGAGCACTGATCGATGCCGCAAGCCCTCCTCGCCGTCTTCGCGCGCGAATTGCGGCTGGCCTTTCGCCGCCGCGGCGAGCTGGTGCATCCGCTGGTATTCTTTGCCGCCGTTGCCACGCTGTTCCCGCTGGCGATCGGTCCGGAACCGGCCACCCTGGCGCGCATCGCACCCGGCATCGTCTGGGTCGCGGCCCTGCTGGCCGTGCTGCTGCCGCTGGAGCGGTTGTTCCGCGACGACCTGGAGGACGGAACCCTGGAGCTGCTCCTGCTGTCTCCTTATCCGGCGGCACTGCTTGCGCTGGCGAAGGTGCTGGCCCATTGGCTGATCACCTCCCTGCCGCTGATCGTGTTCGCGCCGGTCGTGGCGCTGCTGCTGCAACTGCCGGTGAATGCACTGCCGGTGCTGCTGGCAACGCTGCTGCTCGGCACGCCCGCGCTGGCACTGGTCGGCGCGATCGCCGCGGCGCTGACGCTGGGCCTGCGGGCCGGCGGCCCGTTGCTGGCCCTGCTGCTGCTGCCGCTGTACGTGCCGGTGCTGATCTTCGCCGCCGGCGCGGTGGACCGGGCCGTGGCCGGAATCGGGGTCGCGGGTCCGCTGTTTTTCCTGGCGGGGCTGCTGGTCCTCGCCCTGACACTGGCACCGCTGGCGATCGCCGGTGCCCTGCGGATTGCGACTGCCTGACATGAGCTGGCTCTGGTTCCACAAGCTCGGCGTGCCGCGCCATTTCTACTTCCTGGCGCGGCGGCTGTCCCCCTGGTTCGCGGTCCTGACCGCGTTGCTGTTCGCCGCCGGCCTGTGGCAGGGACTGTTCGTGGCCCCGCCCGACTACCAGCAGGGCGAGAGCTATCGCATCATGTTCGTGCACGTGCCGGCGGCCTGGATGTCGATGTTCACCTGGGTGTTCATGGCCGCCACCGCCGTGATCGTGCTGGTCTGGCGCATCAAGGTGCCGGAATCGCTGATGCGGGCGGCGGCACCGCTGGGTGCGACATTCACCTTCATCGCCCTGGCCAGCGGCTCGCTCTGGGGCAAGCCGATGTGGGGCACCTACTGGCAATGGGACGCCCGCCTGACCTCGGAGCTGATCCTGCTGTTCCTCTATCTCGGCTTCATCGCCCTGCAGTCGGCCATCGAGGACCGGCGGGCGGCGGCGCGGGCCGGGGCGATCCTGGCACTGGTGGGACTGGTCAACATCCCGATCATTCACTACTCGGTCGAGTGGTGGAACACGCTGCACCAGGGGCCGACGGTAACCAAACTCGGCCAGCCCTCGATCACCTGGTCGATGGGCCTGCCGCTGCTGCTGATGGCACTCGCCTTCAAGGCCTATTTCATCACCGTCCTGCTCGTGCGCACCCGTTGCGATATTCTCGAAGGCGAAGCCGACAGCGCCTGGGTGGACGAACTCGACTCGGACCGGGAGCACTGAACGAACGATGGACTGGTCGAACTTTTTCGCGATGGGCGGTTACGCGGCCTTCGTCTGGTCGTCCTACGGCATTGCGCTGGTGCTGCTGGTGATCAACATCGTGCTGCCACTGCGCCATGAACGCGCGCTGCGCGCGCGTCTCGGACACCATCGCCGGGGAGGTGGTGAATGACACCGCGCCGACGCCGCCGACTGGCCTTCGTGGGCCTGCTGATCGCGGGCGTGACGGTGGCTGCCGTACTGTTGCTGACCGCATTCCGCGAGAACCTGGTCTACTTCCATACCCCCAGCGACGTGGTCGCTGGCGATGCCCCGGCCGAGCGCCGGTTCCGCATCGGCGGACTGGTCGCCGCCGGCAGCGTCGAACGCGCCGACGCGTCGCTGCGGGTCCGGTTCATCGTCACCGACACGGCCGAGAGCGTGCCGGTGGTGTACGACGGCGTCCTGCCCGATCTGTTTCGCGAGGGACAGGGCGTCGTGGCCGACGGCCGCCTGAACGGTGATGGCGAATTCATCGCCGATCGGGTACTGGCCAAGCACGACGAGAACTACATGCCTCCCGAGGCGGCCGAGGCCCTGGAACGCGCAGGCGCTCCCCACGGCCCGGAGGACGGAGCCGCGGCCGATTACGGCAGCACGGAGGACGGCTCGTGATACCCGAGCTCGGTAATCTTGCGCTGGCCCTGGCCTGCGTCGTCAGCCTGGTGCAGGCGACCCTGCCGCTGGCAGGCGCGTGGAAGGGACGGGTCGCCTGGATGCAGCTCGCACGGCCGGCCGCGATCGCCCAGTTCGTCTGCGTGGCGCTGGCCTTCGCGGCCCTCGCGTGGTCATTCCACGTGACCGATTTCTCGGTTGCCTATGTCGCCGACAATGCCAACAGCATTCTGCCCTGGTATTACCGCCTGACCGCAGTATGGGGTGGACACGAGGGCTCGCTGCTGCTGTGGATGATCATCCTTGCCGGCTGGACCGTCGCGGTGGCGCTCGCGTCGCACAGCCTGCCGCTGATCCTGGTCGCGCGCGTGCTGGGCGTGCTCGGCGCCGTCAGCGTCGGCTTCCTGCTGTTCGTCCTGCTGACCTCGAATCCCTTCGCCCGCCTGTCGCCGGCCCCGGTCGAGGGTGCGGATCTCAATCCGTTGCTGCAGGACATCGGCATGATCATCCACCCGCCAATGCTCTACATGGGCTATGTCGGCATGTCGGTGGCCTTCGGGTTCGCCATCGCGGCCCTGCTCGGCGGCCGGCTGGACGCGGCCTGGGCACGCTGGACGCGACCCTGGGTGACGGTAGCGTGGGTATTCCTCACCGCCGGCGTCGCCCTGGGGAGCTGGTGGGCCTACTACGAGCTCGGCTGGGGCGGCTGGTGGTTCTGGGATCCGGTCGAGAACGCCTCGTTCATGCCGTGGCTGGTGGCGACCGCGCTGATCCATTCGCTGGCGGTCACCGAGAAGCGCGGCGCCTTCAAGAGCTGGACCGTATTGCTGGCGATCCTCGCCTTCTCGCTGTCACTGCTGGGCACCTTCCTGGTGCGCTCCGGCGTGCTGACCTCGGTCCACGCCTTCGCTTCCGACCCGACCCGCGGCATCTACATTCTCGGCTTTCTCGGCCTGGTGATCGGTGGCAGCCTGCTGCTTTACGCCATGCGCGGACCGGGCACGCTGGGCGGCAGCCGCTTCGAGTGGCTGTCGCGCGAAACCATGCTGCTGGGCAACAACGTGCTGCTGATCGTCGCCACTGGCACGGTGCTGCTCGGCACGCTCTACCCACTGGCGGTCGAGGCCTTCGGCGGTGGCAAGCTGTCGGTCGGCCCGCCCTATTTCAACGCGGTGTTCGTACCGCTGATGGTGCTTCTGCTGGCCCTGCTCGGCTTCGGCCAGCTGGTCCGCTACCGGCGCGACACCGCCGCGCGCATCGTCGCCCACATGCGCTACGCGCTGCCGGCCTCGCTGATTGCCGGCGCGGCGATCGCGGCCATGCTCGGCAGCGAGCCGGCAGCCATCGCGGGAACCGCGCTGGGACTGGCGCTGGCCATCTGGATTGCCTGGGGCTCGGTGCAGGCGATCCGAACCCAGTTGACGCCCCACCGTGATCGGCTGTCGGCATTGCGGCGGCTGCCGGCCGGCGTCTACGGCATGGCGCTGGCACACCTCGGGCTTGCCGTCGCCGTGGTCGGCATCACGGTCTCGAGCGCCTGGTCCGAGGAACAGCGGCTGCGCATGGCGCCCGGCGATACCGCCGAGGTCAGCGGCTACCAGTATCGCTTCCAGGGCGTCGAGGAACGACCCGGGCCCAACTACCGAGCCGAGCGGGCCACGCTGGTGATCGAGCGCGGTGGCCGTGAGGTAGTGGTTCTCCATCCCGAGAAGCGCTTCTATGCCTCGGGCGGACGACCCATGACCGAGGCCGGCATCGATCCCGGCCTGCTGCGCGACCTGTACGTCTCTCTGGGAGAGCCACTGGACGAGACCGGTGCCTGGAGCGTGCGGCTGCACCACAAGCCGCTGGTGCGCTGGATCTGGCTGGGCGCGGCGCTGATGGCGGCCGGTGGACTGGTCGCGATCGGCGACCGCCGCTACCGGAGTGCGCGCATGCCGCGCCGCGAGCCCCGTGCAGCCGGCCTGGAGCGCACCTGAGAGCATGCGGACAAGATTGCACCTTCTCGTCCCGCTGGCGGTATTCCTGGCGATCGCCGGCGTACTCGCGGTCGGACTGACCCTGGACAGCGATCGCGTCCCGTCGCCGCTGATCGGCAGGCCGATGCCGGATTTTGCCCTGCCGGCCGTCGATGCCCCGGAAAACACGGTCAGACCGTCCGATTTCCGCGGCAGCCCCTGGCTGCTCAACGTCTGGGCCACCTGGTGCGTGTCCTGCCGTGCCGAGCACGAGGTCCTGATGGAAGCGGCCCGGCGGCACGACGCGACCATCGTGGGCCTGGACTACAAGGACGAACGCGAGGCCGCGATCGACTGGCTGCACGAGCGTGGCAATCCCTATGTCGTCTCCGCCTATGATCCCGACGGGCGAACCGGCATCGACCTGGGGGTCTACGGCGTGCCCGAGACCTACGTGGTCGATGCCGACGGTGTGATCCGTTACAAGCACATCGGGCCGGTGTCGCGGGACGAGCTGCGCGAGCGCATTCTGCCGCTGCTCGCCGAGCTGGAGGCGGGCGGATGACGCCGCGACGAATCCTTGTCCTGGCGCTGCTGCTCTTCGGTCTCGGCATCCCGCCGGCCGGCGCCGATCCCGAAGCCGTACGCGAATTCGACACGCCCGAACAGCGCGAGCGCTACAACGAATTGCTGGAAGAACTGCGCTGCCTCGTGTGCCAGAACGAATCGCTGGCGAGTTCCGGCGCCGGACTGGCGCAGGATCTGCGCGACGAGGTCTACCGGCTGGTGGTGACCGAGGGCCGTTCGCGCGAAGCGGCGATCGAGTTCCTCACCGAGCGCTATGGCGACTTCGTGCTCTACCGACCGCCCATGAGGCCGGCTACCTGGCTGCTCTGGTTCGGGCCGCTGCTGATGCTCGCCGCCGGTGCCGTCGTCCTGATCTCCGTGGTCCGTCGCCGCCGCCATGCATCCATGCCCGAACTGGATCCGGACGAGCGCGAACGTGCCCAACGGCTGCTGCGCGGGAACGGGGATTGATTGCCGATGACTGCCTTCATCCTGCTCTCCGTACTCCTGGCCGCCGGCGTGATCGCGCTGTTGCTGTATCCCCTTCTGCACCGACAGGACACCGACGGGGACGACGATCCGCTGCTCGCGAACTTCCGTGCGCGTCATGCCGAGCTGCAGCAGGAACATGTCGACGGGCTGTTGAACGAAACCGAATTGCGCGAAGCGGTCGACGAACTGGAATGGGAACTGCTGCAGTCGCAGGCATCGTCCGCCGGCCCCGACCCGATCGCCGCAACGCAACGCCCGATCCGCCAGGTTGCTCTCGCTCTCGTCCTTGCGATCGCGGTACCCGCGGGTGCGGGCCTGCTCTACGGCATCAGCGGCAAGCCCGGAATGCTGATGGCCGACGGTGGCGACGACCTGTCACGAGAACGGATGGAGCAGCTGCGCGGCCTGTCACCACGGGAACGCATCGAAACGCTGGAAGACTGGCTGGACCGGAACCCGGACAGCGTCCGCGGCTGGAGCCTGCTGGGCCAGGCCTATCGCGAAAGCGAGGCCCATGCCGACGCGGCCAATGCCTTCGCGCGCGCGCGGGGGGCCGGTTCCGACGATGCCTGGCTGATCGCGCGCCAGGCCGAGGCACTGCTGCTGGCAAACGATCGCCGCTTTACCCGTTCCGTGCGCCGGCTGCTCGACGAGGCCCTTGCACGGGATGCCCGCAACGGTCTCGCGCTGATGCTGTCGGGCCAGGCCGCCCTGGTCGCCGGCGACGCGGAAGGTGCGCTCGATTACTGGCGACGGCTGATGGACGTACTGCCCGAAGAGAGCGAACAGCGAGCGCTGATCGAGCAGTTGATCACGCGCGTGGAACAGGGCATCGACTCCAATCCCGCCGGCAATCGGGAGAATCCGGGCGGGGACATCCGGCTCGCAGTACGGGTATCGCTGTCCGATTCCCTGCGCGGCGATGCCAGCCCGGAGGATATCGTGTTCGTGTTCGCGAGCACGGCTGACGGCGATGGGCCACCCCTGGCGGTGACCCGCACCCGCGTGCGGGACCTGCCAGCCCGGATCGTGCTTGACGACAGCCAGGCGATGACGCCGCAGGCACGACTGTCGGATGCGGACGAGGTCATGATCACCGCCCGGGTATCGCGCAGCGGCGAGGCCATGCCCCGGAGCGGCGACCTGGAGGGCCGCAGTGGGCCGGTTGCCGTGAGCAACGGGGATGCCGTCGAAGTCCTCATCGATCGTCGGCTGCCGTAGGTTGGGCCGACGAAGGAGGCCCAACCTACGCATTGCTCTCGAACAACCGAGCGGCGGCCTCCGGGGCCGACGGAAAGTACCAGTGGATATAGGAGGCGGTGAGCGAGCCGCGACGGAATACCGCTTCCGTGACACCGCGGCCACGGCCGTTGCGCGCAGTCGTGACGGGATCGAGCGTGGTGTCCAGGCTCGAATGATGGAACGTGTGTCCACGCAATGGTCCGCCGGGCAGATCCGCCTCCTGCATGCCGATCGCGGTCAGGCGCGGCTGCATCATCGCCGCGCCCGGCAGCAGACCCGCGAGATCGCGTGCCTGTCCCTCCAGCGGTGCCAGGCGCTCCAGCAGATACAGCATGCCGCCGCATTCGGCCAGAATCGGCCGGCCGGCGGCATGAAACGCCCGCAGGGACTCGAGCATGGACCGGTTGTCGGCGAGCACGTCAACATGCAGCTCGGGGTAACCGCCCGGCAGGTAGAGCGCGTCGGCATCCGGCAAAGCCGTATCCGCGAGCGGCGAAAAGAACACGAGCTCGGCGCCCATGGCCTCCAGCAGTTCCAGATTGGCACGATAGACGAAGCAGAAGGCGGCATCGCGTCCGACCGCGATCCGCCGTCCGGCCATTCGACCCGCGGTGATCCGCGTGGCGGCGGGGGCCGGGAAACGGCCCGTTGCGGGCCTTTCCGGCAGATGCGGTTCCAGTGCGGCGGCCGCACGCTCGATGCGCGCCTCCAGATCGGTCAGCTCGTCCGCCAGCACCAGTCCCAGATGGCGTGACGGCAGCTCGATACGTTCATCACGTTGCAGCGCCGCCCACAGCGGTATCTCCGCCGGCATCGCCTCGTCCAGGAATTCTCCATGACCGGCGCTGCCGGTGCGGTTGGCCACGACCCCGGCAAGCGTCACGCCCCCGTCGAAGGTGGCCAGGCCGTGGACGATCGCGCCGAAGGTCTGTGCCATGGCATTCGCATCGATCACCGGCAGTACCGCAACACCGAAACGGGCCGCCAGTTCGGCACTGGACGGGTTGCCGTCGTACAGGCCCATCACGCCCTCGATCAGGATCAGGTCGACCTCGCCGGCGGCCTCGTGCAGCCGCCGGCGGCAGTCGTCCTCGCCGCCCATCCACAGATCGAGCTGGTACACCGGGCTGCCGGTGGCACATTCGAGGATGGTCGGATCGATGAAGTCCGGCCCCGTCTTGAACGCACGCACACGCAGGCCCCGATCGCGATAGGCGCGCGCGATCGCCGCCGTGATCGTCGTCTTCCCCTGCCCCGACGCCGGCGCCGTCACCAGAACGGCGGGGCATTCGCGGATAGCTTCCTCGGTCTGCATTTCGCTCCTGATTCGGGATGAAAGAACAAGGAACCACGAATGGACACGAATTAACACGAATGCTGCCGCCTGGTGATGGAAACCGCGTCGGAGCTTTGCTGATGGCGGTCCGATGCCTCAGGGTTGGTTATCGAACTCAGGCAATGCCTCCACGCCCTGACAGCGAAGCTCCGACACCAGCGCAATTCATGCTGTGCCACATTCGTGTTTATTCGTGTCCATTCGTGGTTCCTTCCTCGCACAAAAAAGCCCGCCCCGCCGAAGCGGGACGGGCGGTTCATGCGCACTCTCGAGTAATCAGCCTTCGGGTTCGAAGACCTTGATGGTCTCGATCGCGCCGTTGCTGATGCCCCAGTGGGCGAAGGTGCCCGAGACATCGCCATTGTCGTCGAAGTTGATCGAGCCGGAGGCACCGCGATAGTCGATGTCCTCGCCGTCGGCGATCAGCTCCTTCGCCTTCTCCCACTCGCCCGGCAGCACGACCTCGCCCGGTGGATTGGCAACGTCGCGCAGGGCATCACGGATTGCCGTGCCGTCGGTGGAACCGGCCTTCTCGGCCGCCAGGGCGATCACGAAGGCGGCGTCATAGGCGGTATCGATGAACGGCTTCGGCGGCCGCTCGCCGAACTCCTCCTCGTAGGCGCCGGTGAAGTTCCTGGCTGCATCGGTGTCGGTCAGCGCCTCGGGCGCGGTACCGTAACTGCCCTCGAGCTCGTCGGCGCCGACACCCTCGATGATCTCCGGCGCCTTCATGCCGTCGGAGAAGACGAAACGATCGAACGTGCCGCCCTCGATGGCCTGACGGAGGATGGTCACGCCGTTTTCGGGATAGCCGATCAGGACCAGCGCCTCGGCATCCCCCTCGGCGGCCTTCGAGAGCTCGCCGCGGTAGGAGGCATTGCCCGGCTCGTACGCCATCGAGGCACTGACCGTGCCGCCACGGCCCTCGAACGCGCTCTTGAAGCTTTCGGCCAGGCCTTCTCCGTAGTCGTTGTTGATGTAGAGGGTGGAGACGTTGCCGAGACCATCCTCCTCGACCACCTCTGCCAGAGCCCTGCCCTGGAAGGCATCCGACGGGACGGTGCGGAACATGAAATCGTTGTCATCGAGGCCGGTGATGACGGGCGAGGTCGAGGCACCGGAGATCTGCGGCACCTTTTCCTGGCTGGTCACGCTCTGGGCAACCGGAATCGTGACCCCCGAGGACAGGGCACCGATGATGGCGTGGGCGCCATCGACGGAGATCAACTGCTTCGCCGCGTCGATGCCGGCCTGCGGCGTTGTCTGGGTATCGCCGACCTCGAGCTCGACATCCTGGCCGAACACGCCGCCGCCCTGGTTGATGTGCATGACGGCGAGCTTGATGCCGTTGTGCGAGGTTTCACCGTAGGCCTGCAGATCACCGGTCATCGGCATCAGCGCACCGATCCGCAGGGGCCCGGCGGCCTCCTCCTCCGACGCGCAGCCGGCGATGGCGAGACCGGTTACCGCTGCGAGCGCGACCGCCCGCCAGCCGGCCACGATGTGGCCGGGATGTTTTGGCGCCATGATCCGTCCTCCCTTCTGATTATCTGGATGAGCGGCTATTCTTGGCGGGCGGGACGATACTGTCAATGTGACCCGCTTCCCCTCTTTCCCTGCGCCCAAATCAGTACTAGAATAGTCCCCAATTAGACGGAGTCTAAGCCGATGCTGCGAGTCAGCAAGCTGACCGATTACGCGACAGTGGTACTGGCGCAGATGGCGCGGGCGCCGGAGGCGGTCCATACCGCCGCGGACCTGGCCGAGCGCACCCACCTGTCGCGCCCGACCGTGGCGAAGCTGCTCAAGCAGTTCGTCCGCGGCGGCCTGCTGACCTCCTACCGGGGCGCCCACGGGGGCTACCTGCTGGCACGGCGGCCGGAGGAAATCAGCGCCGTCGAAATCATCGACACGGTCGAGGGGCCGCTGGCGATGACCGAGTGCAGCCTCGGACACGACCAGTGCGAGATCGAGCACGTGTGCAACATCGGACACCACTGGCAGCGGATCAACGGCCTGATCCGCGAGGCCCTGGACGAGGTCAGCCTGGCCGACCTGGCGACGCCGACGGCGATTCCGCTGCGGCGCATGGACTTTCGCCGGACCCTCGACCGAGACGTCCAGGCCAACTGAACGAAAGACCGCGGAGTCGATTGAACCATGGCAGCGAATGTCGAAGAACTCGTCAGCAAGCGCTACAAGCAGGGTTTCATTACCGAAATCGAGTCGGACACGGTTCCGCCGGGTCTGAACGAGGACGTCATCGCCCTGATCTCGCGCAAGAAGGGCGAGCCGGACTGGATGCTCGAGTGGCGCCTGCAGGCCTACCGGCACTGGCTGACGATGACCGAGCCGAGCTGGGCGCATGTCCATTATCCGCCGATCGGTTTCCAGGACATCTCCTACTACTCGGCCCCGAAATCGAGGGAACAGCTCGAGGCGGAAGCGCCGAGGAGCCTGGACGAGGTCGACCCGAAGCTGCTGGAAACCTACGAGAAGCTCGGCATTCCGCTGCACGAGCAGGAAAAGCTGGCCGGCGTCGCGGTGGACGCGGTGTTCGACAGCGTTTCGGTGGCCACCACGTTCAGGGAGAAGCTGAGCGAAGCGGGCGTGATCTTCTGCTCGATGTCGGAGGCGCTCAAGGAGCACCCCGAGATCGTGCGCCGCTACATCGGCAGTGTCGTTCCCTACACGGACAACTTCTACGCCACGCTGAACTCCGCGGTATTCACGGACGGTTCCTTCGTCTACGTGCCGAAGGGCGTGCGCTGCCCGATGGAGCTGTCGACCTACTTCCGCATCAACGAGGCCAACACGGGCCAGTTCGAGCGCACGCTGATCATTGCCGAGGAAGGCGCCCACGTGAGCTATCTCGAGGGCTGCACCGCGCCGCAGCGGGACGAGAACCAGCTCCATGCGGCGGTGGTCGAGCTGGTCGCGCTCGACGACGCCGAGATCAAGTACTCGACCGTGCAGAACTGGTATCCGGGCGACGAGGAAGGCCGCGGCGGCATCTACAACTTCGTCACCAAGCGCGGCGAGTGCCGCGGCGAGCGCTCGAAGATCACCTGGACCCAGGTCGAGACCGGCTCGGCGATCACCATGAAGTACCCGAGCTGCGTGCTGACGGGCAACGACTCGGTGGGCGAGTTCTATTCGGTGGCGGTTTCGAGCAACTACCAGCAGGCCGATACCGGCACCAAGATGACCCATATCGGCCGCAACACGCGCAGCACCATCGTCGCCAAGGGCATCTCGGCGATGCATGGCAACAATTCCTATCGCGGCCTGGTGAAGGTGCTGCCGAGCGCGGAAGGTGCGCGCAACTACACCCAGTGCGACTCGATGCTGATCGGCGATCAGTGCGGGGCTCATACATTCCCCTACATCGAGGTGAAGAATCCCGGCGCCATCGTCGAGCACGAGGCCAGCACCTCGAAGGTCAGCGACGAGCAGCTGTTCTACTGCCGGCAGCGCGGCATTTCCGAGGAGGACGCCGTCAACATGATCGTCAACGGCTTCTGCAAGGATGTCTTCCGCGAGCTGCCGATGGAGTTCGCGGTGGAGGCACAGGCGCTGCTGGGCATCACCCTCGAGGGTGCGGTCGGCTGATCCAACGGATTCGAAACGGAGCACGAATGATGACGCAACAACCCATGCTGAAGATCGAGAACCTGCACGCCCGGGTCGAGGGTGGCGACATCCTGCGCGGTGTCGACCTCGAGGTGAACGCGGGCGAGGTGCATGCCCTCATGGGCCCGAACGGCTCGGGCAAGTCGACCCTGGCGCACATTCTAGCCGGCCGCGACGACTACGAGGTCACCGAGGGCTCGGTGACCTACAAGGGGCAGGACCTGCTGGCGCTCGATCCGGAAGAGCGGGCGCACGAGGGCCTGTTCCTGGCGTTCCAGTATCCGGTCGAGATCCCGGGCGTGAACAACGTCTACCTGCTCAAGTCGGCGCTCAACGCCAAGCGCAAGCACCAGGGGCTGGACGAGGTGGACACGGTCGAGTTCCTCACCGGCGTCAAGGAGAAGATGAAGCTCATGGACATGAGCGAGAGCTTTCTCAATCGCTCGGTCAACGAGGGCTTCTCCGGCGGCGAGAAGAAGCGCAACGAGATCTTCCAGATGATGGTGCTCGAGCCCGAGCTGGCCGTCCTGGACGAGACCGACTCCGGCCTCGACATCGACGCGCTCAAGGTCGTCGCCAACGGCGTCAACCAGATGCGCAGTCCTGACCGTTCCATCGTCCTGGTGACGCACTATCAGCGCCTGCTCGACTACATCGAGCCGGACAAGGTGCACGTGCTCGCCAATGGCCGCGTGCTCAAATCGGGCACGAAGGAACTGGCACTCGAACTCGAGAACCGTGGTTACGACTGGGTTCGCGAGGAGGAGGCGACGAACGCATGAGTACGGCCGTCGACGAAACCGCCCAGCGCTTCCTCGAGCGCTTCAGCGGCGAGCGCCCGGGCGACGCGACCGACTGGATCGCGAGCGCGCGCCGCAGCGCGGCCGACACGTTCGCGCAGCTCGGCCTGCCACACCAGCGCATCGAGGACTGGAAATACACCAGCGTCAAGCCGATCGCGCGGCGCGATTTCGCGCGCCCGGATGCATCGCAGGCCACCGCGGACGCGGAGACGATCGAGGCCCAGCGCATCCCGGGCCTGGATACCTGCCGCCTGGTGTTCATCAACGGCCACTTCGCGGCGGCGCTGTCCGACCGCGAGGGTGCGGGTACCGATGTGCAGGTGCGCAGCCTGGCCCAGGTGCTGGCCGATGATCCCGAGGCCCTGCGGGGCCGCTTCACCGATTGCGCGCCGAGCGACTTCAGCGGCTTTACCGCACTCAACACGGCGTTCGCCGACGACGGCGCCGTGATCGAGCTCGCGCCCGAGGCGCGCGCGGACAAGCCGATCGAGCTGCTGTTCGTGTCGACGCCGCAGGAAGAAGCGGTCGCCTGCCATCCGCGCATCATCATCTCGGCCGGCCACCATGCCGAGGCGACCATCATCGAGCATTATGTCGGCATCGGCGACGCGGCCAACCTGACCAACACGGTGACCGAGGCCGTGCTGGACGCCGGCGCGCATGTGACGCACTACCGGATCCAGCGTGACTCCCGCAAGGGCTTCCACATCGGCAGCGTGCATTGCCGGCAGGCCGGCGACAGCCGCTTCGACTCGCACAACGTGCAGATGGGCGGCCAGCTGGTGCGCAGCGACATCAACACCGCGCTCAACGCCGAAGGCGCCGCCACGCTGTTCAACGGCCTGTACCTGGTCAACGGCCGCCAGCACGTGGATACGCACACGCGTATCAATCACATGGAGCCGAACACCAAGAGCGAGGAGGCCTACCGCGGCATCCTCGACGACAACGCCCGCGGCGTGTTCAACGGCCGGGTCTATGTCGCGCCGCACGCGCAGAAGACCGAGGCCTATCAGTCGAACGACAACCTGCTGCTGTCGGGCAAGGCCGAGATCGATACCAAGCCCGAGCTGGAGATCTACGCCGACGACGTGGTCTGCTCGCACGGCGCCAC
>CAYZHJ010000057.1:0-18492 GCA_964478305.1 uncultured Ectothiorhodospiraceae bacterium
TCTCGACGCTGGTGATGATGGTCACCGACAAGCAGTCGGACATCGCCATCCTGCGTACCCTCGGCCTGACGCCGGGCGGGGTGATGGCGGTGTTCCTGGTGCAGGGCTGCATCATCGGCCTGGTCGGCACGGTGCTGGGGGTCGGCGGCGGCATCGCCCTGTCGCTCAACGTCGGCGAGATCATGCCGGCGCTGGAAAACCTGTTCGGCATCGACCTGCTGCCGGCGGACATCTACTACATCAGCGACCTGCCGTCGGACCTGCAGGTCAGCGACGTCGTGCGGATCGTGCTGCTGGCGGCGGGCCTCAGCGTGCTGGCGACCCTGTACCCGGCCTGGCGGGCCTCGCGAACCCGGCCCGCGGAGGCGCTGCGCCATGAGTGACGGCAACCACGCCGCGATCGAGTGCCGCGCGCTCCGCAAGCGGTACCGCCAGGGCGACCTGGACGTGGAGGTGCTGCAGGGTGCCGACCTCGCCGTCGCGCCCGGCGAGCAGGTGGCCGTGGTCGGACCCTCCGGCTCCGGCAAGAGCACCCTGCTGCACCTGCTCGGCGGCCTGGACGACCCGACGGCGGGCGAGATCCGGGTCGGTGGCGTGGACATGGCGTCGCTGGGTGCGGCCGCGCGCGGGCGGCTGCGCAACCGTGCGCTCGGATTCGTCTACCAGTTCCATCACCTGCTGCCCGAGCTGACCTGCCTGGAGAACGTCGCCCTGCCGCTGGTGATCGGGGAACAGCCGGTCGCGAAGGCGCGATCCGCCGCGCACGAGCTGCTGGGGCGCGTCGGGCTCGAACAGCGCGCCCGCCACAAGCCCGGCGAGATGTCCGGCGGCGAACGCCAGCGCGCGGCCGTGGCGCGCGCCCTGATCACGCGACCGGCCTGCGTGCTGGCGGACGAGCCGACCGGCAACCTGGACGTGCATACCGCCGAGCGGGTCTGGGACCTGATCCGCGAGCTCAACCGCGAGGTGGGCACGAGCTTCCTTGTCGCCACCCACGACCAGGATCTCGCGGCCCGCATGGATCGCATCGTCACCCTGGTCGATGGACGGCTGGAGCCGGCGCAGCAGGAACAGAAGTGACCGCGATATGAAGCGAAGGAGTAGGTTGGGCCGACGTCAGGAGGCCCAACCTGCGCGTTGTTTCACTTTCGCGCTCATTCGCGTTCATTCGCGGCTTCCTTCAGCCGCTGCCGGCGGTTGAGGAAGCTGCGGATGACGTGCAGGCGCCAGAGGAGGCGGCAGAGGAAATAGCCGACCGCGGAACTGGCCGCGCCCAGCAGCAGGCAGCCGACGGTGAGCGGCAGCCAGACGCGGGCGAGGCCGGCCGTGAACCAGGCAAGGCTGGGCGAGAACAAGAGCGGCTCGTACTCGATGCCCAGCAGCAGCGTGCCGACCTTCCAGGCGAACCAGAACATGGGTCCCATGGTCAGGGGGTTGGTGATCCACACGAGCACCACCGACAGCGGCAGGTTCACCCGGAACAACAGCGCCAGCGCCGCGGCGGCGAGCATCTGGATCGGCAGCGGAATCCAGGCAATGAACAGGCCGACCGCAAAGCCGCCGGAAACGGAGCGCCGGTTCAGGTGCCAGACATTCGGGTCATGCAGCAGATCGCCGAGCGCCACCTGCAACGAGGAATGGCGTTCTTTCAAGTCGGCCAGGTTCGGCAGGTAGCGGCGAAAGAAGTTTTTCGGCATTGTCGGCCCTGCTGCGACAGGCAAGAGTTGATCGGATTGCCGTTGCGCGGCGATTATCCACGAAGCGCATGGATGCGGGAACAGCGGCATGGCATGGATTGCACTCGGCCTTCTCGCCGGCGCGTGGACCTTCTTCACGCTGCCGGCACCACCACCGCTCTGGACCTCGGCACTGCTCGCTCCGCTTGCGGTCGTCCTGCTGACCCGGGACGGAGCACGTCGGGTCGCCGGTGCCTGCCTGCTGGGTTTCACGCTGGCCGCCGCGGCGACCCATGGCCGTCTCGAGCCGTCCCTTGCCCCCGATCTGGCCGGCGCCGATCTGCGCATCGAGGGCCGGATCGTCGAACTGCCGGAGCGGAACGGGCGGCGGCTGCGGTTCGAGTTCGGACCCGAACGGGCCTGGCACGGAGACCGCGCCGTGCGGCTGCCGGACCGCATCCGCCTCAGCTGGTACGGCACCGATCTGCCGCGGGTCCGTCCCGGTGAACGCTGGCGCCTGACGGCGCGTCTGCGACCGCCGCGCGGTTTCGCCAACCCCGGCGGGTTCGACTATGCCGGCTGGCTGTTTCGCCGCGGTATCGGCGCCACCGGCTACGTGCGCGCCGAACCGGCCGCGAACCGGCTCGATACCGCCGGATTCTCCGTCGATGCCGCCCGTGCCCGCCTGCGGGAACAGCTTCGGCCCGCCCTGGCGGATCGTGCCCACGGCGGCATGCTGCTGGCACTGGCTCTCGGTGATCGCAGCGGCATCACCGCGGATCAGTGGCGGACCCTGGTCGCCACCGGCACCAACCACCTCATGGCGATCTCGGGCCTGCATATCGGCCTGATGGCATTGCTCGGCTATGGCGTCGGGGCCTGGCTGTGGCGCGGATCGGGACCGCTGCGGGAACGACTCGCCCAGCCGGTGCTGCAGTCGCTGGTGGCGCTGGCGCTGGCCATTGTCTATGCCGCGCTGGCGGGGTTCGCGCTGCCGACCGTGCGCGCGCTGACGATGCTGATCCTGGTATTGACCGCCCTGTGCCTGCGCCGGCGCGTGCGCCCGGGGGCGGTGCTCGCCGGGGCGGCCGTGATCGTGCTCGTGACGGACCCGGTGGCAGTGCTTGATCCCGCCTTCTGGCTGTCCTTCGGCGCGGTCGCGGCGATCCTGCTGGTGGTGACCGGTCGGCTGGGACGGCCGCGGCGACTGGCCGGCTGGGTGCGGCTGCAATGCGCGATCGCGCTGGCCCTGACGCCGATGCTGCTGGCGCTTTTCCGCGAGGCTTCGCTGGTCGCGCCGCTGGCGAATCTCGTCGCCGTGCCCTGGGTAAGCGCGGTGACCGTGCCGGGGGCGCTTGCCGGGGCCGCGCTGTACCCGCTGCTGCCATCGCTGGGCGGGCCGTTGCTCGCACTCGCGGATGCATCGATCGTGCTGCTGTGGTTCCTGCTCGAGACCCTGGCCGGACTGCCGCTGGCGCAATGGCGGGCACCCGCATACCCGGCCTGGTTGCTGGTGCTGGCGGGATCGGGGGCCATTGTGCTTCTGCTGCCGCGCGGCGTGCCCGGCAAGCCCGCGGCGCTGCTGGCCCTGTTGCCGCTGCTGCTGTGGCAGCCACCGCGCCCGCCTCCGGGCGCATTCTGGCTGGACCTGCTCGATGTCGGCCAGGGTCTCGCCGTGGTCGTGCGTACGGCGCACCACACCCTGGTCTACGATACCGGGCCGCGCTTCTCGGCGGACTTCGATACCGGCAGTGCCGTGGTGGTTCCCTTCCTGCGGGCGGCCGGCGTGCAGCGGCTGGATGCGCTGGTGATATCCCACGGCGACAACGATCACGCCGGCGGTGCCCGGGCCGTGCGCGAGGCGTTGCGCCCGCGGCGCATCTGGACCAGCGTGCCGCAGACGCTCGGGCCCGACGGATCGTTCTGCAGCCGGGAGCATGCCTGGGAATGGGACGGAATCCGGTTCCGTTTCCTGCACCCGCACCCCGAGGAATTCTGGCGGGGCAACAATGCTTCCTGTGTGCTGAAGATCGAGGGAACGGGCGGCAGTCTGCTGCTGCCGGGCGATATCGAGGCCGACGCCGAACAACACCTGGTGGAGCGGGGCGTCAGCCTCGATGCCGATGTCGTGGTAGCGCCGCATCACGGCAGTTCCTCCTCGTCGATACCGGCATTCGTGGAGGCGGTGGCGCCGCACTGGGTGCTGTACGCCGTCGGTCATGACAACCAGTGGAATTTCCCGCGGCCGGCGGTAATGGCACGCTGGCGGCCGGCCGGTTCCGGTCGTACCGACTGCGGGGGCGCGCTGCACCAGCGATTCCATCCGGCTGCCGGCGTTTCCGTTCCCTCGGCCAGGCGCCTGCAGTACCGTCGACCCTGGCTGCCCGGATGCGCCGCCACGGAGAAATCCGGTAACATGCGCGCGGTCCGGTTGCCGGCCGATGACGCGCCGCCGCGTACGTCACGGACCTCGGCGGGGCGGGCGAACTGAGCGGATCCCGAGGGGGTGGCGTGTTCGAACTGGTAAAGGCGGGCGGCTGGCTGATGGCGCCCATCATCGCCTGTTCCGTGGTGGCGCTGGCGATCGTCGTCGAGCGGGCCTGGACCCTGCGCGAGCGCAGGGTCGTGCCGCCGGGCCTGGTGGCCGAAGTGTGGCGCAAGGCCGGCAAGGGCACGGTAACCGAGGAACAGATCCGCGCCCTGCGGCGGCACTCTCCGCTGGGCCGCATCCTGGCCGCCGGCGTGCTCAATCGCGACCGCGAGCGCCACGTGATGAAGGAGGCGATCGAGGAGACCGGCCGAGCGGTGGCCCACGAGCTCGAGCGTTTCCTCACCGCGCTCGGCACGATCGCCGCCATCTCGCCGCTGCTGGGCCTGCTGGGCACGGTCATCGGCATGATCAGCGTGTTCACCACCATCACCAACCTCGGGGTCGGCAACCCGGCCGAGCTGGCCGGCGGCATCTCGCAGGCGCTGATCACGACCGCGGCCGGTCTCTCGGTCGCCATCCCGAGCCTGATCTTCCATCGCTACTTCCGCGGCAAGGTGGATGCGCTGACCGTGCAGATGGAACAGGAAGCGGTGAAGCTGGTCGAGGTATTGCACGGCGAGCGGTCCGCCCCGGGCCGCGGGAGCGAGGCGGCGTGAGATTCGGCACCGCACGGCGGGAGGACCTCGATCTCAACATTACGCCGTTGATCGACATCGTCTTCCTGCTGCTGATCTTCTTCATGGTATCGACCACCTTCCAGAAGGAGTCGCAGCTGCACGTACAGCTGCCCCAATCGGCGCAGCAGCCCGAGCAGGATCGGCCCGATACACTGGAGATCGTCATCAGCGCCGACGGCCAGTACGCCCTCGGCGGCCGCACACTGTCCGACGACCGGCTGTCGACGCTGCTGCAGGCGCTGCGCCAGCTCGCAGGCGATGACCGTGACCGTCCGCTGGTCGTGCGCGCGGACGCACGCACACCCCACCAGGCGGTGGTGCGGGCAATGGATGCCGCCGCGCAGCTCGGTCTGACCCGCCTCTCGATCGCCACGTCATCCGGCGGCAACAGCGAACAGGCACCGTGAAAATATCCACCGGAGAGATACCGCGCGGCGCCGATACCTACCGGCGCCTGTTGTCCTATGTACGCGACCATTGGGGATACTTCACCCTGGCCGTGGCCGGCATGATCGGCTATGCCGCGACCGACACCGCCTTCGCCGCGCTGATGAAGCCGATGCTCGACGGCAACTTCGTCGAGCAGGACGAGACCATGATCCGGCTGGTGCCGCTGGCGCTGCTGGCGGTGTTCGCGATCCGCGGCGTCACCGGCTTCGTCTCCAACTACTTCATGAAATGGGTCGGCTGGCAGGTGATCACCCGCCTGCGCCAGCAGATGTTCGAGCGCCTGCTGGAGATGCCGACCCGCGACTACGATCACGCTTCCTCCGGCGAGCTGATCTCGAGACTCACGTTCAGCGTCAATCGCGTCGCGCGAGCGGCCACCCAGGCGGTGACCATCCTGATCCGGGATACCTTGACCATCATCGGGCTGCTTGCCTGGATGTTCTATCTCAATCCCGGCATGACGCTCACGATCTTTCTGGTGGCACCGCCACTGATGTGGCTGATCCGGTACATCACTCACCGTTTTCGCCAGGTCAGCCGCAAGATCCAGACACAGATGGGTGACGTTACCCACGTGATCGAGGAGGCGGTCGGCGGACACCGGGTCATCAAGATCTTCGGCGGCAGCGATTACGAGTGGGAACGCTTTGCGAACGTCAACGAGCGCATGCGCAGGTTCCAGCTCAAGATGGCGCGGATCCAGGCCGCATCGGTGCCGGTGGTGCAGTTCCTGATCGCGATCGTGCTCGCGCTCATCGTCTATCTGTCGAGTATCGACTCGGTCGTGCAGGCGGTCAGTGTCGGCGCCTTCGTTTCCTTCTTCACGGCGATGCTGATGCTGTTCGCGCCGATCAAGCGACTCACCACGGTCAACTCCACCATCCAGACCGGGATCGCCGCGGCCGAGCACGTGTTCGACCTGATCGATCGGGAAGGCGAGCCCGACACCGGTACGCGCACGATCGAACGCGCGCACGGCGATGTACGCTACGAGCATGTCACCTTTTCCTACAGCGAGGACAAGGGCAATGTGATCGAGGACATCGACCTCGAAGTCGCATCCGGCGAGACCGTCGCCCTGGTCGGCCGCTCGGGCAGCGGCAAGACCACGCTGGCGAACCTGCTGGCACGCTTCTACGAGCCGCAGCAGGGCCGGATCCTGCTCGACGGCATCGATATCCGCGAATTCACGCTCGAGAGCCTGCGCGCGCAGATCGCCTATGTCGGCCAGAACGTCACGCTGTTCAACGATACCATCGGCAACAACATCGCCTACGGCCGGCTGGGCGGCGCCGATCGCGAGCAGGTCAGGGCCGCGGCCGATGCCGCCCATGCCAGCGAGTTCATCGAGACGCTGCCGCAGGGATTCGACACGCTGGTGGGCGAGGACGGCATCATGCTCTCGGGCGGACAGCGCCAGCGGCTCGCGATCGCGCGGGCATTGCTCAAGGATGCGCCCGTCCTGATCCTCGACGAGGCCACCTCGGCGCTCGATTCCGAGTCCGAGCGGGCGGTGCAGGCGGGCCTGGAGACGCTGCTGGAGAATCGCACCACGCTGGTGATCGCCCATCGCCTGTCCACCATCGAGCACGCGCACCGGATCGTGGTCCTGAGCGCGGGCCGGATCGTGGAGCAGGGCAGCCATGCCGAGCTGATCGCCCGCGACGGCGTCTACGCCGCGCTGCATCGCATGCAGTTCAGCGAACCGACCCCGGCGGACTGAGATGCGTCTTGCACTCTGGCTGGTGCGGCAGTGGCGCGCGCCGACACTGGCCGGGCAACTGTTGCTCCTGCCCCTGTCCTGGTTGTTCCGCCTGCTGGTGGCGCTGCGGCGTCTCGTCTATCGGTCCGGCCTGCTGCCCCGCGTGCGCCTGCCGGTGCCCGTGATCGTGGTCGGCAATCCCGCGGTCGGCGGCAGCGGCAAGACGCCGCTGGTGCTGCATCTGGTGAGTGCCCTGCGCGCCGCGGGCAGGCGCCCCGGCGTGGTCAGTCGCGGTCACGGCGGACGCGAGGGCGCGCCCCGGCGCATCGGCCCGGATGCCGATCCGGGCGAGCACGGCGACGAGCCCGTCCTGATCGCGCGCCGCAGCGGCTGCCCGGTGGCGACGGGACGCGAAAGGCCCGCCGCCGCGAGACTGCTGCTGGAGGACTGCGACGTCATCGTCGCCGACGACGGCCTGCAGCACTATGCGCTGGCACGCGACATCGAGATCGCCGTGGTGGATGCGGATATTGCCGCCGGCAACGCCCGTCTCCTGCCGGCGGGACCGCTGCGCGAGCCGCTGTCGCGCTTGCGCGAGGTCGATTTCGTCGCCGTGCGCGGGGACGGCGACATGCAGGGGTGGCGATTCGAGGTCCGTCCCGGCGCTCCGCGCCGGCTGCGCGACGATACCGGGACGGACGGGCTGGAACAGTGGCACGGGGCGAGTGTGCACGCGGTGGCGGGGATCGGCGTGCCCGAACGCTTCTTCGGCCAGCTCGAGCGCGGCGGGCTGGCGCTCGAGCGTCACCCGTTTCCGGATCATCATCCATTCACGGCGGCGGACCTGGAGTTCGGCGATGACCTGCCGGTACTGATGACCGAGAAGGATGCGGTAAAGTGTCGGGCATTCGCCACCGATCGCATGTGGTATCTGCCGGCCGAGGTCGTCGATCATGACGGGCTCGCCGCGGCCGTCCTCGAGAGACTCCAGGGAGCGCTGAATGGATAGCAGATTGCTCGACATCATCGTCTGTCCCGTGTGCAAGGGTGGGCTGATCTACCGCAAGAGCGAGCAGGAATTCGTCTGTACCGCCGACCGGCTGGCCTTTCCCATCCGCGACGGTATCCCGGTCATGCTGGAGGAAGAGGCGCGCAGCATTTCGCTGGAAGAGGCGGAGACGTTGCGCAAGCGGAAATGAGCATCGATTTCCGCGTCGTCATCCCGGCCCGTTACGCTTCCAGCCGCTTTCCCGGCAAGCCCCTGGTCGGAATCGCCGGCCGGCCGATGCTGCAGCATGTCTGGGAACGGGCCGGCGAGAGCGGCGCGGCGGAAGTCGTGATCGCCACCGACGACGAGCGCATTGCCGTCGCCGCCACGGCCTTCGGTGCCGATGTCTGCATGACGGCCACCGACCATGCCTCCGGCACGGACCGCATTGCGGAAGTGGTGGCCGAGCGCGGCTGGTCCGACGACGCCATCGTGGTCAACCTGCAGGGCGATGAACCCCTCATGCCGCCGGCCGTGCTGGCACACGCGGCGGCGGACCTTGCTGCCTGGCCCTCGGCCGCGGTCGCCACGCTCGCCGTCCCCGATGACGATCCCGTCATTGCTGCCGATCCGAACGTGGTCAAGGTGGTGGTGGACATCGACGGCTTCGCGCTCTATTTCAGTCGCGCGTCCATTCCGTTTCGCCGCGATCGCGGCGATGCAGCGCAACCTCCGTACCGCCGCCACCTCGGCCTCTATGCCTATCGCTGCGGTTTCCTGGCGAAGTACGGCCGGCTCGCCCCCGCCGACCTGGAGCGCAGCGAGCAGCTCGAGCAGCTCCGCGTGCTCGCCCATGGCTACCGCATCCACGTCGCCGACATCGAGGGTCTGCCGCCGGCCGGAGTGGATTCGCCGGAAGACATCGCGCGGGTTGAGGCGGTCCTGCTGGAACGGGAGTGAAATCCCGGCCGCGCGGCTCCATCGTTTCCGAAAATCCTTGACTCCGTAGTCGACTATAGAGTTTATACTCCGTTCCTCATCCTGCACGGAGGAGGGGCAGGTCATGGCCAGTCTCAGCATCGGCGAGCTCGCCCGGGCCGCCGGAATCGGCGTGGAAACGGTGCGCTTCTACGAGCGGCAGGGACTGATCCCCGACCCGCCGCGGCGTGCCTCGGGTTACCGCATGTATCCGCCCGTCGCGATCGATCGCCTGCGCTTCATTCGCCGTGCCCGGGATCTCGGCTTCTCCTTGAGCGAGATCAATGACCTGCTGTCCCTGGCGGGGCAACCTGAAGGCGATCGGGGCAGGGTGAAGCGCATCGCCGAAGGCAAGCTCGCCGAGGTCGAGGGACGCATCCGGGACCTGCAGAACGTGCGCACCGTGCTCGCGCATCTCACCGCGCAGTGTTCCGGCCACGGACCCGTTCACGACTGTCCGATCATCGAGTCGCTGACCGGCAGGCCGATGGACGAAGAACATCACTGAGGGCATTCCATGAACGACCAGACCGCCCGGCATCATTGCGATCGCCACGATCACGACAGCGACGGGACCGTTCGCGATCCCGTCTGCGGCATGACGGTGGCCGATCCCGGAAGCGCGCCGTCGTTCGAGCACGCGGGCCGCACCCATTACTTCTGCCGCGAGGCGTGCCGCGGAAAGTTCGCCGCCGATCCGGAGAAGTATCTCGAGGGCCGGAACGAGCGTGCCGAACCGGCGGCCGACTCGCGCTACATCTGCCCGATGTGCGAGGGCGTCGAGCAGGAGGGCCCGGGCCAGTGTCCGAAATGCGGCATGGCGCTGGAGCCGGAAACGCCGCAGCTCACGCGCACGATCTACACCTGCCCGATGCATCCGGAGATCGAGCGCGACGCGCCGGGTGAATGCCCGATCTGCGGCATGGCGCTGGAGCCGAAGACGGTCACTGTCGAGGAAGCCGACAATCCCGAGCTGCGGGACATGAGCCGGCGTTTCGGGGTCGGCGTGGTCCTGACGGTGCCGGTCGTGCTGCTGGCCATGGGCGGGATGTTCCCGGGCATGAACCTGGATGCGCTGGTACCGCACGGCGTTCGTGTCTGGCTGGAGCTGGCCCTGGCGACACCGGTGGTGCTGTGGAGCGGCTGGCCGTTCTTCGTGCGCGGCTGGCGCTCGCTGGTCACGCGCAACCTGAACATGTTCACGCTGATCGCGCTGGGGGTGGGCGTGGCGTACGTCTACAGCGTGGTGGCAACCGCCTTGCCGGGCATCTTCCCGCCCTCGTTCCGGGACGAGGCCGGGCAGGTCGGCGTGTACTTCGAGGCCGCCGCGGTCATCGTGACCCTGATCCTGGTCGGGCAGGTGCTGGAGCTGCGCGCGCGCAGCTCGACCAACGCCGCGATCCGCTCCCTGCTGGGGCTGGCACCCAACACCGCGCGCCGGCTCGATGCCGACGGCAGCGAGGAGGACGTGCCGCTCGAACGGGTGCAGGTCGGTGACCGCCTGCGTGTGCGCCCGGGCGAGAAGGTGCCCGTCGACGGCATCGTGATCGAGGGGAATTCCGCGGTGGACGAGTCCATGATCACCGGCGAGCCGATCCCGGTGGAAAAGGGCGTGGGGGAGCAGGTCATCGGCGCCACCATCAACGGCACCGGTTCGCTGGTGATCGAGGCGCAGCGCGTGGGCAGCGACACGCTGCTGTCGCGGATCGTGCAGATGGTCGCCGAGGCGAGCCGCAGCCGGGCGCCGATCCAGAATCTCGTCGACGTGGTGGCCGCATACTTCGTGCCCGCAGTCGTGGCGGTCGCGGTGATCACCTTCATCGTCTGGGGGATCTGGGGGCCGGAACCGGCCATGGCCTACGCGCTGATCAATGCCGTGGCGGTACTGATCATCGCCTGCCCGTGTGCCCTCGGACTGGCCACGCCCATGTCCATCATGGTCGCCAGCGGCAGGGGTGCCTCCATGGGGGTGCTGTTCAGGAATGCCGAGGCCATACAGACACTGCGCGAGGTGGATACCCTGATCGTGGACAAGACGGGCACGCTCACCGAGGGCCGGCCGCGCCTGCAGGACGTGTTCGCGGCCGCGGGCTTCGAGGAGGAACGGGTACTGGCCCTGGCGGCCGGACTGGAGCGCGGCAGCGAGCATCCGCTGGCGGCTGCCATCGTGGCGGGTGCCGAGGCGCGCGGCCTGCGCCTCGAGCGCAGCAGCGGCTTCGACTCGATGACCGGCAAGGGTGTCCGGGGGCGCGTCGGCGAGCATGACGTTGCCCTGGGCAACCAGGCCCTGATGACTGCGCTCGACGTCGACACCGCCGCCCTGTCCGGGCGCGCGGAGTCATTCCGGGCGGAGGGAAAGACCGCGATGTTCGTGGCGGTGGACGGCCATCCGGCGGGCCTGGTGACGGTCGCGGACCCGATCAAGGAAACCACCCCCGATGCGATTCGCGCCCTGCATGCCGAGGGCATTCGCATCACCATGCTCACCGGCGACAGCCGGACCACGGCGGAGGCGGTTGCCGGGCACCTCGGTATCGACGAGGTGTTCGCGGAGGTGCTGCCCGAGCAGAAGGCGGAGAAGGTCAGGGCGCTGCAGGCGGAAGGGCGGTTCGTGGCCATGGCCGGCGACGGCATCAATGACGCACCCGCACTGGCGCAGGCGCAGGTCGGCATCGCCATGGGCACGGGCACCGACGTGGCCATGGAGAGCGCCGGCGTCACGCTGGTCAAGGGCGACCTCACGGGCATCGTGCGCGCGATCCGGCTCAGCCGTGCCACCATGCGCAACATCAAGCAGAACCTGTTCTTCGCCTTCGTCTACAACTCGCTGGGGGTGCCGGTCGCCGCGGGCGTGCTGTACCCGTTCGTCGGGATCCTGCTGTCGCCGATGATCGCGGCCGCGGCGATGTCGCTGAGCTCGGTGTCGGTGATCGGCAACGCCCTGCGTCTGCGCAGGAGTGCCGTGACATGAAGCGCGACTGGAAGGTCCTCGAGCGCGAAACGGTCTATCAGGGTTATTTCCGCATTGATCGGTACCGCCTGCGGCACACCCTGTTCGATGGCGGCTGGAGCGAGCCGGTTACCCGCGAGGTGTTCGAGCGCGGTCACGCCGCCGCCGTGCTGCCCTACGATCCGGTGCGCGACCAGGTGCTGCTGATCGAGCAGTTCCGGGTCGGAGCGCTCGCCGCGGACGCCCGCGGCGGGCCATGGCTGCTGGAGCTGGTCGCCGGCATCATCGATTCCGGCGAGACCCCCGAGGATGTGGTCCGCCGCGAGGCGAGGGAAGAGGCCGGTTGCGAACTGGGCACGCTGGAACGCGTCTGCGATTACCTCGTCAGCCCCGGCGGCACGAGTGAGCGGACCTGCCTGTTCGTCGGCCGGGCCGAACTGGGCGACGCCGGTGGCGTGCACGGCCTGGACGAGGAGAACGAGGACATCCGCGCCCACGTAATCGATGCCGAAGAGGCAATCGCAATGGCCGACGATGGCCGGGTCGCCAACGCCGCCGGTGTCATCGGTCTCTACTGGCTGGCCCGCAACCGCCAGTGCCTGCGGGAGACCTGATCGGCCGTTTCCTTGTCCGTGAACGGTGCGTGGTTTTGGGGCAGGCGGAAGGACACCGAGGACACCGAACGCACCGAAAACACCGAAAGGAACGGGTTGAAACGCAAGGCAGCATGTTCCCGCTATTGTGCAATCCTTGCTTCATTTTCGGTGCATTTCGGTGCGTCCGGTGTTTTCGGTGTTCCTCTTGTTTTCCTTCCCTCAGGCGGCCGCGCTCGCGCTTTCCGCATCGCTCCAGACCGTGCGCAGGGCCGTCAGCAGGGCGAGGATCACGGGGTCGTCGGCGCGATCTGCGCGGTAGACCAGTCCCAACTCGATTTCCCAGGACGGCTCCAGCAGCTTGAGCCGGCCGTCGCCGGCGGCCTCCTCGGCGTAGCGCTGTTCCAGCAGGCCGATGCCCATGCCGGCGCGGACCAGTGCCCGGATCGATTCCTCGCCGTCGATGCGGGTGACGATGTTCGCCTCGGCCTCGCTGGTGCCGAGGATCTCGGGCATGAGGCGGCGGAAGGGGCAGCCCTCGACCCCGGGCCAGATCCAGGGCAGGGCGGCACGCTCGGCCGGGTCGTCCGGCAGCCGGTCGAGCGCGAAGTCGCCCGGCGCCGCCACCCGCAGCCGGCGTCGTCCCAGCGGTTCCCGTGCCAGCGTCCGGTCCTCCACCGGGCCGTAGACGAAACCGGCGTCGAGCCGGCCGTCGATCACGTCGGCCATGATCCGCTCGCTCATGCTCGATTCGAGCTGCACCACCAGCGGCGGATCGCCGCGCGCCGAGGCCGCCATCAGCGGGCCCACGCCCAGGTGTTCCGGCGGCGCGTTCAGGCCCAGGCGAATCTCGCGGTTGCGATTGCCGTTCAGACGGGATGCGGTGTCGGCGAGATCGCGCGTGGCGGCGATGATCCGGCGGGCAGCCGGCACCAGGCGTTCGCCTGCGGAGGTCAGGGTCATGCCCTGTCGCGAACGCTCGAACAGCACGAGTTCGAGCCGGTCCTCCAGTTGCTGCACGTGGGCGCTGACCGCGGAGGGCGTGGTGTGACGGCGCTCGGCGGCGCGTGTCAGGTTGCCTTCCTCGGCCACCAGCAGGAACGAACGCAGCTGGTTGAAATTCAGGTCCATCGTTCGTCTCCCGCGAACATGGTGCTCGCGAATTACCGATGGCGCAGTGCCGTGATGGAGAAAAGAATACCCCATGTCGGAAACGCATGGGAGCGATGGATGGTCACGAATTCGCAACACCACATTCACGAAACGCGAATACCTGCCTGGCATCGTGACGTGTGGCGGAAGGCAGGGCAGGGCAATCGATCCATGCTGCGGAAGCTGGCCGACATGCTGCAGCGGAGGCGACGCCGGGTCCGGCTGCGGCGCGACCTGGAGCGCCTCGACGAACACATGCTGCACGACATCGGTGCACAGCGCGCGGAACTGGAGGCGGAGGCGGCGAAACCCTTCTGGCGCCGGTAACGGGTGTCGCAGGTTGGACCGATGCAGGAAGTCCGGCGGCAGGCTGGAGCTGCGCTGGGGGCGAGTCGGTTCGGGAAGGGTCGAAAAAGCGAACCACGAATGAACACGAATGGACACGAATTGTGTCGCCGACGAACCGCTTCGGGAGCTTCGCTGTCAGGTCTTTGTGGTCGGAATGCCGGAATGCGGCGCTGAGCATGCAGGTTGGGCCGACGAAGGAGGCCCAACGTCTCGTCCGTGTTGGGCCTCCTTCGTCAGCCCAACCCGCGAGATCCGGAATGATCCACCGAATTTCAGCGCAGCTCCGATACCCCCTCGTCGAATGCTGTTTCACATTCGTGTTTATTCGTGCCCATTCGTGGTTCCAATGCATTTCCGTTGGACTTCCTGTGTCGGCCCAACCTGCGCTGCGGTTTGGCTCTTCAGATCGTCAGATGACGTTCCACCGCGTCGCTGTTCTCGATTTCCTCGGTGGTGCCCGAGGCAACCACGCGGCCGTTCTCCAGGAAGATGCACTGGTCGGCCATGCCGAAGATCATTGGCACATTCTGCTCGACGATGATGATGGTCGTGCCCTTTGCGGCGATAGTAAGAAATCGACAGTATCGGACCAGATTGTATTCAGCCTGGTCTTCGAACACAGTCGAAGAATACAACCCGGCATCAGCGAATTGTGCGCAACGGCTGGCGTGAGTGATTCTGCAAACCCGAACAAGCCTAGCAGTGAGGTCAGCTTGCAATCATTCTCTTGTCCAGATTAAAATAACATAACTACCAAATCGAAGGTTAAGCCCGTTCTGGAGGCAGCATCCCTTCCGGGCTCTTCGATTTGGGTACGAGCATGACAAAGTACGGAAGCTAACCAATAACACTAGGGAGTCGGCCATGCCCTGTTCCTGCCCCAGGCTTATTCGCTCTTCTATACTGGCTGTGTTTGCAATCTTGGTTTTTGCAAACAATACATACGCACTGGCTATATCCAATAATTCCGAACCGCAAATCATATCTGTTTACGATATTGCAAGTTATCCCGATGGGGTGAACTCAATAGGGGAGGGAAGGGCATTCTTTGAGCCGCAGGGGGCGCGCTTGATCATGACGATAGCAGATGGCTGTTTTATGAGCTTGTGCCTGACTACAATGATTTCTTTATAAGAAGTGTAGATATCGAGTCGGGAGACCGGTTGACCGTCGTAGGACCTCTCTTGGATGAAGAGTCCAACTTTGTAAAACACATCGGTGACGGGACGTTTCATCACGGAGGCTATTATCGAATAAATTCAGTACAGTTTGACATTGACGAGGATATTGCTTGGCTGTCTGGCAGAATCTCTCCTTACAACTCCAATTTGAGTTCGATACGGGGAGAGGGTCTATTCAAGACTGATCTGTCAACAGGAATAACCACTCAGATATCAGGCATAAACAGAGAAAATGATGATGAAATTCTGGGTGATGGGCCATTTCCTTATAGCCCTGCAAATTTGCTGGGCATTGACAAGAATGAACACAGAGCAATCGGGCTAATCTTCTACAGGATATCTAACGACAACAATCCACCTGTTCTTGTTTCCATAGATCTTTCTACCGGAGACAGGTTCGTGATATCCAGTTCGGCTCCCGGCCACGAGCGGGGCTCTGGTCCCGAACTTTCTTCATCCTACTATCGCCTGCTATCGGGCACAATTGACGAAGCGGGCAATAGGGCATTGTTGAGCGACAAGCGCGGATTGGGAGGAGCGTCATACGCCCTGATATCGGTGGACCTGGAAACGGGCGATAGGGAAATCGTTTCCAGTAAAGATATCGGTAGTGGCCCAGATTGCGGAAGCTTTGAAGATATCGAACTAGTAGCGCCAAATCTCGCACTCGTATCGGGTGGAGAGGCGGCGGACTTCTGTCTTATTGATCTTGAAACTGGTAATAGAACACCAATTCATGCTCCTGCCAGCGACTATTATAATGGCATTCATGAATGGGAGTACTCTCCAACCTTGGGTGCGTTATTCACGTTCAAGCGATTGGATCAGTATGAGTCAACGGGTCTTGTGTATTTGCCTTTTGATTTGGGCTTGGTGCAGATCTCTCCCGAATTGTTGGAGCAGCTGAACGCAGGAAAACCTGAGCCCGCTGGCTGTGAAGGAAATCCTGTCAATGTATTGACGGGCAATAAATACCAATATGAATTAGATGTCCGTATCAACAGCCCTTCTGGTTTACGTTTCGAGCGCCACTACAATAGTCAATCTCCTTTGGCCGGAAATGCTGGATGGCTGAACAATTATAGCCCTTCAATTACCTTCGAACCTGATGGAGTGGGTGGAGTTGTGCAATTGATTCGCCCTGATGGTCAGGGGATCTTGTTCTATCAAAAAACGGAATATGAGCTGGCTCGATTTGAAACCGAAATTCCGGATGGAATACCCGCTGTGGGTACGAACCAATATCCACTTCACTGGACGGGGATTGAATGGCGCTATCGCAACGAACACGGTGATCTGGAATTTTACAACGAGGCTGGTCAACTGCAACGAATTGTCAATCGTCAAGGGTTTACACAATGGGTCGAGCATGATGCCGATGGCCGCGTCACCGAGGTCCGTGATGACTTTGGACACGCACTAGTGTTTGAGTACGACACGGATGGACGCCTCGCCCGTGTGCTCGACTCGACCGGTCAAGCCTACATCTATGGCTACGACAGCAACGACAACCTGACCCAGATCACCTACCCGGACGGCGCGGCCCGCACCTACCACTACGGCGAGTTCGGTGCCCCGGCCGATTACCTCACCGGTATCACCGACGAGAACGGCAATCGCTACGCCACCTGGAAGTACGACGACCAGGGCCGGGCGGTCGTCAGCGAACACGCCGGCGGCGCCGAGCGTACCGAGATCGAGTACCTGGACGATGGCACCGTCCGGGTCACCGATGCCAGCGGCAACGAACGCATTTATTCCCTGATCGCCGTCCATGGACGCGTACTCACCAGCCGCATAGAGAACGGCTGTTCCGCCTGCGGCAACGCTTCGGACTGGGAGTACAACGACCTCGGCCTGATCACCCGCAAGGAAGACCGAAGCGGCAACGTCACCACCTACCAGTACAACGAATACGGCCTGGAGACCGCGCGCACCGAAGCCGCCGGCACAGCGGATGCCCGCACCATCACCACCGAATGGGACACCGACCTGCGCTTGCCGCTGACGGTCAACGAACCGGGCTTGCGTACCGAGTACACGTACGACGCTCGCGGTCGCCGGCTGTCGAAGACCGAAATCGACACCACCACTGGTGAGCGCCGCACGACAACCTGGTCGTATCACCCCGACAACGGCGGCGTCCCCGGCCAACTTGCCGCCATCGACGGCCCGCGCGCCGACGTCACCACCTTCGCATACGACGCTCAGGGCAACCGCATTCGAATGACCAACGCCCTGGGCCACGTCACCGAGATCACCGACCACGACGCCCGGGGCAGACCGCTGCACCTGGTCGATCCCAACGGCCTGGTGAGCAAACTCGACTACGACGCCCGCGGCCGCCTTGTCTCGCGTGACGTGGGCGGTGAAGTTACGACCTTTGCCTACGACGGCGTCGGCAATCTCGTGCGGATTGATCTGCCCGACGGCAGTGCCCTGCAGTACGAGTACGACGCCGCCCAGCGCCTGGTCGCACTAGCCGACGATGAGGGTCATCGCATCGAGTACACCCTCGATGCGGCGGGCAACCGCGTCGAGCAGAACGTTCGCGCCGACAGCGGCACCCTCGTGCGCACGCAACGCCAGGTGTTCGACGAGTTTGATCGCCTCATCCGCACCGTTGGCGCCTTGGGCCAGGCCAGCGAGCACACCTACGATGACAACGGCAACCGCATCGCCACGACCGATCCGGCCGGCGACGCGACACAAGGAGCCTTCGACGCCCTGGATCGCTTGACGCAAGTCACCGACCCGTTGGGCGGGATTACCACTTACACCTACGACCGACA
Source organism: uncultured Ectothiorhodospiraceae bacterium (assembly GCA_964478305.1). Classification (GTDB taxonomy): domain Bacteria; phylum Pseudomonadota; class Gammaproteobacteria; order XJ16; family Halofilaceae; genus Halofilum. Next base: position 17,979 of record CAYZHJ010000057.1, read on the forward strand.
GGACCGGATTACCGCCGTCACCGACCCCAACGGCAACACCACCCGGTACACCTACAACGGTTTCGGCGACCGCACCGTGGTCGACAGCCCCGACAACGGCGTGACCACCTACGAAACCACCTACGAACACGATGCCGCCGGCAAAGTCATCGCCAAGACTGATGCCAGGGGCCAGACTACTCAGTACACCTACGATGCGTTGAATCGCCTCGTGCGGACCGAATACGCTGACGGCGCCACCGTCGACTACATATGGGACGAAGGGGCCAACGGCATCGGACGCCTGTCTTCCATCGAAGAGACCACGGCCGGCGGGGAGATCCACAACACCGACTGGCAATATGACCGTCACGGCCGGGTGCTCGAACGCAGCCAGACCGTCGACGGTCTCGTGCTGCGCACCCGGCATGCCTACGACAGCGCCGGGCGCCGGATCGAGACCATCTACCCGTCCGGGAAAGTCGTCACCTACACCCACGACACCGACGAACTCACCGGTCTGTCCGTCGACGGC